>DMTU01000187.1:493-2407 GCA_003476595.1 Acidimicrobiaceae bacterium | reverse complement strand
CGGACACGTCCGGCTCCGGCTCGTCGGGGAGACCCGCCGGGAGGACCCCGGTGAGCCGGTAGCGGCCGAGGGAGGCGTAGTCGCTGTAGCCGCTCGTGGCGGGGTCGCCGGCGCCGACGCCGTCGACGATCACGGCGTAGGTCCCGGCGGGGATCGTCGCGTCCAGCTGCGCTCCCAGGCCCGGAGGGTCGACGTCGGCCACGACGGTGCCGGCGTCGTCCACGAGCCGGAGCGCGAGGTCGAGGTTGGCGCCGAGCGAGACCGGCGACGCCGTGAGCTCGAGCACCCCGCCGCCGGTGGTGAAGGAGAACGCGTCGACGTCGGTGCGGCTCCCGATGTGGCCGGCGACATCGACCTCGGACCCCAGCCCGGTGGCGTCGGCGAGGGTGCCGCCGTGGTCGTCGGTGGCGGGCGTGCCGCCGTTGGTCGCGATGACGGTGAGGTCGTTCTCGCCGTTGTTCGCGTCGGCGTACTCGCCGCGCGACCACTGGCTGACCGAGGCGTAGTACCCGACCCCCATGATCGGCGCCCAGTCGCCGTGCCCGGCGTAGTACCCGATGGTGGAGGTCCCGTCGTGGCGCAGGCCGAGGTTGTGGCCGGCCTCGTGGCTGACGGCCTCGGCGATCGACTTCGCCGAGTACCCGTTCAGGTAGACCCAGGCCGGCTGGTACCGGTCGTGGGACCAACCCGTGGAGTCCGAGCCGCCGTAGGCGTCGAAGGTGCCCACGTAGGCGACGCCACCGCAGCCGTTGCAGTTGCTGGCGGTGGGGGTGATGGCCACCCGTGTCCCGTACTCCTGATCGCTCGAGGTGGTGCGTCGGATGGCGTCGATGCCTGGGTCCTCGGTCGTCACGTCGATGGCGAACGGGGCGAAGTCCTCGGCGACCCGCTGCCAGACCTCGATGATCGCCCGTCGCTCCGTCTCCGAGAAGGTGGTCGGATCCTGGTCGGTGTCGTAGGGCTGCGCCGGCGTCTTGTCGTCCCAGCCCGACGTGGCCGGGTCGTGACCGTCGAAGTCGAGGTGGATGACCCGATCCGCGCCGGGCCGGGAGTGGAGGCGGAGCGCCTCGGAGGTGGGGTGGTCGAGCCACGCGGGGTCGGTGACGGCGCTCGTCGCCGGCTCGGCATGGTCGGCGATGCCCTGGTCGATGAAGAGCAGGGCGCCGGTCTCGTCGAGCCAGAGCTCGTCGTCGGCGCGGAGGTCTCGACGGAGCTCGTCGGGGCTGATGCCGTTGGCCCGGGCGACGTCGGGCAGTCGCTCGCCGAGCGCCCGGATCGCCGCCTCGCCGTGCATGCGCTCCTCGAGCACCTGGGCGGGGGCACCGGGTCGCTCGGGTGCAGCAGCGCCGGCGCTGCCGGGTGCGGTGGCGAACGTGGCTGCGCCGACGGCGGCGGCGACGAGTGCCGCCGCCATGCGGGCGCGGCCGGGGTTGATGCGGTTCTCGGGCACGGTTCCCTCCCAGGGTCTCCCTCTGGGCAGGACCATCGGCTGCTTCCCCCGCTGGGTTGAGCAGTTCGTGCCGTTGTCCCGGATGTGGGGGTCGTGCCACTACCTTGCCGCCACGACTGCTGGACGACGAGATGAGGGGAATCTGTGATGGGGCTCTGCGAGGGACGGGTCGCGATCGTGACCGGCGCCGGCCGAGGCATCGGCCGGGAGCACGCGCTGATGCTGGCCGAGCACGGTGCGGCCGTGGTGGTCAACGACGTGGGCGGCGCACCCGACGGCAGCGGCACCGACGCGACGCCGGCCGAGCAGGTCGTCGCCGAGATCGAGGCCATGGGTGGCCGGGCCGTCGCCAACGCCGACGACGTGGCCGACTGGGACGGCGCCAGGCGGATGGTCGACCAGGCGGTGGACGCCTTCGGTCGCCTCGACGTGCTGGTCAACAACGCCGGCATCCTCCGCGACCG
>DMTU01000187.1:0-323 GCA_003476595.1 Acidimicrobiaceae bacterium | reverse complement strand
CATCCTCCGCGACCGCATGCTCGTCAACATGAGCGAGACCGAGTGGGACGCCGTCGTGCGCGTCCACCTGAAGGGCACCTTCGCCCCGGCCCGCCACGCCGCCGAGCACTGGCGCAACCAGGCCAAGGCCGGCGAGGAGGTGGACGCCCGCATCATCAACACCACCTCGGTGTCGGGCATCTACGGCAACATCGGCCAGACCAACTACGGCGCCGCCAAGATGGGCATCGCCGGGTTCACGATCATCGCCGCCCTCGAGCTCGCCCGCTACGGCATCACCGTCAACGCCATCTCGCCCGGCGCCCTCACCCGGCTCACCGAGG
>DMTU01000208.1:5562-5914 GCA_003476595.1 Acidimicrobiaceae bacterium | reverse complement strand
GGTCTGCCGGCGGCTGCGCGCCGACGGGGACCACACCCCAGTGCTCTTCCTCACCGCCCGGGACGGGACCGAGGACAAGGTGCGGGGGCTGACGCTCGGCGGTGACGACTACCTGGTGAAGCCGTTCAGCCTCGAGGAGCTCGTCGCCCGGACCCAGGCGCTCCTGCGCCGGGCCGGCCTGGCCAGGCCTGACGACTCGGTGCTGCGCTGCGCCGACCTGCGCATGGACGACGACGCGCACCGCGTGCAGCGGGCCGGCGTCGACGTCGCGCTCTCGCCCACGGAGTACAACCTGCTGCGCTACCTGCTGATCAACCAGGGTCGGGTGGTGTCCAAGGCCCAGATCCTGGAC
>DMTU01000208.1:3488-5441 GCA_003476595.1 Acidimicrobiaceae bacterium | reverse complement strand
CCCAGATCCTGGACCACGTGTGGCACTACGACTTCGACGGCGAGGGGGGCGTGGTCGAGACCTACATCGGCTACCTCCGCCGCAAGGTCGACGACGTCGCACCGAAGCTGATCCACACCATCCGCGGCGTCGGCTACACGCTGCGGGAGTCGTGACCCGATGACGCTGCGCGCCCGGGTCCTGACGGCGCTGGCGCTGGTCGCGCTCGCCCTCGTGGCCGTGCTGGCCTTCGTCACCCGCACGACGGAGGCCAAGCTGCTCGCCCAGGTCGACGAGCAGCTGGACGACGCGGTGCAGCCGGTGCGCGAGGGCGGGTTCGGCGACGGCCGCCTCGGCCCGCCCCGTCGCGGCGACCTGTCGTCGCTGTTCGTGGCGTTCGTGCGGGACGACGCGGTCGTCACGGTGCTCACGCCGGGGCTGCGCGGCGCCGACCTCGCGCTGCCCGAGGTCTCGGCCGGGGAGATCCAGGCCGCGGTCGAGTCGGGGACGAACCTCACGGTGGGCAGCGGCGACGACGACCTCCGCTGGCGGCTGCGACCGGTGGCGGTCCGGGCCGGCGGGGCGACCACGGTCATCGGCCTCCCGCTCGACGCGGTCGACGACGCCGTCCGCAACCTGGTGGTGGTGAGCGGCCTCGGGGCGCTGGCGATCCTCGGCGCTCTCGCCCTCGTGGCCGTGTGGGTGATCCGCCTGGGCGTCCGGCCGGTGCAGCAGATGACCGAGGTGGCCGCGGCGATCGCCGGCGGGGACCTCACCCGGCGGGTGCCCGAGGCCGAGCCCGGCACCGAGGTCGGCGAGCTCGGCGTGGCCCTCAACGCGATGCTCGGGAGCATCGAGACCAGCTTCGCCGAGCGTCGGCGCGCCGAGGAGCGGCTCCGGCAGTTCGTGGCCGACGCGTCCCACGAGCTGCGCACGCCGGTCGCCACGATCCGCGGCTACGCCGAGCTGCACCGCGCCGGCGCGCTGCGGGAGCCCGCCGCCCTCGACGACGCCATGCGCCGCACCGAGCAGGAGGCCATCCGCATGGGCGGGCTGGTCGACGACCTGCTCGCGCTCGCTCGCCTCGACCAGGGACGGCCGCTGGAGCTCGTCGACGTGGACCTGGCCGCGATCGCCCGGGATGCCGTGGTCGATGCCCGTGCCGTCGACCCGGACCGCACGATCACCACCCGGGCTGAGGGGCCCGTCGTGGTGCGCGCCGAGGAGGCCAAGGTCCGCCAGGTGGTCGCCAACCTGGTCGGCAACGCGCTCGCGCACACCCCGTCGAGCGCGGCCGTGACGGTCACGGTCGATGCCGGCGACGGGCAGGGGCGGTTGTCCGTGGCCGACACCGGCCCCGGCATGGCGCCGGAGGTCGTCGACCGCGCCTTCGAGCGCTTCTACCGGGCCGACCCGTCCCGGTCCCGGCACCGCGGTGGCAGCGGCCTCGGCCTCGCCATCGTCGACGCCACCATCCGCGCCCACGGGGGCGAGGTCCACCTCGAGAGTGCGCTGGGGTCGGGCACGACCGTCACGTTCACGCTGCCAGCCGGCGAGGGCTGACGTCAGCGGGTGGGGTCGACGAGGTACTTCTCGCCGGTGGCCTGGCGCCCGTAGACGGCCACGGCATCGGCGCTCAGGGCCTCCTCGAGGGACACCGTCGCCGTGTAGCTGCTGGCGAAGGTGGTCGTGATCTCGGCGGCGACCCGCTCCCGCAGCTGCTGGGCGCGCTCGGGACCGACCCGGTCGAGGAAGTACGGCAGCAGCCAGCCGCCGACCGCCCACGCCATGCCGTAGGAGCGGTCGAGGACCGTCTGGGACCGGTCGAGGCCGCCGTAGATGTACACCTGCTTGTGGCGGGTCGAGCCGTAGCGCCCGCCGCCGCCCTCCTTGCGGTTCTGGACGACCTCCATGGCCGAGAGGATGTCGCTGGCGAGGGTGCCGCCACCGGTGGCGTCGAAGCCGATGGTGGCG
>DMTU01000208.1:0-3346 GCA_003476595.1 Acidimicrobiaceae bacterium | reverse complement strand
GCCTCGGTGAGGCGCTCCCGGAAGTCGTCGTCGCTGGAGTTGCACACGTGCGTGGCGCCGAGGGACTCGAGCAGGTCCACGTGCTCCTGGCGGCGCACGATGTTCACCAGCGGCACACCGTCGGACAGGCACAGCTTCACCAGCATCTGGCCCAGGTTCGACGCGGCGGCGGTGTGCACGAGCGCGGTGTGGCCCTCGAGGCGCATCGTCTCGACCATGCCGAGGGTGGTGAGCGGGTTCACGAAGCAGGACGCGCCTTCGGCGGCGGACACGCCGTCGGGCAGGACCAGGCACTGGTCGGCGGGGGCGAGCCGCATCTCCGCGTACATCGCGCCGCCCAGGGTGGCGACGGTCTTGCCGAGCAGGGCCTGCGCGGCGTCGGACGAGCCGGCGGCGACGACGGTGCCGGCGCCTTCGTTGCCGATCGGGACGGGCACACCGACGCGGGCCTGCACCATCGAGCGGAAGCGCTCCGGGATCTCAGCGGTGATCGTGCGGTCGGAACCGTCGCCGGACTGCTGGACGGTGCCCAGGTCGGCCGGACCGAACATGGGCCCGAGGTCCGACGGGTTGATCGGCGCGGCCTCGACGCGGATGACGACCTGGTCCTCGCGCGGCTCGGGGATGTCGACCTCCGCGATCGACAGCACGATCGTGCCGTCGTCGGTGACCGTCGAGTGGAGCTGGCGTGGCATGTGGTGTGGCCTTCCGTTGGGAGGAGCGGGAGGCCACTGTGTCACCCGCCGGAGAGCGCCTGCATGAGGACGAGCTCGTCGAGCGCGTCCAGCGACGTCGTGAGGTCCCGGCAGCGCTCGCCGTCGAGCCACACCGTCATGTGGTCCCGGAGCCGGCCCTGCTCGTCCACCACCCGGAAGCGGAGCCCGGGGAACTGCCGGTCCAGGTCGGCCAGCACGTCGGCCACCGTGGTGCCCGTCGCCGTCACGTTCGCCTCGCCGCCGGTGTAGGAGCGCAGCGGCGTGGGGATGCGCACCCTCATGGGGTGCCCGCGACCTCGACGGAGTAGATCTCGGGCAGGTGCGAGGCGAGGCACGCCCACGACCCGCCTTCGTCTGCGCTGCCCCAGACCTCGCCGCTGGTCGTGCCGAAGTAGACGCCGACCGGCTCGGCGGCGTCGGTGGTCATCGCCTGGCGCTTGACCGTGAGCCAGCCCCGTTCCGGCAGCCCGACGCACTGCTGCTCCCACGAGTCGCCGCCGTCGCGGGTGCGGTAGACGGCGGGACGACCGTCCGGGCAGGTGCGGGGCCACACGTCGGTGCCGTCCATCGGGAAGACCCACGCCGTGTCGCGGTCGCGGGGGTGCAGCTCGACCGGGAAGCCGATGTCGCCGACGTCGCGGGGCATGTTGTCGCCGATGCGCGTCCACCGGGTGCCGGGGCGGTCGAGCCGGTAGATCCCGCAGTGGTTCTGCATGTACAGCCG
The DNA here is from genome assembly GCA_003476595.1 of Acidimicrobiaceae bacterium. Lineage (GTDB taxonomy): Bacteria > Actinomycetota > Acidimicrobiia > Acidimicrobiales > Salinilacustritrichaceae > Salinilacustrithrix. The sequence continues at coordinate 1,906 of DMTU01000208.1, read as the reverse complement.
ATCGGGGTCGGCAGGGTGCACGCGCACGCAGTGCGGATCGTGGCCGTACGCGACGTCGGGGTCGGGCAGGAAGTCGGCGGCGCAGCCGGCGTTCAGCGGCGCCCAGTCCGACCCGCCGTCGGTCGACTCGAACACGCCGCCACCCGACAGGCCGATGTAGAGGTGGTCCGGATCCCGGGGATCGACGTTGACCGAGTGCAGCATCGACCCGTCGGGCGTGCCCTCGACGTCGGGCCACTCGGCCCACTCGCCCCAGCTCGGGTGGTCGTTCCACCCGTCGACCGGTTCCCACGTGTCGCCGCCGTCGTCGGTGCGGAACAGGCCCTGGGGCGACGCCCCGGCGTACCAGGACCCGGGTTCGTCGACCGGTCCCGGGGTGAGCCAGAAGACGGAACGGACGGCTCGGCCGAGCGGGTCGCCGGCCCGGAACGCCGGCGGACGGGTGGCCTCGGACCACGTTCGGCCCTGGTCGCAGGAGCGGAACACGGTGGGCCCCAGGTGGCCCGTCTTGGCCGCCACCAGGACCGTCTCGCCGTCGCGGGGGTCGACCACGGCGTGGTGGATGATGTGACCGAGGAACTCGGGCTCACCGAGGGTCCAGCGCCGGCGGTCGGTGGACCCCGACAGCGTGAACAGGCCCTTCCTCGTCCCCACGAGCACGCGCGGATCGGACTGCATCGTCGTCATCATGCACCTCCGACGGATCCCGTGCCGGGGGATCATCGGTCGGACCCGCTTCTGGGCCGCGGGCCACGCCATCGGTGGCGGCTGCCGCGGCCCAGGTCAGCCCAGCGTCACGACCATGGTGGTGGCGGCGGCCAGGACGACGAGGTTCACGATGCCGCCGACCCGGACGAAGTCGCCGAAGCGGTAGTTGCCCGGGCCGTAGACCATGGCGTTGGTCTGGTAGCCGATCGGGGTCAGGAACGACGACGAGGCCACCACCGCCACGCCCACGGCCATCATCCGCAGGTCGAGATCGACCGCCTCCGCGGCCCGGATCGCGATGGGCACGACGACCGCGGCCGCCGCGTTGTTGGTGACGATCTCGGTCAGCAGGCTCGTGGTCAGCAGGACCCCGAGCACGACGCCGACGACCCCGAGGAAGCCGAGCCCGTCGGTGGCGACGTCGGCGATGTCCTGGGCCAGGCCGCTGGAGTCGACCGCGGAACCGATGCCGAGGGCGGCGGCGATCATGAGGATCACGTCGAGGTCGATGGAGCGCTTGGCCTCGGCGAAGCTGACGACCCGCGCACCCACGACGACGCCGGCGGCGACGAGGGCGGCCTCGAAGACCGTGGTGAGCTCGAACCCGGCGCACGCGACGAAGGCGGCGAGGGCGAGCGCGACCCAGCGGGCCTTGCGGCCGATCACGGGGACGGCGTGCTGGAGCGGGGCGATGACGAGGAAGTCCTCCATCGCCCGTCGTGCGGTGCGCAGGTCGCTGCTGGCCAGCAGCACCAGGGTGTCGCCGGCGTGGAGCTCGACGTCGCCGAGCTTGCCCTCGACCCGCGTGCCCGATCGGTGGATGGCGACCACGGCGGCCCGGTAGCCGGTGCGGCCGCCGACCTCCTTCAACGTGCGACCGACCAGCGCCGACTCACGGCCGATGACGGCCTCGAAGTACAGCGGCTCGCGGGCGTCGTCGAGCACGTCGGTCTGCTCCGGCGGCGGTCGGAGGCCGGCTCGGGCCCGCAGGTCGAGCACGTCGGTGACGTCACCCACGAAGATCAGCAGGTCGTCGGCCTCGAGCACCTCGTCCGGGCTGACGGGACCGAGGTGGCGGTCGTTGCGGACGATGTCGGCGAGGTAGACGCCGGAGAGGCTGCGGAGCCCGGCCTCGGTGATCGACGTGCCGACGAGCGCACCGCCGGGCTCGAACTCGAGGTGCAGCGCGTACTCGCGG
>DMTU01000178.1:1695-6199 GCA_003476595.1 Acidimicrobiaceae bacterium | reverse complement strand
CCGGTGGTGTTCGTGACCCTGTCGGCCGGGGCGATCGCCGACTTCGCCGACGTGCTGGGCGGGTTCACCGACCTCGGCACCATCGAAGCGGCCACCGCCGGCTGGGCCGCGTCGCTGCTGGCAGGGATCGCCGGGTTCTTCCACGTCACCAGCTCACGCGACGCCGACCGCCGGCTCGCTGCCGCCGGGGCGGGAACGGTGCGCGTCGTCGTCGCGCGGATGGTTTCCGCGCTGGCGCTCGCCATCGTTGCCGCGATCGGCGCGCTGGTGGCGCTCGCCGTCCGCACCGGGATCGCCGACACGCCCCGCGTCGTGGGGGTGACGTTGCTGATGGCGTTGATCTACCTGGGGATCGGCGCGGCCGTCGGCGCCCTCGTCCACTCGGAGGTCAACGGCTCGCTACTGGTCGTGTTCGTGTGGATGTTCGACGTCTTCTTCGGGCCCGCCATGGGCGGCACGGGTGCCATCCTGCGGGTCTTCCCCCTGCACTTCCCCACCCTGGTGGTCACCGACGTCGCCTCCGGCCACGCCGGCCCGATCGGCGACATCGGCCTGTCCGTGCTCTGGGCCATCGGCGCCCTCACCGTCGGCGGTGCCGCCCTCGTGACCACGACCCGACCCGCCCCCCTCACCACCCCGCGCCCTCATGGCGGTTGGCACCGCGTCGGGGTCGCGCTGCGGTACGGATTCCGCGACTACCGCCGTAACCTCGTGCTCTGGGTCCTGCTCGTCGGCCTCCCGGTCGCCTTCATCACCCTCAGCATCGCCGTCACCCCCGACGACCCAGCACCGGTCGAACTCGTCGAGGGTGGCACCCGCAGTCTGCAGGTCCTGTCGATGGCCGACCTGCACGGAGCGATCATGGTCCCCATCACCGTCGGGTTCCTGGCCGGCCTTGCGGGCCTGTTCGTGGCGCTGGGTTCGGCCGAGGGTGACCGTCGGCTCGTGCTCGCCGGGTACCGGCCCCTCGAGGTCCTCGCCGCCCGGTTGGGTGTCATCCTGTTCGCCGCAGCGCTCACCACCGGCGTCTCCCTCGCCGTAACCGGAGCCAGCTTCAGCCCGGACAGCTGGGCGATCTTCGCCGCAGCCAACGTGTTGACCGCGCTCACCTACGGAATGATCGGCGTGCTCGCTGGGCCACGGCTCGGCCTGCTCGGCGGTCTCTACGTGATGCTCGCCCTGCCCTTCATCGACATCGGCATCGCCCAGAACGCCATGTTCGACGCCGCCCCACCCGCATGGGCCGCCTTCATGCCCGCCCACGGCTCGGTGCGCGTGCTCCTCGACGGCGCCTTCACCGCCAGCCTCGACGAGATCGGCGCGCTCGTCCTCGCCCTCGCCTGGCTGGCCGGTCTCACCGCTCTCGCCGCCGGACAGTTCCACCGCTTCGCCTCACCGAATCGATCCTGACCTACTCTCAACTACAAGCTGTCGTGGACCTGTACGTCCAAACGCACAACTAATCCAAACCAAGGAGAACCTCATGCGCCGCACGACAACCCTCTTCATCGGAGTCGTGGCCACGGCCGCGCTCGTCCTGGCCGCCTGCGGCGATGACGACGACGGAGCCACGATCGGCACCGAGGACGACCCGCGCACCATCGAGGTCGACATGGAAGACATCGCGTTCTCACCGGACCAGGTCGAGGTCCAGGACGGCGAGACCGTGCGCTTCGTGTTCCACAACAAGGGCGCCATCGCCCACGACGCGTTCATCGGCGACGAAGAAGCTCAGGAAGAGCACGAGATGGAGATGCGCGAGATGGACGACATGGACGACATGGGCGACGACACGGGCGGTCACGACGAAGACGAGGAAGGCGGCATCACCGTGATGCCCGGCGAGACCGGCGAGATCACCCACACCTTCCACGCCGACGACAACGTCATGATCGGTTGCCACGAGGAAGGCCACTACGACGCGGGCATGATCATGACGATCGATGTCACCTGACGGGCCTGGATCGCGGTCAGCCCGTGCCGCCGGTTCGGGTGCGAGGGTCAGACCGTGGAGGCGGCCCGCACCAACAAGGCGGTGAGCAACGTCACCCCGGTGAGGGTCCACACCTCCTTGACGAGCGTGGCCCGCAGCCGGGCCACCGCGTCGGGGTGCTCCTCGGAGACCTCCAGGGCAGGCACGATCACGTGGTGGTTGTGCGCCCCGAAGGCGGCTGCGACGGCGACGATCACGAACTTGGCGACGAACATCCGGCCCCACGCGGTGCTCCACAGCTCGCTCGGTGCGCCCAGGATCACCACCGCCAGGTAGACGCCGGCCATCGCCACGACGGCCAGGGCGAGCGTCGCAACGACGGAGTAGCGAATCACCATCACGAGCGAGTGGGTCGGCTCGTCCCGGCGCCACCGGTCCCGGATCACCAGCGCCAGGGCGGCGACACCCCCGACCCACACCGCAGCGGCCAGCACGTGCACGCTCGAGGCAGTCCCGGTCAGCCACCGGCTGCCCTCGGTCACGGTGTGGCCGTCCATCACGTGCGACACCAGCACCAGGACGAAACCCACCAGCGCGAACGCTCCACGCCGGTCCAGCTCCCAGGCCAGATCGCGCTCCTGGGCGCCACCGTCCGGCCGGTCGGCCACGCGCACCGCTCCGGCTCCTATCGGCACCCGGGCCGAGATCGACCGCACGACATCTCGAGCGTGACGGGCATGCACCATCACGAGCCGGGCACGGGTCGCGATGATCGCGCCGCCCACCAGTCGCGCACCCAGCGACACTCCCAGGCTCCCGCCGAGCACCGACCAGTACGCGCCCGGATCGACCACGGCACCGAACCCACCCGCCTGGTGCACCACCTGCCCGATCGCATCACCTGCCGTGCCGACCACGATGACCACCCCGGCCCGGCGCACCCAGAACAGCAGCAGCCGCAGCTCGCGCCGGGTGCCCCGCATCACCGTCAGGCAGAAGACCAGGAACCCGACCGCGATCATCGTCGCCCCCATCGAGAGGAACCTCGATGCGTCAGCCAGCAGCCTCCCGCCCGGCGACGTCCGCTCCCCGACCAGGAAGTCCTCCAAGGACTCCCCCGACTCCGGAGTCAGAGCACCGGAGGTGGAGCCGCCCGCGGGCGCGGTGACGGTGAACCGGAAGCTGCCGTCGATCGGATGCGCGTCGGGTGCCCGCACCGACCAGCGCACACCGACCTCACCCCCGGCGATGGCCGGGTCGAAACCCAACTCGAACACACCCTCGGCCGATCGGGTGACCGACGTCGGCTCCCGGGGGCCCAGCACCGGATCGAGGACCACGAAGCCCTCCCCGGCCGGTTCGGCCGCACCAGAGAACCGCAGCGTGATCGCATCCACCGGTGCGTCCAGCACGGCGCCATCAGCCGGCTCCGAAGACTCGAACCCGGTGTGTGCGCCAGCAACGGTGGGCCAAGCGGCCACGACCAGAACGACGACCGCGACTGCGGTGAGACCGCGAGCGATGCGAGACACGAGAACTCCGACTGCGGGGAGCGGGGGGCGAGAACGGACCATCAACGACAACAAGTCGTAGCAGGTCGCAATATTCGACACGCAATCGTAATAATCCTACCCGGAGAAGCGGGCCACCGGACTGCCACCACGCAGCTTCGCGGCGACCCTCGAGTGACGTGGTTCGACGGGTCGACGGGCTACCGGCGCTGGAGAAGGTCCACGATCAGCCCGGGGCGGGCCGCGGGGAGGGTGTGGTCTGCGCCGGGGACGGTCGAGACACTGACGTGTCGGAGGTTCTCGCCGGCCTCGGCGGCAACGGCTGGATCTCCGACTGGATCGCGGTCGCCCCACACGAGATGCACGGCCACCTCTGCGGCATCGAGGCGGGTGAGCAGCTCAGACCACGGTGTCTGGAACACCTGCTCGTTGAGCGTCTGTTGGTAGGCACCCCAGGTATGCAGGCTTGCCTGGCGGCCGATGGGGATGGGCCAGCGTGGCGCCACGGCCGCTGACAGCCAACCGCTGGCGGTGCGGTGCTCGCAGTTGAACTGGCAGAGCCGATGGGCGAGCCGTTGGTCGGTGATCGACAGGCGGGCCAGCGTGCTGGTCGCGGCGATGCGCTCAGCAGCCTTGCTCGACGAGGACCACATCGGCGCGCCGATGCACACGACCCGGTGGACCCGCTCAGGGTGTCGGTCCGCCCAACGCAGCGCCAGCGCGCTGCCCATGGAGTGGGCGACCACGTCGATGGGGCGGTCGCCGAGCAGTTCGCTGACTGCGAGGTCGAGGGCGGCGAGGTGGGCCTCGGTGCCGAAGTCCGACTCGCCCTCGTCGAGGGACCGGCCGAACCCGAGCAGATCCGGGACCACGACCCGGCACTCAGTGGCGAGAGCGTCTGCGGTGTCCCCGAAGACGTCTCCGGTGGCCACCAGGCCGTGCAGCAGAAGAGCACCGCTCTCGCCATCGCCGCCGCTGCGGCACCACAACCTTCCGACCCGTTCGCCGGAGAGGCGGGAGCGCCGCCAGTTGCGCACGGCTGGTGAGCGGTGGTGGGCGA
>DMTU01000178.1:1181-1524 GCA_003476595.1 Acidimicrobiaceae bacterium | reverse complement strand
GCGTCTGCTCCGGCACCAGCGGCGGCGCGGCCCAGCCTGCTCATCGTTCCACCGGCCCGGCCGCGATCACCGGACGAGGACGGCCGCAGGTCAGCCATCTGAAGCAACCGGTTCGTTGGTGCGCACCCTCCGGGAGGACGCCAGGAGAAGGACTGCCATGATCGTGGCTACGACGAGTACTGCGACGGAGGTGCGGTGCTGGCGGGTCATGCCATCGCTGACGTGCGGTAGCCACACGGAACCGAGCGACCGCACGGCCGCTACGATGGCCGCCGCAGTCGCGACCAAGACCGTGGGTCGGACACGGTACTGTAGTCGGTGCACGATCACCGCACCGGCGAGG
>DMTU01000178.1:647-946 GCA_003476595.1 Acidimicrobiaceae bacterium | reverse complement strand
CCCACCGGCGACACCGGCCCGAGGCATCCGTCGCGGAACACACAGGTCGCCTCGTAGGCCGCGTATCCCACGAGCGCGAGGGGGGCGAGCGCGGCCAGGCGCTCGAGTGGTGACCGGTCGGCACGGTTCGCCTGCCAGGCCACCACTCCCGCGGCCGCGGCCGCCCCGGGCCAGAATTCGACCCCGCTGCGGATCACCAACATGTCCGACAGGCTCCCGATCGAGTTCGGGTCGTCGAGGGCCAGGGTCACGAGCCTGCCCGCCACCAGGCCGACCAGGAGTGGGACGGTCACGTCGTC
>DMTU01000178.1:0-529 GCA_003476595.1 Acidimicrobiaceae bacterium | reverse complement strand
GTCGTCGAGGAAGTTCGAGCCCCAGTCGTCGTCCGAGGCCCATCGGAGGGCCAGCAGCGCCGGAGCTCCGATGGCCGCGATCAAGGAGACGACGAGGCCGAAGTCGATCACCGCAGCGCGTCCTCGATCAGGCCGGCGAGTCGTTGCTCGGAGATGCCACCGTTGACCCGGGCGCGGAGCTGCCCGTCGGCGCCGAAGACGTAGGTCGTCGGGTAGGCGGTGAGCCCGAGTGCGACGCGGATCTGGCCTGATTCGTCGAACACGTTGGGGTACGTGATGTCCAGGTCGTCGAGGAAGCGCCGCGCTTCTCCCGGGTCATCCTTGGACGCGACACCGAGAATCACCGCCTCGGCCCCGTACGACTGCGCCGCCTCGTCGAGCAGGGGCATCTCGGTGCGGCACGGCGCACACCATGAGGCCCAGATGTTCACCACAACAGGGCGACCCCGCTGACCCACCAGCATCCCTTCGAACTGCTCGAGCGACACCGCCGGAAAGTCCCCGCCGGCGGGCAACTCGACCGGCTCAC
>DMTU01000168.1:11907-15600 GCA_003476595.1 Acidimicrobiaceae bacterium | reverse complement strand
GGTGAGCAGCTTGCCCGAGGGGATGCACCCGACGGACGGGTTCGCACGAGCCGGCGCGGGCCGGGTCGTCGCCGCCGATGGTGCGCTCGCGGCCGGCCGGTGGGCTGATGTCGTCGTCCCGGCGCCGAACCGGAGCATCCACGAGGACGGCGACGTGCGGTCCAACCTCCCGCACCCGGACCTGGCGTCGGAGGTCTTCACCCTCGACCTGGGTCGTGACCTGCCGCCCCTGTCGCGGTTGCTGGCCGTCATCGGCGTCTACGCGCTGCTGGTCGGCCCGGGTGTCTACCTCGCGCTGCGCGGTCGTCCCATGGCGCGGTGGGCGGCGATCCCGGTGCTGGCCATCGTGGCAACCGGCGCCGTGTACGTCAGCGGCGACGGGGGCACCGAGGGCACCACCGTCGACGTCATCGACGTGATCGAGACCGGCCCCGCTCCCATGGCGACGACCCGGCTGGTCGTGGCCACCGAAGACGGCGACCGATCGGTGCTGGCGCCGAGCGGCTGGACCGCCGAGCAGGGCGAGATGTTCGGCTTCGGCATGGAGCAGCGGGTGCGCCAGCACCGCACGCCCGAAGGCGTCGAGATGAGCGTGCCCGCAGCGGCGGGTGGCGTCGCCGTGGTCCGGGCCAGCGGACCGGTGACCCTCGACGGAGCCCTCGAGGTCGAAGCGACCGCCACCGGTGACGGGATCGTGGAGGGCACGGTGACGAACACCACCGGTGCCACCCTCGACGCGGTGGCCGTGTTCGTCGGCCGGGCCGCCAGCACCGATGTGGGGTCGCTGGGTCCGGGCGAGACCGTCGAGTTCGAGGTCGAGGGTGCCGACCAGTTCCGCTTCGGCGCAGATCCCTTCCGCGAGCAGTGGCCGTTCAACGCCGCGTTCCCCGGTGGCGGGATGCCGATGCCGATGCCCGGGCCGCCGCCGGACTTCGGCCCGATCGTGTCGGAGGAGTGCGACTCGAACGGCAACTGCACCCAGTGCGATGCGAACGGCAACTGCTTCGGCGTGGCCGTAATGATGGGCCCGGACCTCACCTGCGACGAGTTCGGCAACTGCTTCCCAACCGGCGGCTGCCCGGAGGGTGCGGACTGCGACGGTCCGGGCCGACCCAGCACCCTGACGGCCGCGCTCTGGGACCGCGGATCGAACGCCCTGGCTGGCTCGATGGTCACCGCGGTCGGATGGACGAGTGACCTCCCATCGGTCGTCGATCTCGGCAGCGGCGTGAACGTCGTCGGCACGAGGACTGCGCTGGTGGGGCGGGCGGTCCCCACGGTCGGGTCGAGCGACCTGCTGGACAGCGCAAGCGTCCGGTTGCTCGTGAGCGCCGGCAACACCGACGACGGCTTGGTGGAGATGGTCAACCGCTTCGACCTCCCGCCCTCGGTCGATGGCCGGCCGGTGGACGTGTCCCGGTTGCGATTCGACGTCCCGGCGCTGTTCGCCCGGGCCGCGATCCTCACACCGTCGGGAGAGCACGTCATCCGGGAGGGCAACGAGGCCGCCGCCGACCGCCTCCAGGCCGTCGTTCCACCCGAAGCGGTCGTGAACGGTCACGTCTACATCCGCCTCGGCCTCCCGTTCGTGCCCCCGCCACCGGGACGTGAGCTGGTCCTCTACGAGGAGCCACGGCCATGACCCTGCAGATGGCGCCGCCGACCGCCCCGCCCGCCGTCCGCCTCCACAGCGTGACCAAGCGCTACGGCGACCTGGTGGCCGTCGACTCGATCGACCTGGAGGTGCCCCGGGGATCGATCTTCGGGCTGATCGGACCCAACGGCGCCGGCAAGTCGACGACGTTCGCGATGATCGCAACGTTGCTGCGCCCGACGTCCGGTGTCGTGGAGGTGCTCGGCGAGCGGCCGAACCGCAACGCCGGTGCAGTGCGGGCCCGGATGGGCTACATGCCCGACGTGCTCGGCGTCTACGACGACATGGTCGTCGACGAGTACCTGCGCTTCTTCGCCGGCGCCTTCGGCGTGCCCGCCTCCGCCCACGAGGACACGATCGAGTCGCTGCTCGAGCTCGTCGACCTGGCCGGCAAGCGCCACAGCGAGGTGAACTCACTCTCCCGGGGCATGAAGCAGAGACTGTCGCTGGCCCGTGCGCTGGTGAACGACCCGGATCTGCTGGTGCTCGACGAACCGGCGAGCGGACTCGACCCACGAGCCCGGGTCGAGCTGCGCCTGCTGCTCAGCCAGCTGCAGGACATGGGCAAGACCATCATCATCTCCAGCCACATCCTCGCCGAGCTCGCCGAGATGTGCAGCGAGATCGCCATCCTCGAGCGAGGCCGGCTCCTCGCCTCCGGGCCGCCGACCGCGATCCGCGACCAGCTGGGCAGCGGCCGCCAGATCGAGGCCCGCTACGCCGACGGCACCGTCGAGCGCTTCGACGTCGACGGCACGGTGGGCCAGCAGGCGCTCCTGCGCCGGCTGGTCCAGGAGGGTCGGGAGCTGATCGAGTTCCGCGAGGTGGGCTCGGGCCTCGAGGACCTCTTCATGCGCCTCACCCAGGGAGAGGTCCAGTGACCGCGCTGCTGTCGAACCCGGTCCTCGTGCGCGAGATGCGCTCGCGCATGCGCGGGCGGCGCGCCGCGGTCCTCATCACCTTCTGGCTCGCCTTCAACGGGGGCGTCCTCGCCGTCGCGTACCTGGGCGCGGAGAACATCGCCGAGGACCGCTTCGGCTTCGCCGGGTTTGCCAACACGGTGGCCATCAGCCGAGGGGTCTACGAGTGGACCCTGTTCGCCATGCTCCTGTTGATGGTCCTCATCGTGCCGGCGCAGGCGGCCGGTGCGATCGCCGGCGAGCGGGAGCGCCAGACGCTCATCCCGCTGCAGGTCACGCTGCTCACGCCGTGGCGGATCCTGCTCGGCAAGGTCCTCGCCTCCGTCGTCTTCCTGGGCCTGCTCGTGGTGGTGGCGATGCCGCTGCTCGCGGTCGGCTACCTGCTGGGCGGCATCAGCATCGCCGACGTCCTCGCCGGGGCCGGCGCCGTGCTGGTTTCGGGGCTGCTGCTCGCGGCCCTGTGCATCGCCGTGTCGACCTTCGTGCGCCGGGTACAGGCCGCCACGGTCCTCAGCTATGCGCTCGTGCTGGCCCTCACCGTCGGCACCTTCATCGCCTACGGCGCCTACGCGGTGGTCGACCAGGCCCGAGGTCCTGACCGGACCGACCCGCCAGACACCCTGCTGCTCGCGAACCCGGTGGCGCTTGTCAGCGACGTCGTGGGCGACTTCTCCAACACCGAGCTGCCCTCCCCCTTCGACGGCGTCTACCGGCTGATCAACGACCAGCAGGCCTTCGACGTGGCCGTCGACGGCGGTGCCTTCGGGCCCGAAGTGGCACGACGTCAGGACGGCATGCCGTTCTGGATCGCGTCGCTGGTGATGCTGACCTTGTGGGCAGTCGCCGCACTGGGGATCGCCGCCCGGCGCCTCGACACACCGGCGGAGACCGAGCGGTGACCTGGCTCTCTGCGTTCCTGGCCCGCGTGCGGCGCCGGCTACGTGGCCTGTGGCTCGTGTCCACGATGGTGTGGTTCGCGCCGGTGGTCGCCGGTGCAGCGGCGCTGCTGGTCGCCGTCGGCCGGGTGCGACCGTGGGCGTGGCCGGAGACGGCAGCGGTCGCCGTCGCTGGCATCGCGGCCGTGGCGGTGGTGATCACCGCCTTCGTGCTGCGCGTGCC
>DMTU01000168.1:1065-11798 GCA_003476595.1 Acidimicrobiaceae bacterium | reverse complement strand
GACGGCATCGCGACCGCCGTGGAGATCGAGCCGGACCATGGACCCTTCGCCGCGCTGGTGCACGAGCGGGCCCAGGCGCTCACCACAGGCGCGAACCTGCGGCGGGCGCTGCCGCTGCGCGTGGCACCGCGCCGCCTCGTCGCAGGAGGCGCACTCGGCGCCCTCGCGCTCATCGGTGGTGTCGCGGGCAACCCCCAGGACGATGTGCGCCGACAGCGGGCGGCCGACCAGGCCGCCATCGCCGCAGCAGCCGACGACGCCGAGGCGCTCGCCGAGCGCCTGGAACCCGAGGCCGAGGCCGAGTCCATCGTCGCCGAGCTCGAAGCGCTCGCCGCCGCCCTCGACGAGGCCAGCACCCTCGACGAGGCCCGTGAGCTGCTGGATCGCGCCGAGGCCGCCCTGCAGGCCGGACTCACGCCGGAGTCCCTGGCCCGGAAGGCGGCTGTGTCGGGACTGGAACGCAGCACCGCGGCGACACCGTTGCCCGGTGCGCAGCCCGGGGACACGGCTGCTGCCCAGCTCGATGCGGCCGCTGCGGCGTTGGAGGGTCTCGACGAGGGAGCACAGGCGGATCTGGCCGAACGGCTCAAGCGCCTCGCCGAGACCCAAGCCGTCGGCAGCCCCGCCGCAGCCGGGGCCCTCGGCCAGGCTGCAGCAGCTCTGGGTGAGGGTGACATCGCCGCAGCGGCCGGCGCACTTGCCGATGCCGCTCGTGCCCACCGCACCGCGGCCGCCGACGCGGCCGCCGACGATGGCCGTCGTTCGGCCCTCGGCACCGTCGACGGCGCCCGACGGGCCCTCCAAGGGGACGGTCAGGGCCAAGGTCAGGGCGACGCCGAGGGGAACGGGGACGGTGATGGCGATGGGAGCGGCCAGGGCCAAGGCGAGGGGCAGGGCCAAGGCAACGGTCAAGGTCAGGGCAACGGCGGGCAGGGTGGCCAGAACCCCAGCGGGGGTGCCTCGGGACCGGTGGCTGGGGCGCAGGGCGGCAACGGTGCCGGCCAGGGCGGCCAGGGCACGGCGCAAGGCACGCCCGGGGCCGATCCGGTCGGCGAGGAAGCCCGCACCGACGAGCCGTCGCTGTTCGATCCGCAGGGCAGCGGCGACGACGAGGTCGCGCTCGGCGGGACCCCCACGGGTGATGATCCCGGCGAGGTGGTCGGCCGGGGCGACGGGCTGAGCACGACCGGCAGCGCGTTCGTCCCGCTGTCCCAGGCCCTCGATTCGCTCCGGCAGCGGGTGACCACCGCGCTGGACGATCCGGTGCTGTCCCCATCGATGCGAGAGCTCGTGCGGTCGTACTTCGGCCGCCTCACGGAAGGCGGAAGCCGATGATCGAACTGCACCCCGACGATGTCCGTGACATGGTCCACCGGGTCGAGACCGAGCTCCGCAAGGTCATCGTCGGCCAGGACGAGGTCGTCCGCTCGGTGCTCGTGTGCCTGCTGGCCGAGGGCCACGTCCTGCTGGAAGGCGTCCCCGGTCTCGGCAAGACCCAGCTGCTCAAGACGCTGGCCGATGCGCTGCGGCTCCAGTTCTCCCGCGTGCAGTTCACCCCCGACCTCATGCCGGCCGACATCGTCGGCACCCAGGTGCTGGAGGACGCTCACGACGGGCACCGCCGCTTCGTGTTCCAGCCGGGACCCGTGTTCGCCAACCTCGTCCTCGCGGACGAGGTGAACCGGGCGACACCGAAGACGCAGTCGGCGCTCCTCGAGGCCATGCAGGAGCGGCGGGTGACCGTGGCGGGCGAGACCCGGCCCCTCCCACGGCCGTTCCTCGTGATGGCCACGCAGAACCCGCTCGAGATGGAGGGCACCTACCCGCTCCCCGAAGCCCAGCTGGACCGGTTCCTGCTCAAGGCCATCGTCCGGTTCCCCCCGGCGGACGACCTGGTCGAGATCATCGAGCGCACGACGTCTGCGGCGATCCCCGAGGTGCACGCGGTCACCGACGTCGAGCAGCTCGCTGCTGCAGTTGCGCTCGTGCGCCAGGTCCCGGTGGCATCGCACCTCGTGCGCCACGCCACCGATCTCGTCATCGCCACCCATCCTGACCAGCCCACCGCACCGGACTCGGTGCGCCGCTACGTCCGCTTCGGGGCGTCCCCTCGCGGTGCCCAGGCGCTCGTGCTGGCAGCCAAGGCCAGTGCCCTCCTCGATGGCCGCCCGAACGTGGCTGCTGAAGACCTTCGTGACATCGCCCACGCCGCCCTGCGCCACCGGCTCATCCTCGGCTACGAAGCCACGGCCGACGGCATGACGGCCGACGCCGCGGTCGACGCCGTCCTCGATGCCGTGCCGGTGCCCTCGTCGGGCCTGCGCGGGGCGCCCTGACGGTCGGCGGCGAACGGTGGCCCTCCTCGACCCGGCGACCCTCGGGCGCCTCGAGCGGCTCCAGCTGGGCACCCGCCGGCGTCTCGCCGGGTCCATCGGCGGTGAGCACCGCTCCCCGAACCACGGGTCCACCCTCGACTTCGCCGACTTCCGGCCGTACCAACCCGGCGATGACTTTCGCCGCATCGACCACCTCGCCCTTGCCCGCCTCGACCGGCTGCTGATCCGCCTGTACGAAGCCGAGGACGACCTCACCGTCCGCCTCCTCATCGACACCTCCGCGTCGATGGCCGGTGCGGTGCTGCACCAGGCGGCCCGGGCCGCATCGGCGATCGGGTTCACTGCCCTCACCCGCCGTGATCGGGTGAGCGTCCACACGTTCCCGCTCGACGTGCCGGCGCCGACCTTCCGGGGGCGAGGGGCCACCGCTGCGATGTTCCGCCACCTGGAGTCGCTCGAGGCGACCGGCGTCGGTGACTTCGTCGGCGCCGCCCGGCACCTGCTTGGCCGACCCGGGCCCGCCGGCCTGACCGTGCTGCTCTCGGACCTGCTCACCCCGGACTGGGAGCAGGGCATCACCCGCTTGCCGGCGCGTGGTGCCGACCTGGTCGTGGTCCACGTGCTCGCCGCCGAGACCCTGCACCCGCCCCTCGCCGGCGACCTCGAGCTCGTCGACCAGGAGACGGGCCAGACGGTGGCGGTGTCGATGTCGCCCGCCACCCGCCGCGACTACGAGGCCTTGGCGCAGAGCTGGGCGGACGACGTCGCCCGACGTTGCCGCAGCGTCGGTGCTGCATACGTGCGGGTCCTCGACACCGACGACCTCGAGGCGCTGCTCGTCTCTGCCTGGCGCGACGCGGGGGTGCTCCGGTGAGCTTCGCCAACCCGGCAGCGCTCTGGCTCCTCACCCTCGCCGCGCCCGTGGTGCTGCTCCACGTCCTGCGGCCCCGCCGCGCCCGCCACGAGGTCCGCTCCGTGTTGCTGTGGCAGCAGGTGCCGTCGCCCGTCGCCGCGGCCACCCCGTGGCAGCGGCTCGTGCCCAGCGCCCTGCTCCTCCTCCAGCTGCTCGCCGTCGTCCTGCTCGCCCTCGCCGCCGCCCGCCCCGTCATCGTGGAGGACACTCCGCTCTCGGCGCACACGGTCTTCATCATCGACGCCTCCGCGTCCATGGGAGCCCGAGAGGGCACGGCCACCCGGACCGACCTCGCCGCCGGCGTCGCGGGCGAGTTGTTCGACGAGCTGCCCGACGGCGGCCTCGCCAGCGTCGTCGAGGCCGGCACCACGGCCCGCGTGACCCTCAGCGCCAGCGCCGACCGGAGCGCCTTCGACGCCGCCCTCGAGCGGATCGAACCGAGCGAGGGGCGTGGCGATCTCATCGGCGCCTTCACGCTCGCACGGAGCCTCGAGACCCCCGGTGTCCCGATCGGGTTCGTGCTGCTCTCCGACGGCGGACTCGAACCCGCCGAGCAGCGCCAGGCTCCCGCCGGCACCCGCTACGAGCCCGTCGGCGAGGAGCGCACCAACCGGGCGATCACGAGCCTCACCGTGGAACCGCGGGGATCGGGCGTCCACGCGGTCGCCACGGTCACCCACACCGGTGGTGCTGCGGCTACCCAGACCCTGCGCCTCGACGTCGATGGCCGCACCGTCCACGCCGAAGCGGTGCGACTCGAGCCCGACGACGTGGTGGAGGTCGCGGCCGACCTGCCGGCGGGCCGACGGATCGAGGCGTTCCTCGAAGGTGAGGACGCACTCGATCTCGACGATCACCGCTACGCGACCGCTCCGCCGGTCGAGGACCTCACCGTCGCCGTCATCGGAGCGGGTGACCCGTTCCTGGACATCCTCCTCGACGCCCTGCCCGGCGTGACCGCCGTCCAGGTCGCATCCGCGGCCGCCGCTCCCGACGCCGACGTCGTGGTCCTCGACCGGGTCCCGGTGCCCGCCGACATCGACGTGCCGTACTGGGCGATCGCCCCGCCCGGAGGCACACCGGACGTGACGGTCACCGGCGACGTGGAACAGCCCGCGGTGGCGCTCGTCGACAGCCGGGATCCGCTGCTCGCCGACCTCGACCTCACCGACCTGGCCGTGGCTACCAGCCAAGCGGTGCAGGCGCCGCTCGCCACCGAGCTCGTCGGGGCCGAGGGCACACCCCTGCTCCTACGGGGCGGCTCGACGGTGCCGTTCGTGTACCAGACGTTCGCCATCGCCGAGTCCAACCTGCCCGTCCAGGTGTCGTTCCCGATCCTCGGCGACCGAATCCTGCGCGAGCTCGCCGGACCCGGCTCCATCGGCGTTCCCGGCACCGTGGGCGACCGGTTGCCCCACGACGTCGACCGGGCCACGGTGCTCGAGCGGCCCGGCGGAGCCCGCGTCGAGCGACCCGTCGGCTCCGGTGCCGCTGTCGCCGACCGCGCCGGGTTCTGGGAGGTCACCGTCGGCGACGACGACCCCGTGCTCGTCGCCGTCAACCCGCCGCCCGAGGAATCCGCCCTGGCGGTGGCACCGTCGCTGGCCATCGCCGAAGTGGAACGACCGCGTGGCGAGTCGATCGTCGGCGGCGAATCGGCCCGCTCCCTCCTGCCCTGGGTCGTGCTGCCCCTGCTGCTCGTCGTCGCAGTCGAGACGTTGCTCAGCCGCCGTCGCCTCGGCGTCCCACGGCGGCAG
Organism: Acidimicrobiaceae bacterium; assembly: GCA_003476595.1. Taxonomy (GTDB): domain Bacteria; phylum Actinomycetota; class Acidimicrobiia; order Acidimicrobiales; family Salinilacustritrichaceae; genus Salinilacustrithrix. The sequence goes on along the minus strand of DMTU01000168.1, from coordinate 6,792 downwards.
TGGCACCTCGCCCTCGTCGCCCGGGCCGCCATCGTCGTGCTGGCGGTGCTTGCCCTGGCCGACCTGGGCGTGCACCGCAGCGCCGAGCGGGTCGCCACCGTCTTCGTGCTCGACGCGTCGGACAGCCTCGGCCGAGGCGGTCAGGAGGACGCGCTCCAGTGGGTCCACGATGCGCTGCGCGAGCAGCCCGACGGTGACCTCGCCGGACTTGTCGTCTTCGGCGGCGACGCCCAGCTCGAGACCACCGTCCGCTCGGAGGTCCCGCTCACCCGCCCGGCGGTGCGCGTCGACTCCAGCCGAACCGACCTGGCCGGCGCGCTGCGACTCGGCGCTGCGGTCCTACCGACCGATGCGCGGCGCCGCATCGTCGTCGTGTCGGACGGTCGCAGCACCCAGGGCGACACAGCTGCCGAAGCGGAGCGTCTCGCCGATGCCGGCATCGCCGTGGACTTCCACGCCGTGGGCCGGTCCGGTGGTCGAGACGTCGCCATCGCCGCCCTCCAGCTCCCGGGCCGGGTCCGAGAGGGCGAGCAGATCACCATCACCGGCACCATCGACTCGACCGAGGCCACCACCGCCCGCATCGACCTCCTGCGGGAAGGCACCCGCATCGACAGCCGCACCGTGGAGCTCGCCGCCGGGCCCAACGAGGTGACCTTCACCGACACCGCGCAGGGCAGCGGCGTCGCCCGCTACCAGCTGCGCGCCAGCAGCGGCGCAGACACCATCGCCCAGAACGACGTCGCCTTCGGCGCCGCCCAGATCGAGGGCCCCGCCACCGTCCTCCTCGTCGAAGGTCGCGACGGCAACGGCGCCACGCTCACCGCCGCCCTGCGCGCCGCCGGCATCGACGTCCAGACGACACCGGTCACCGACATCCCCCCGGTCGACGAGCTGGCCGGCATCTCCTCCACCGTGCTCGTCGACGTCGACGCCCGGACCTTGGCCCCCGAGCACCTCTACGCCCTCACCGCCGCCACCCGAGACCTCGGGCGAGGGCTGGTGACGATCGGCGGAACCCAGAGCTACGGGCTCGGCGGCTACCGCGGCACGGACCTCGAAGCGCTGCTGCCCGTCGAATCCGAGATCCTGGACCCGAAGCGCCGCCAGACCGTCGCCGAGGTCCTCGCCATCGACACCAGCGGCTCCATGGGCGCCTGCCACTGCGCCGAGGGCAACAACGGCATCGTGGACGGCAACTCCATGGAGGGCGGCGTCAACAAGACCGACATCAGCCGAGCAGGCGCCGCTCGAGCCATCCAGTCCCTGTCCGAACTGGACGAGGTCGGCGTCCTCGCCGTCGACACACAGGAGCGCTGGCTCATCGACCTCCAACAGCTCCCCGCCCAGGACGTGGTCAACTCCGGGCTCCGCAAGCTCGTCCCCAGCGGGGACACCACCGACCTCAGCCGATCGCTCAGCACGTCCGCCGAAGCCCTCCGCGACTCCAACGCCGCGCTCAAGCACATCATCCTGTTCACCGACGGCTTCACCGACCCCGGCGAGCTCGACGGGCTCGAGGACGACGCCGTCGAGCTGCTCGAGGAGGGCATCACCGTCTCCGTCGTCGCCACCGGCGAGGGCGCATCCACCGAGCTCGGTGCGATCGCCGAGGCCGGTGGCGGCCGGTTCTACCCCGGACGAGACCTGCAGGAGGTCCCCGACATCATCGCCGACGAGGCGATCCTGGCCTCGCGCGACTTCCTCCAGGAGGGCCGCTTCGTCCCCCAGGTGACCTCGAACGCCGACCCGGTCGCCGGCCTCACCGAAGCACCGCCCGTCCTGGGCTACGTCGCCACCACCGCCCGGCCCCTGGCCACCACCCACCTCCGTGTCGGCGAGGACGGCGACCCCCTGCTCGCCTCCTGGCAGGTCGGGCTCGGACGGGTCACGTCCTGGACGAGCGACCTCGACCGCTGGGGTCAGCTCTGGTCCAGCTGGTCCGGCTTCGTCGACCACTGGGCCGGCGTCGTCAAGGACACCTACCCGACCGGCGAGCAGGCCGGCCTGATCCGGGCCCGGGTCACCGGTGACGTGCTCCGCATCGAGGTCGAAGGCGCTGAGGACTTCCCCGGCGGCGCCACCGGCACCGCACGGGTCGTGCGCCCCGACGGCGAGGTGGACGAGGTGCGACTCACCCGCAGCGCCGGCGACCGCTTCACCGGCGAGGTCGAGGTGTCCGCCGCCGGCAGCTACGCCGTCGGCGCCACGGTCGGTGCCGGCGAGTCGGTGTCGGTCGCCGGCACCACGCTGGCCACCCGCAGCTACAGCGCCGAGTACGTGCCCGGCGACATCGAGCTCGGCGCCCTCGAGACCATCGCCGTCCGGACCGGCGGGCGTGGCGCCATCGAACCCACCGCCGCCTTCGACCCGGCCGACCTCGTCGCCGGACAGCGACGCATCGCCCTCACCGGGTGGCTCCTGCTCGCCGCCGCACTGCTCTGGCCCCTCGCCGTCGCCGGTTCCCGCCTCGCGCTCCGAACCACGACCGTCGCCGCCTCCGCCCGCACGGCCGGTGCGACCCTCACCCGCCGGCTGCGGGCGGCGCTGCCCGACCCGCCGGGTCGATCGACGCCCCATCGGGCAACGCCGAAGACCGGCGACGCTCCACCGGCCACCACCCCGCCCGCATCGGTCCCGCAGGCACCGCCACCGGCGACGAACCCTGAGCCGGAGCCGGAACGGCCCCAGTCGACCCTCGGGTCGCTCCTCGACGCCAAGCGGGCCCGGCGCGACGACGGCTGATCCGGACGCTGAGCAGCCCACCGACCACCGTCACGAGCCCACCCCACCACACCAGCTGCTGCAACGGGGACACCGTCACCGTCACGATGGCACGGTCGTCGCTCGCATCCCGCAGGATCACCTGCACGTCCACCGCCGGCGTCGAACGCAGCGTCGACTCGGCCAGGAGCACACCACGGTCGGGATGGGCCACCAGGGCCGGCATGCGGGCGTGCCCGTCGATGCGCACGTCAGCGACCACCGCCGTCGACGTCGACGTCGGCCCCGCCTCGGTCCTGATGCCCTCCAGGAGCACCTCGTGTCCGGCCACGTCGACGACCTCACCGACCGCGATCGGCACCGTCACCTGTTCACCAGTTGCCGTCCCCGCAACCCCGAGGAGCAAGAGCGCGGCGCCGGCGTGCGCCAGCTCCGCAGCACGCCGGCCGCGCACCAACGTGCGAATGCTGACCACCAGGGCCACCGTCGCCGCTGCCCCGAGCGCGATCGCCGCCGGCTCCCGCCACCCGAGCGCCCACAGCCCCACCCCGGCGACCACGGTAACCGCCGCCACCCGCAGCGACGGCACCCGGCCACGGCTGACCTGGACCGCCAGACCGACCAGGACGATCGGCGCCAGCGCCCCGTTGAAGAACCCCGGGGCGATGGCGAGGCGATCGCCGCCGAACCAGCCCCGGAGCACGGGGTACAACGTGCCGACCAGGACCACCGCGAGACCGGCGCCCAGCACGATGCACGCGGCCAACCTCCCCCGGGTCGGCGCACCGGCACCAGGCGCCGGCCGAGCGGCCCGACGGATCGACACCACCGTCGCCGCCGCAGCAGCAACCGTCAGCAACGTCAAGGCCCGGCCGATGGACCGAGCCTCGGCGAAGGCATGGACAGACGACGTCGCACCCGAGCGGGTGAGCGCCGAGCCGAGCAAGGCCAGCAGGAACGGCAGCACCACGGCCGCCCGGCCCCACCCCGACTCACCGCGGCGACCGACGTGCAACGCCACGGTCACCGCCAGCCACGGCAGCAGGGCGGCGTTCTCGACCGGGTCCCACGCCCAGTACCCGCCCCACCCCAGCTCCGCGTACGCCCAGTGAGAACCGAGCACCATGCCTAGACCGAGCAACGCCCACGAGCACACCAGCCACGGCTGGATCCGTGACCACCGCAGCCGCTCCTCCCCCACCGCCGGCAACCCGACAGCGAGCGCCGCCGGGACGACCAACACCGTCAGACCGGCGTAGACCATCGGCGGGTGCACCCGCATCGCCCAGTGCTCGAGGATCGGGGTCAGGCCCACCCCGTCCAGCGCCGGGATCTCCAACCGGGCGAACGGGTCGGCCAGCCACTGCGTGATCGCCGCAAGGGTGGCGACGACCACGCCGGTCACTGCCATCGCCGCGGGAGGAGGGCGCCGACCCAGGCCAACCGCGGCGAACACCGCTGTCATGGTCGTGAACAGCAACAGCGACCCGGCCATGCCACCCCACAGGCCCATCACACGGTCGTAGGTCCCCAGCGCCTGCCGGCTGTGGTCCGCCACCGCGACGAACGAGTGATCTCCGACCGCGAACGCCCGAGCGAGGATCGCCAGAGCAACCGACAGCGACGCCGCCGCCATCCACGACGCCACCGCCGCCCCACGAGCGAACCGGCCGGTGCGCACGGCGATGACGCCCAGCAGCGCAGCCACGGCTGCAGCACCGAATCCAGTCGAGACCAGGGCCCCACCGACGTTGCCCACATCTGAACGGTACTGCGCCTCCCGACCCGGTGGCGTCGGCGCAGATGCTTCGCCACCGAGTCGGTAGGGTCCGCGCCGCGCAGAGGTTCTGCAACAGAGGCTCCGTAGTGGCGCTTCTGTCGCGAAAGGCTGGACTCGCTGCCCGCTACCGAGTGTGGCGGTTACCGCAGTACCCCGCGCCGGTGAACGCCCGATCGGTACGCAGCCCTCGACGCTGATGGCCGCTGCCGTACGATCCCGGTCATGGCGGTGGTGGTGGATGTCCTCAAGGTCGTCGTTGGGATTGCGGCGTTTCTCGCCGCCTTCTACCTCGTCGCCCGGTTCTGGTCGATGCTGTTTGGTGATGCCCGAGCGGCGCTGATGGGCGGCGACGGATCGAAGCGCAGCGGTGATTGCCCTTGCGGATGCGGGCGTTCGCTCGGCTGGCAGAAACGTCGGACAGCGCTGCATGCCATGGACGTTCAGGTCGGGCTGCCCATCCTCGAACGGCTAGCCGCGAGCCTTCCGCGTGATGATCCCGACAGGAGCGAGTTCGTCGGGAGCCATCGCTACGGAGCGGGTATGGCCCGAGTCATGCTGAAGATGGCTCACGGCGAGCAGGTGCTGACGGCAGCGATCCCAAGTCCTCGCGACCTGGCCCGGTGGCGCGAGGGAACGAACGTTGCAGCGGCTGTGCTCGCCGCGGAGGATCCGGAGTGGATTGCGGACTACCGCACCTCGCTACCCACCGACGATCGCAAGCTGGTCGACTCGATGGTCACCACTGGCACGCTCACGCTCCAGCAACGCCGCTGAGGCTCAGCGCCGGGATGGTCGGTCTCTCGGCGGTCAGTCGTCGTCGAGGCTCTGTTGCCCATCGCGCTCAGCCCGATACCGGGCCGTCCGCTCACGCTGAGTACGGCGCATCCTTCGGACCACTCGCTGCCGGACCTGGGCGAATGTCAGGGCGTGAGCGTTGGTCTTGCCCTGCTGCACCGCGTCGGCGCTGGCGAGCAACGACTCCCATTCGCCGCCGAAGGTGAAGAACGTGATCACCTGGACGGCGAAGCTCTCCCGGCCCTTCGGGCGGTACCAGATCACCGGGTGCTCGGCCTCACAGCAAATGAGCACCAGGTCGGTGTTCTTCGTGACGATGACCCGCCGGTGCTGCGCCGCATACGCAAGGACTTCGGCGTCTGGGCAGCCCTCCAGGTCCACAGACAGGTTGCTCTCGGAGTCGTATCCGAGTGCCTTCAGCGCGGCGG
>DMTU01000168.1:470-952 GCA_003476595.1 Acidimicrobiaceae bacterium | reverse complement strand
ATCGAAGAGCAACCTGATCCGTGGACGTCCCGCCACCCGTGCCACTCCTCACCGCCCCCGCCGACGTCGACCGCTGCTACGCGGCTCGTGTCAGCGACAGCTCCCAGTCACGCGCCGTGAGCACGTCGTCGAAGTCGAGCTCGAACTGCCAGGCGATGTCCACGGGATCGGTGCCGCCTTCGACGAGATCCATCACCTGCCGGGTCTCGAATCGGGTTCGGTTGATGCACGGCGAACCAGCCTGTACCTCTGGGTTGACCCACACCCGATCGACCGGCCGCCACAGCGAAGCCATGTCGTGAGCGTCGAACTCGATGGGATGCAGCGCCCGCTCGAAGGTACCCGTGAGCGCCATCTGCCCGCCCCGGCCTACGTCGACCCAGAGATCGTCGTCGTCGTGCCGACCCCAGAACGCAGCACCGACGGTTGCGAACCGACGGTGCGCTAGGGGGCGCGTCAGGCCCATCTGATCCTCGAGGTAG
>DMTU01000168.1:0-311 GCA_003476595.1 Acidimicrobiaceae bacterium | reverse complement strand
CCGGTCCCGATCTCGTTGGGCCTGACGCCTCGACGGCGGAGCTCGGCGACAACCAGCAACGACACGAGGTCCAGGAACGAGAAGTAGTCCCCAAGTTCAGGCTCGAGGATCGCCGGGCGCCGCGTGGTGGGTGTCACCCAGCGCTCGACGGTGGCAGGACTCGCGCCGACGAGCCGCGCCGCCTCAGCGACGTCATACATGCCGCGACCGAGGAGAACCGACACGTCCGCACGATACGGCGGTGGCGTGACCGGGTGTCCAGTCCGCTGACAGACGGGCCATCCGGACTACGTCCGAGATGCGCACGTTCG
>DMTU01000340.1:1010-3575 GCA_003476595.1 Acidimicrobiaceae bacterium | reverse complement strand
CCGCCCGCGGCCTCGACGTGGACAGCCTGACCCACGTCGTGAACTACGACGTGCCCGCCGCGCCCGAGGCGTACGTGCACCGCATCGGGCGGGTCGGCCGCGCCGGGCGGACCGGCACGGCCATCACGCTCGTCGAGCCGCGCCAGCGCCGCCTGCTCGAGAACATCGAGCGGCTGACCAAGCAGCGCCTGGAGGTGGCCCGGATCCCCAGCGTCGACGACCTCCGCGCCACCCAGATCGAGCGGACCGCGGAGGCGCTGGAGGCCGTGCTGGTCGCCGGCGACATCGACGAGTACGGCGAGGTGCTCGAAGCGCTCGACGAGTTCGACGACCGCAGCATCGCCCTCGCCGCCATCAAGCTCCTCCGCGAAGCCGAGGGGTCGGTCGACGAGACCGAGATCCCCAGCGCGTCGATGAAGGGGCCCAAGGGCGGCAAGAGCGGCAAGGACAAGGGCAGCTGGGACAAGGGCGGCAAGGGCAAGCCCGCGGGCCGCAGCGACCGGGGCCGGCGCACGCCCGACGGCCCGACCGGGTCGGTGTACGTGAACCTCGGCTCGAAGGCCGGCGTCCGTCCCGCCGACCTGGTGGGGGCCATCGCCAACGAGGCCGGCATCCCCGGCCGTGAGGTGGGGCCGATCCGCATCGGCGACACCTACGCCGTCGTCGGCGTCCCCGAGGGCGCGGTGGAGGACGTCATCAAGGCCCTCAACAAGGGCTCGGTCCGGGGCAAGCCGGTGAAGGCCCGCCGCTTCGTCGAGTAGCGCCGAGCGCCGCTCAGGTGGCGGTGCAGGCCATCAGCGCGAGCCCGGTCCGGCCCCTCCGCCAGGTTCTGCAGGTATCGAGGTCCCTTGGTCTCCAGGCCGTCGATGAACATCGCGGTGGACAGCGGCGTGTCGGGCGACGGGGCCGCCAGCATCTGGCGCATCATCGGCAGCATGACCGGCGTCGGGTCCTCGTCGACGTCGATGGTGAAGCCGCTGCCACGCAGCAGGGTGCGGAGCTCGTCGGCGGTGACGAGGTGGCTCTGGTGCGGTTCGGTCGCCCAGGGGACGGGCAGGAGCAGCGAGCCGCCGTCGCCGGCCACGACGTCGAAGAGCGCCAAGCGTCCGCCGGGCTTCAGCACCCGGCGGATCTCCCGGTAGAGGCCGGCCCGGTCGGCGATGTTCATCGCCACGTGCTGGGTGAGGACGTGGTCGACGGACGCGTCCGGCAGGTCGATCCGGGTGATGTCGCCGACACGCAGGTCGACGAGGTCCTCCAGGCCGGTCCGGCGGTTCAGCAGGCGCCCGACCTCGACGAACTCCTCGGTGAGGTCGATCCCGATGACCCGGCACCCGTACCGGTCGGCCAGCAGCCGGGCCGGTCCGCCCAGCCCCGCACCGGCGTCGAGCACGAGGTCGTCGGCCGTCGGTGCCAGCAGCGCGGCCATGCGCTCGGTCGCCAGCTGGCCGCCGGTGTGGAAGTGGTCGAACCCGGCGAGCTGCTCGAGGGAGACCGCCCCGCCGTCGGGGGCGATGCGATCGAGCCCGGCCTGGACCTTGGCGAGGGCGCCCGAGCGCCCGTAGTGCTCCGCGACCGTCGCCATGCTCGGGATCATCGCACGCCGTGGATCCGGCGTCGACGGCCGGGCCTCGTCGACCAGCCGGCCGGTCACCGCCAGGCGAACACCGGCTGCTCGTAGCCGGCGACCCGCTCGTGGACCCCTTCGATCGCCACCCGTCGGAACTGGAGGAGCACCGCGCCGGTGGGGGCGTGCAGCAGGTCACCACCGATGCGCAGCTGCACCACCGGGCGCTCCGATTCGGGGATCGTGACGAAGCGCGGCGAGTCCGGGCGGCACAGCTCGCGGAACGCGATGCGGTGCACCGAGGCGACCTCGTCGGGCTGCGGCTCCATCGCCGGGTCGGCGCCACCCCAGAGCACGACCGGCGTGATGACGTAGCCCGACCGGGTCGGGTAGTCGTCGAGCACGCCCAGCACCGCGGACTCGGGCAGGTCGAGGGCGAGCTCCTCCTGCAGCTCCCGTCGGGCGGCGTCGACGGGTGTCTCGCCGGCGTCGAGGCGGCCGCCGGGAAGCGCCCACTGCCCCGCGTGGGCCCGCATCCGGCTGGCTCGTCGGGTGAGCAGCACCGCCGGTCCGCCGGCGGTGCCCGCCACGCTGCCGGTGAGCGCGAGGTCCTCGGCCCCGGGGATGTCGGCGAGCAGCGCCGGGTCGACGCGCTGGTCGTCGGCCCCGTGGACGTCGGCATCGCTGTCCACCACGACCACCGCCACGGCGGCGTGGCGCCGCTCGCCGAGGTCGAAGCCGAGGCGGTCGTGCCGTCCCAGGTTGGTGCTGAGGTGGGCGCGGAGCGCGTCCCCGAAGGCGAGATCCACGGTGCGCACCGTATGGCTAGGGTTCAGCGGCTGCGCAGCACCAGGGGCAGCACCGGGCCGCTGCCGGCCTCCCGCAGCAGGTGGGAGGCGACCGTCAGCGTCCAGCGCGAGTCGCACTCGTCGTCCACGAGCAGCACCGGAGCGTCGAGCAGGTCGCCCTCGGGGAGGTGGTCGGGGTCCACGGTGAAC
>DMTU01000340.1:0-842 GCA_003476595.1 Acidimicrobiaceae bacterium | reverse complement strand
ACGTTGGCGACCTGGTGGGCGGAGTTGGCCTGGTCGGCCTGGAAACCGCCGTCCTCGATGCGGACCAGGGCCGGGTGGACGGGCAGCTTGCCGAGCTGGCCGAGGCCCGAGCACAGCCGGTCGATGAGGCCCTGGCGCCGGCGGGACGGCACCGGGCAGATCCAGCCCGGGCGCTGCTCCCAGTCCCAGCGCTTCAGCACGCCGGCGACGGCCCGGACCATGTCCTCGTGGAGCAGGCGATCCCCGGTGAGGACCTCGTCGATCATCGCCCCCCAGCCGCCGTCGCCCACCCGGCACAGCGCCCGACCCCACCGGGCCTGGGCGTCGGGCTTGATGCGGCCCTTGGGCTCGTCCAGCCCGGTCGGCCACTGGCGGCGGGGCTCGATGCCGACGTCGCCGGCCCGCAGGTGCCGGCCGGCCTCGGCGACCAGCTCCGGGTCGAGGTCGGTGGTGCGGACGGCGCCGAGGCAGCGGTCGCAGCGGCCGCAGTCCTCGGCCTCGGCGTCGTCGAGCGCTTCGCGCAGGAACCGCAGCCGGCAGCCGGGACGGTCGGCGAAGGCCAGCATCTGGTCGGACTCTTCCCGCCGGAGCCGGCGGAGCCGCTCGGCCTTGTCGCGGTCGTAGGTCCAGCCCTCGTCGGCGAGCAGGTAGCCGCCCTTCACCGCCCGGATCGCGCCGTCGACCTCGAGGATCTTGAGCAGCGTCTGCAGCCGGCTGCGCCCGAGGTTCACGACGGACTCGAGCGTGGGCACCGACGTGGGCCGGGACGACGACAGCTGGAGGAGCACCTCGTCGCAGGTGGACTCCGGCGGCAGGCTCACCTGCTCGAACCAGCGCCACAC
>DMTU01000114.1:20866-29391 GCA_003476595.1 Acidimicrobiaceae bacterium | reverse complement strand
GCTGGACCCCAAGCTCGGCGGCGACCTCGGCTTCGTGAAGTACCTGGCGGTGCCGGGCGACCGCCGCACCCTGTCCATCACCCTGGCCGTGCGCACCGACGACACCGAGATGCGCTCGGCGCTGTCGGATCCGGACCGCTTCGAGCACGCGTGCCGCATCCTGCCCGGACCGGACACCTTCGTCGGCCGCTACGAGCTCGAGCCCATCGGCGGGGTCCGCCCCATGACCGGGTTGCTCAACCGCCTCCGCCGCTTCGTGGGCGACGACGGCCAGCCCCTCGTCCTGGGCTTCCACGCCATCGGCGACAGCCACACCACCACCAACCCGCTCTACGGACGGGGCTGCTCGATCGCCGCCGTGCAGGCCATCCGCCTCGTCGACGCCGTCGAGGCCCACCCCGACGATCCCGCCGCCCGCTCCCTCGCCTACGAAGGCGCGAGCCGCCACGAGATCGAACCGTGGTTCGAGGTCTCGGTCCAGATGGACCGCATGGGCGCCGATCCCGCCGGCGTGGCGGCCGGCGACGACGACGGTGCCGGCCGGGGCATGGCTGCGGTCTTCGCCGCCGGCGCCACCGATCCCATCATCGGTCGCGGCCTGTCACGGTTCATGAACATGCTCGCCACCCCGCTCGATCTGATGGGCGACGCCGACCTCATGGCCCGCATGGCCGAGGTCATGGCCGACCCCGACGCCCACCCGCTGCCCCCGGTCGAGGGGCCCACCCGCGCCGAGCTGCTCGATGCCCTCGGCCTCACCACGGAGGATCCCGTGCCCGCCACCGCCCCCACCGAGATCGCGTCATGAGCGCGGCGCTGCCCGACGGCGTCACCGAGCGCACCGTGCGCGTCGGCGACATCGACATGCACCTGCTCGAGGCCGGCACCGAGGGTCCCCTCGTCGTGCTCGCCCACGGCTTCCCCGAGCTGGCCTGGTCCTGGCGCCACCAGCTGCCCGCCCTGGCCGATGCCGGCTACCGGGTCGTGGCCCCCGACCAGCGCGGCTACGGCGGCACCACCCGCCCCGAGGCGGTCGAGGACTACGACATCCACCACCTCACCGGCGACCTCGTCGGCCTCCTCGACGAGCTCGGCGAGGAGCAGGCCGTCTTCATCGGCCACGACTGGGGCTCGATGGTCGTCTGGCAGCTGTCGCTGCTGCACCCCGACCGGGTGATGGGGGTCTGCGGCATGAGCGTGCCGTTCGTGCCGCGGGCCTCCGCACCGCCCATGCAGATCTTCCGGGCGATCTTCGCCGACCAGTTCTTCTACATCGTGTACTTCCAGGAGCCGGGCGTGGCCGACGCCGAGCTGGGCGGCGACCCCGCTCGCACCATGCGCCGCCTGCTCGCCGGCCTGTCGACCCCGGGCGACCTCACCACGGACGCAGCCGCAGCCATGGCGGCGAACGACGGTCGTGGGTTCGTCGACCGCATGCCCGAGCCCGACGGCCTGCCCGGCTGGCTCAGCCAGCAGGAGCTCGACCACTACATCGAGGTCTTCTCCGAGACCGGCTTCACCGGCGGCATCAACTGGTACCGGAACTTCGACCGCAACTGGGAGCTCACGCCCCAGCTCGCCGGGGCGAAGGTGGAGGTGCCGTCGTTCTTCGTCGGCGGCGCCGACGACCCCGTCCTCACCATGTCCCCGCCCGACGGCCAGGAGGCCTGGCTGACGGACCACCGGGGAAGCGTGATCATCGACGGCGCTGGCCACTGGGTCCAGCAGGAAGCACCCGAGCAGGTGAACGCAGCGCTGCTCGACTTCTGTGACCAGCTGCGTGGAGGAACGAACCCGTGAGCACCGCCCCGTCCCGACTGAAGTTCGGCGCCTTCTACGCCCCGTTCCACCCCCCGGGGCAGAACCCCACGCTCGCCCTCGAGTACGACCTGGAGCGGGCCGAGGCCCTGGATCGCTTCGGCTTCGACGAGGTGTGGTTCGGCGAGCACCACTCGGGGGGCTACGAGATCATCCCCTCGCCCGAGGTGTTCATCGCCGCGGCCGCCCAGCGCACGAAGCACATCAAGCTCGGCACCGGCGTGGTGTCCCTGCCGTACCACCACCCGCTGATGGTGGCGGACCGCATGGTGCTGCTCGACCACCTCACCCGCGGCCGGGTGATCTTCGGCACCGGGCCCGGCGCGCTGCCCACCGACGCCTACATGATGGGCATCGACCCGGTGGACCAGCGCCGCATGATGGAGGAGTCCCTCGAGGCCATCCTCGCCCTGCTGCGCACCGACGAGCCCGTCACCCGCGAGACCGACTGGTTCACGCTGCGGGACGCCAAGCTGCAGTACCGGCCCTACAGCGACCCGCACTTCGAGGTGTCCGTCGCCGCCATGGTGTCCCCGTCGGGTCCCCGCCTCGCCGGCACCCACGACGTGTCGCTGCTGTCGCTGTCCATGTCCGTCGCCGACGGGTTCGCCGCGATCGGCCAGGCGTGGAACGTGGTCGAGGACATGGCGGCCAAGTCCGGCCACAAGGAGCCCGACCGGGCCAACTGGCGCGTGCTCGGCACGATGCACATCGCCGAGACCCGCGACCAGGCGATCGAGGACTGCACCTACGGCCTCCGCGACTTCGCGAACTACTTCGGCGGCGGTGCCGGGTTCGTGCCGCTGTCCAACGAGGTCACCGAGGGCACCACGTCCGAGCGCGACTTCGTGGAGGCCTACATCGAGGGCGGCAAGGGCAACGTGGTCATCGGCACGCCCGACGACGCCATCGAGTACATCGAGGGCCTGCTCGAGCAGTCCGGCGGCTTCGGCACGTTCCTGATGCTCGGCCACGACTGGGCTCGCCCCGCCGCCACCATCGAGTCGTACCGGCTCATCGCGGAGCGGGTCATGCCGCACTTCCAGGGCCAGCTCCAGGCCCAGCGGGACTCCCACGAGTGGGCCACGGGCAAACGCAACGAGCTGTTCGGGCGAGCCGGGCAGGCGATCATGAACGCCGTGCAGCAGCACGTCCAGGAGCAGGACGCGGAGCAGGCCTGATGCGCGCCGCCGTGCTGCACCAGGGCCAGATCCTCGTCCGAGACGACGTCGAAGACCCCACACCCGGCTTCGGCCAGGTGCTGGTGGAGGTCAAGGCCTGCGGCATCTGCGGCTCCGACCTGCACTTCGCGAAGCACGGCGGCGACATGCTCGACCTCGGCAAGCAGATCGAGGGGATGCCCAGCCTGGGCGGCGGGGGCGACGAGGTCGACCTCGACCGCGACGTCTACATGGGCCACGAGTTCGCCGCCGAGGTGCTCGACGTCGGCCCCGACACCGAGGCCGCCGCGCCGGTCGGGTCCCTCGTCACGTCCATCCCGGTGCTCATGGGCATGGACGGCATCCACCCGATCGTCTACAGCAACACCGTGAAGGGTGGCTACGGCGAGCGGATGCTCCTGTCCGCTCCGATGCTGCTCGAGGTGCCCAACGGGCTCCCCGCGCAGCACGCCGCCCTCACCGAGCCCATGGCCGTCGGGCTGCACGCCGTGAACAAGGCGCGCCTCGAGCAGGGCGAGGGCGCGATCGTCCTCGGCTGCGGCCCGGTCGGCCTGGGGTCATCGCCGCCCTCGCGGTGCGGGGTGTCGGCCCCATCGTGGCCGCCGACTTCTCCCCCGCCCGCCGGCGGCTGGCCGAGCAGATGGGGGCGACCGACATCGTCGACCCCCGCGAGGAGACCGGCTGGCAGGCCTGGTCCCGGGCCGGCAACGGCCGAGCGCCGGTGGTGTTCGAGGCCATCGGCGTGCCGGGCATCCTCGACGACATCCTGCGGTGCGCGCCGGCCCAGTCCCGGGTGGTCGTCGTGGGAGTCTGCATGGAGCACGACACCATCAACCCGTTCTTCGGGATCAGCAAGGAGCTGAACATCCAGTTCTGCCTCGGCTACGACCCGATGGAGTTCGCCGGCAGCCTGCGCAGCATCGCCGAGGGCGAGATCGACGTGGCCCCGATGATCACCGCCGAGGTGGACCTCGACGGCGTACCCCAGGCCTTCGCCGACCTGGGCGACCCCGACGAGCACTGCAAGATCCTGGTGGTCCCATGACCAAGCCGATGCACGAGACGCACCGGATCGCCTACGACGGGGCCGTCGACGCCGACGGGCACATCCTCGAGCCCTCGGACCTGTGGGAGACCTACATCGATCCGAGGTTCCGGGACCGGGCCCTGCGCATCCGCACCGACGAGCACGGCCTCGAGGAGCTCGAGATCGGCGGCGAGCGGTCGCAGATGGCCCGCCGCGGCATGCCCTCGACGCTCGGGGCGATGGGCGCGCCCGACCTGGCCGCCATGCAGAAGGACCCCGAGCGCACCTACCTGCGCGAGGCGCCCTACGGCAGCATGGACCCGGCCCAGCGCCTCGAGGTGCTCGACGCCGAGAACCTCGACGCCGCGATCCTCTACACCACCGTCGGGCTCCTGTGGGAGGCCGAGCTGAAGGACCCCGAGCTGTCGCAGGCCTACACCACGGCCTACAACCGCTGGATCTGTGAGTTCTGCGCCGACTCGCCTCGCCTGGTCCCCACCGCCCACCTGTCGCTCTTCGACCCCGTCGCCGCGGCGGCCGAGCTGGAGCGCGCCATCGGCGAGGGAGCCAAGGGTGCCTACGTGGCGCCCTTCACCCACGACGCCAAGCCCCTCGGCCACCCGGACAACGACCCGGTCTTCGCCGTGGCCCAGGAGGCGGGCATCCCCTTCGCCATCCACCCGACGTTCGAGCCGCAGTGGACCAAGGGCCAGCGCATGGGCACCTGGGAGAACGTCAAGCAGCTCCGGCTGCTCGCCTCGGTCACCGCCTCCGACGGCGTGCGCCAGCAGTTCACCACGCTGTTCGACTACGGCGTCTTCGACCGCTTCCCCGAGCTCAAGGTGCTGGTGCTCGAGTCGGGCGGCGGGTGGATCGGCTACTGGCTCGACCGCATCGACGCCGTGTATGGCCACACCTTCATCGGCGAGAAGGTGCCGCTGCAGGAGAAGCCGAGCGACTACTTCCGGCGCCAGTGCTGGATCAGATGCGATCCCGACGAGCGGACGATCCCCGCCCTGGCCGAGCGCTTCGGCGTCGACCGGTTCCTGTGGGCCAGCGACTTCCCCCACGCCGACCACACGCCCGAGTACGTCGAGGACCTCAACGAGCTGGCCGGGATGTTCTCCGACGACGATCGTCGGCGGTTCCTCGGCGACAACGCCAGGGAGCTCTTCGACATCGACGCCTGAAGGATTCTGGCAGCGGCCACGGAACGCGTTCCGCAGCCGCTGCCAGAACGGTGGGTACGGTGCCCGGCCATGGCCGGAGCAGACGGGGCGCCCAAGCGGGTGCGCATGGACCACGAGGCGCGGCGCGGTCAGATCCTCGACGCGGCCACCGGCCTGTTCCTGCGCCGGCCCTACAGCCAGGTCTCGGTGTCCGACATCGCCGAGGCCGCCGGCGTCGCCAAGGGCCTGCTGCACCACTACTTCGACTCCAAGCGCGACCTCTACCTCGAGGTCGTCCGTGACGTGTCCCGCATCCCGCTGCCGGCCGGCGCGCCGGCGACCCCGGGCGAGGACCCGACGTGGGCGGCGGCCATCGACGCGCTGCTCGCCTTCGCCTCGGAGAACCAGGAGCTGTGGCTGCGGGCCACCGCCGTGGGCGACGACGAGGTCGCCTCGATCCTCGACGACAGCCGGGAGGTGCTGGCCGAGCAGACGATCGAGGCCCTCGGCCTCGACGACACGCCGGTCGTGCGGGCCGTCGTGCGGGGCTACGGCGGGCTGGTGCAGGAGGTGATGCGCGAGTGGCTGGACCGCGGTCGGCTGACCGAGGCCCAGGCCCGCGAGGTGCTGGTGCGGGCGCTCCCCCTCCTGCTCGAGCGGGTGCTGCCCGAGCTCAGGCCGTGAGGGCCTTGATCTTCTCCTGGAAGGCCACCTGCTCCGGCGACGGCGCACCGGCCGACTGCATGGCCATCAGCTTGGTCATGTCGCCGTCGATCTTGATCTGACCCGACATGAACGCCTGCATGGCGGCCTGCTGGTCGCCGGCGATGAACACGCTCTTGGCCACCTCGTAGGGCACGGTCAGCTTCGTCGGGGCCGAGTCGTGCAGCCCCCGCTCGAACTGGCCGCCGGCCATGTGGGCCTCGCGCTCGCCGAAGGGGGTGTCGGGCACGACGAGGTTGATCACCAGGTCCTTCGTGGCCGCCGGCGGCTCCGGCGCCTCCGGGCGCAGCGCCTCGATCGCGTCCATCCACTCGTCGGACAAGAAGTCGTGTGCCATCGGTGTTCGCTCCTGTTGCTCGTGCGCGGGGCCGCTGTTGGCCGCCGTCCAACAGTAGCTTCGCCGCGCCGGGCGTCGGCTCCTGCGGAGCGGGCCGACGGGTGACGAAGGGCACGGCGTCAGCTGCGGTCTGCGACGCGCTCCAGCCAGGAGAGGAGGGCCTCGTCGACCGCGGCGCCCTTGTAGGCCCGCTGCTCGGGGCTCCACCCCCGGATCGCCGCGGCGAGATCGCCGGCCACGTCGGGGCGCTCCCCCAGCACGGCCATCGGCACCTGCTGGGTGCGGATCGTGAACACCACCGCCTCCACCGTCGGCAGGCGCACGAGCGTCTGGCGCTCGCTGCGCAGCCACCGGCCCTCGGGCACCGGCGTCGGACGCTCGACGTCGTCGACCCAGGTGGGCAGGTGCAGGTCGGCGACGTCGTGCACCAACCAGTTCCGCCGCCACACCCCCTGCCCCGGACGCAGCCGACCGAGGAAGCCGTCGACCCGGCCGGCCAGCGCGCCGGGGTAGCCCGGCACGACCGCGTGCACGCGGTCGAGCGGACCGCCGATGCGGTCGCGGGGTCGCCAGCACGACGGGAAGCACACGCACCCGGCTGCCAGGCGCCAGCCGCCCTCGCCGGGCAGCAGCAGGCACAGGTCGTCGGCCACCAGGAGCCGGGTCGACGCCAACCCCTCCGGGAAATTCCGTGGATCCGTCACCACGGGTGGTACGGATCCACGGAATCTTCCCAGCCAGGTGCGCACGACGTCGTCGAGCTCGGCTGCCGCGGCACCCACGGCGGGGTCGTCGTCGCCGACGAGCACCTCGTCGGGCGCGGACGCGAGCAGTCGGGCGGCCTCGGTCCGCTGGGCCTCCCACTCGTCGTCGACCAGGAACCAGCGATCGGGGTCGAGGGACCGGGTGCCCATCGACGCATCGGGCGGGCCGACGTGCAGGTCGAGCTCGTCCAGCCACCCGGGTGGGAGCGGGCCGCGCATCGGGCTAGGTGAAGTCGTCGCGGCGGATCCGCACCGAGTCGCCCGACACGACGTCGACGACCCCGTCGGCGGTGAGCACGGGCACGGCCTCGCCGGACTCGACGAGCACGGTGCAACCGTCCTGGTCCATCGTCACCAGGAGCTGGCAGCCGTGGCGTTGCAGCCGGTACGACATCGACGTCCACTCCAGCGGCAGCCGGGGGGCGAAGCGCACGTGCTCGCCGTTGTCGGACATGCCGCTGAACCCGTGGACGAGGGCGGCCCACACCCCGCCGGCGTTGGCGATGTGCACCCCGTCGGCGGTGTTGCCGTGGGTGTCGGCCAGGTCGAGGTAGAGCGACTGCTTGAAGTAGTCGAAGGCCAGGCCCTCGTGACCCACCTCGGCGGCGACGATCGACTGCACGCAGGCCGACAGGGACGAGTCGCCGGTGGTGATCGGGTCGTAGTACTCGAAGTTGCGGCGCTTCTGCTCCCGCGAGAACTGCTGGCCTCGCAGGTGCATGGCCAGCACCACGTCGGCCTGCTTGAGGATCTGGAACCGGTAGATCACGAGCGGGTGGTAGTGGAGCAGCAGCGGGTACTTCTCGGGCGGCGTGCCGTCGAAGTCCCACGGCTCCCGGTCGAGGAAGCTCTCGTCCTGGGGGTGGATGCCCAGCTCCTCGTCGTAGGGCAGGTACATGGCCTCGGCGGCCCGGTGCCAGCCCTCGACCTCCTCGTCGGAGACGCCGGTGCGCCGCTGCAGCGCCTCGAGGTCCTCCGGGCTCCACTCGGCCAGGAAGTCGTAGGTCCACGCCGCGTACCGGAGGTTGAAGCGGGCCATGACGTTCGTGTACAGGTTGTCGTTCACGACGGTCGTGTACTCGTCCGGGCCGGTGACGCCGTGGATCCGGAACCGCCCGTCGACCGCACCGGACCGGCCGTTGCCGTTGTGCTCGTAGAAGCCCAGGTCGGCCCACAGCCGGGCCGTCTCGACCAGGATCTCGGCCCCCTCGTGGACGAGGAAGTCCACGTCCGCGGTGGCGTTGAGGTAGCGCTCCAGGGCGTAGGCGACCGCCGCGTTGATGTGGTACTGCGCGGTGCCGGCTGCGTAGTAGGCGGAGGCCTCCTCGCCGTTGATCGTGCGCCACGGGTAGAGCGCCCCGACCTGGCTCAGCTCCGTGGCCCGCGCCCGCGCGGCACCGAGCATCTTCCACCGGAAGCGGAGCAGCTTCCGGGCGACCTCGGGGCTGGTGTAGGCGAGGCAGGGCAGGACGTAGACCTCGGTGTCCCAGAAGTAGTGGCCGTCGT
>DMTU01000114.1:14540-20858 GCA_003476595.1 Acidimicrobiaceae bacterium | reverse complement strand
GTGCGCTGCCAGAACCCGTCGAGCCACACCCGCTGCTGCTCCCGGAGGCCCGCGACCCCCGTGCGGCGCGCCCGCTTGATGGTCCGGTGGCAGCGGTCGGCCAGCTCCTGGGACGGGATCCCCCGCGACGAGTGGTAGGAGACGTACTTCGTCAGCCGGAACTTCTCGCCGGCCTCGGCGTGCACGGTGAACACCGTCTTGGCCAGGTCCTCACCGATGACGGTGTCGGTCTCGTAGCCGCACGTCGTCTCCACCTCGTGGTGGTAGGCGCAGGCCAGCGTCATGCCGCTCTGCGCGCACCGGTAGCCCAGCACGACCTCACCGCCGTCGTTCGGGTCCGCCTCGTGCCGCTGCAGCTGGGGCAGCAGGACCCGGTCCCGGAACTGCCGGCGCTGGCGCGGGTCGAAGCCCTCCCCCAGGGCCGCCGAGGTCACGTGGTACTCGTCCTCGCCGTCTTGGCGGTTGAGGAGCTGGGAGGAGATGACGACCGGCGCCGAGCCCTCCAGCATCTCGACCTCGAAGCTGAGCACCGCCAGGTGTCGGTGCTCCAGGCTGACCATGCGCTCGGAGCGGACCCGCAGCCGCTTGCCGGCCGGCGTGGTCCACACCACCTCCCGGTGGGAGATGCCGGTGCGGAAGTCGACCACTCGTTCGTAGTGCTCGAGGTCGGCCTCGCGCAGCAGCAGGGGTTCGTCGTCGACGTAGAGCTTCATCAGCTTGGCGTCGGGGACGTTGACGATGGTCTGGCCGGTGGTGGCGAAGGCCACGGCGGCCTCGGCGTGGTGGATCGGCCAGGTCTCGTGGAACCCGTTCAGGAACGTGCCGTGGGAGTGGGCCTCACGGCCCTCGCTCGGGTTGGCCCGCATGCCGATGTAGCCGTTGCCGATGGCGAACAGGGACTCGGTGTGACCGAGGTCGCCGTGGTCCAGCTCGGTCTCCACCAGCCGCCAGGGCTCCACCGGGTAGCGGTGCCGGGGGATGGCGCTGGCGGTGGCCCGGATCTTCATCGTGCGGCCTCGGGCTCGAGCGTCTCGGCCAGGTCGTCGACGACCAGGTGGGCGCCGGCCGCCAGCAGCGCGTCGCGGTTGCCGCCCCGGTCCACGCCGAGCACCAGACCGAAGGCGCCGGCGACCCCGGCCGCCACGCCGGAGGTGGCGTCCTCGACGACCACCGCGTCGGGTGGCGCGACGCCGACCAGCTCGGCGGCGCGCAGGAACATGTCCGGTGCCGGCTTGCCGGTGATGCCCTCCTCGACGATGGTGACGCCGTCGACGACGTGCTCGAAGCGTTCGCCCAACCCGGCGGCCTCCAGCACAGGGCGGGCGTTCCGGGACGAGGACACCACGGCTTGGGCGATGCCGTGCCGATCCAGCTCGTCCAGCACGGCCATCGTGCCCGGGTACGGGGCGACCCCGTCTCGCTCGAGCAGCTCGCGGAACAGCGCGTCCTTGCGGTTCCCCATCGCGGCCACGGTGCCGTCGCCGGGTGGGTCATCCGGCGTGCCGGCTGGCAGCTCCACGCCCCGGGACGTCAGGAACGACCGCACCCCGTCGTAGCGGGGCTTGCCGTCGACGTAGGTGAGGTAGTCCTCGCTGGTGAAGCCCCAGGGGGCGAACAGCTCGGCCCAGGCGACCTCGTGCACCGAGGCCGTGGGCGTGATGACCCCGTCCAGGTCGAGCAGGACGGCTCGGTACGCCTGCCACTTGACCGTCGTCCCGCGTGCGACCATGGCGGCCGAGTGTAGGGGCGAGCCCGCACCCGGCCGCCGGAGCCGCTGGTTCAGCTGGTCTCGGGCTTGCCCTGGCGCTCCCGGGCCGGGGAGCCGTGGCTCTCCTCCTCGAAGCGCTCCTCGGCGGCCTTCTCGTCGCCGCCGGTCTCCTCGAGCAGCTCGTCGGCGAGCTCGCTGTCCTGGTCGACGGCCTGGCCGAGGGACTTGTCCTCGTAGCCGGGCTCGCTCCACTTGGCGTCGGGGTCGGTGCCCGTGGGGGTGTCGGTGCCGTGGGTGCGGTCTTCGCTCATGGCGCGGTCCTTCCGTATGGGGGATGGACCGCGTCGCTACCCGACCGGGCGGACGAACATGCGGTCCCGCGAGGAACCGCCGCTGCTCAGGCGGTGCCGGGCCGGCGGACGGTGCCGGAGTCGCTCACGCCCACCGCGTCGAGCGCACGCCGCACGACGCCGGCGGCGCCGTCGAGGCGGACGTCGCCGCCGTGGGGCAGGAGGCGGGCGGCGAGGTCGACCCAGAGGTCGATGCCGGCCGAGGTGCACAGGCGCAGCTCGGCGAGGTCGAAGCGCACGTCGCCGATGCCGAGCGGGAGGAGCCCGTCGATGGCGCGGGCCACGGCTGGGGTGGTGGCGGCGCACAGCTCGCCGCGCAGGGCGACGTCGATGTGGGCGGGCACGGAGCCGAAGCCGGTCACGGTGATGCGGGCGACCAGGCGCGACGCGGAATCCTCGTCGACGACGACCACCGGAGCGAGCTCCTCGGTCCAGATTCCTTGCATCACGTTCTCCAGTTGCTGGCCCACGAACACTCCGGCCGGGGTCACGGGCCTCGTCCCAGGCTAACGGCGCCGGGCGCGACCGCCAACGGTGCCGCCCGCGGACTCGTGCCATTGGTCCACAGCACCGGCGACGTTGTCCCTTGCCCGATCGAGCCGTTCGACGGCACGCTGCGAGCGATGGCTGACACACGCAGCGAGTGCATGGACGGCAACGAAGCGGCGGCCCGGGTCGCGTATGCGCTCAGCGAGGTGATCGCCATCTACCCGATCACCCCGGCGTCGCCGATGGCCGAGCACTGCGACGACTGGTCGGCCGCGGCGCGACCCAACCGCTGGGGCACGGTCCCCGACGTGGTCGAGATGCAATCCGAAGCGGGGGCTGCCGGCGCGCTCCACGGTGCGCTGCAGAAGGGCGCGCTCGCCACCACGTTCACCGCCTCGCAGGGCCTGCTGCTCATGGTCCCGAACATGTTCAAGATCGCCGGCGAGCTGACCCCGGCGGTGATCCACGTGGCCGCCCGCTCCATCGCCACCCACGCCCTGTCGATCTTCGGCGACCACAGCGACGTCATGTCCGTGCGCAGCACCGGCTGGGCGATGCTCGCGGCCGGCTCCGTGCAGGAGGCCCACGACTTCGCGCTGGTCTCCCACGCCGCCACGCTCCGGGCCCGGGTGCCGTTCCTGCACTTCTTCGACGGGTTCCGCACCAGCCACGAGATCGACCGGATCGACGTGCTGGCCGACGACGCCATCGCGTCGCTGGTCCGGGACGACGACGTGATCGCCCACCGGCTCCGGGGCATGACCCCCGAGGCCCCGTCGCTGCGGGGCACGGCCCAGAACCCCGACACGTTCTTCCAGGCCCGGGAGGCGAGCAACCCGTTCCACGACGCCGTGCCCGGGATCGTCCAGGAGGTGATGGACGAGCTCGGCGAGCAGACCGGACGCCACTACCGGCTCGTCGACTACCACGGCGCCCCCGACGCCGAGCGGGTCGTGGTCGTGATGGGGTCGGCGGCCGGTGCCATCGAGGAGGCGGTGGACACCCTGGTGGCCCAGGGCGAGTCCGTCGGCATGGTCCGCATCCGGCTGTTCAACCCGTTCCCGGTCGACCAGCTCGTGGCCGCCCTGCCCCCGACCGTCCGCTCCATCGCCGTGCTGGACCGCACCAAGGAGCCGGGCGCGGTGGGCGAGCCCATGTACCTCGAGGTGCTGGCCGCGCTGAGCGAGGCCATGGACGTCGACGAGCCGCCGTTCGCTTCGATGCCCCGCGTCGTCGGGGGCCGCTACGGGCTGTCCTCCAAGGAGTTCACGCCGTCCATGGTCGGCACGATCTTCGACGAGCTGGCCGCGCCCCGACCCCGGCGCCACTTCACCGTCGGCATCTACGACGACGTGTCGCACCTGAGCCTGCCCATGGACGGCACGCTGCGCTACGACCGGCCCGAGCGCGAGGTGCAGGCGGTGTTCGTCGGCCTCGGCTCCGACGGCACGGTGGGCGCCAACAAGTCCTCGGTGAAGATCATCGGCGAGGGCACCGACCTCTACGCCCAGGGCTACTTCGTCTACGACTCCAAGAAGTCCGGCTCGGTCACCGTCTCTCACCTCCGCTTCGGGCCCGAGCCGATCCGGTCCACCTACCTGGTCGACGACGCCGACTTCGTGGCCTGCCACCAGTTCGGCCTGCTCGAGAAGGTCAAGGTCCTCGACTACGCCCGCCCCGGCGCCACGCTGCTGCTCAACAGCCCGTTCGGACCCGACGACGTGTGGGACGACCTGCCCCGCGAGGTGCAGACCCAGATCGTCGACAAGGGCATCGAGCTGTGGGTGATCGACGCCGACTCGGTCGCCCGCGACACCGGCATGGGCAACCGCATCAACACGATCATGCAGCCGTGCTTCTTCCAGCTGTCCGGCGTGCTGCCGCCGGAGGAGGCCATCGCCCGCATCAAGGGCACGGTCGAGAAGGCCTACGGCAAGCGGGGGCGCTCCGTCGTGGACCGCAACTTCGCCGCCATCGATGCCGCGCTGGACCACCTGTGCCAGGTCACCGTGCCCGGCTCGGTGACCAGCACCCGCACGATGGAGCACGCCGTCCCCGACGGCGCACCCGAGTTCGTCCAGCGGGTCACGTCGCTGCTGATGCAGGGCGAGGGCGACCTGCTCCCGGTGAGCGCGATGCCCGTCGACGGCGTCTTCCCGACCGCCACCGCGCAGTACGAGAAGCGCTCGATCGCCAAGCAGATCCCGATCTGGGACCCCGACGTCTGCATCGACTGCGGCAAGTGCGCCATCGTCTGCCCGCACGCCACCATCCGCATGAAGGTGTTCGACACCGAGGCCGTGGCCGATGCCCCGGAGGACTTCCTCCACAAGGCGTTCCGCTCCAAGGACCTGGCCGATCACCGCCTCACCATCCAGGTGGCACCGGACGACTGCACCGGCTGCGGGGTGTGCGTCGACGTCTGCCCGGCGAAGTCCAAGACCGACGTCTCGCACAAGGCCATCAACATGGAGCCGGCCATGGAGCACCGCGAGCTCGAGCGGGAGCGATGGGACTACTTCCAGACCATCCCCCACCTCGACCGCTCCCTCCTCCCCCACGACACGGTCAAGGGCTCCCAGGTGCTCGAGCCCCTGTTCGAGTTCTCCGGGGCGTGCGCCGGGTGCGGCGAGACGCCCTACATCAAGCTCGTCTCCCAGCTGTTCGGTGACCGGATGATCGTGGCCAACGCCACCGGCTGCTCCTCGATCTACGGCGGCAACCTGCCCACGACCCCGTGGACGGTGAACGGCGACGGCCGCGGCCCGGCCTGGAACAACTCCCTCTTCGAGGACAACGCGGAGTTCGGCCTCGGCATGCGCCTGGCCCTCGACGTCCAGCGGGACCAGGCCGAGACCTCGCTGCGGCGCCTCGCCCCCCAGCTGGGCGCCGACCTGGTGGCCCGCCTCCTCGACAACCCCCAGGAGACCGAGACCGACATCGCCGCGGCCCGCACGGCCGTGGACGAGCTGCGCCAGCGGCTGGCGACCCTCGTCGAGCAGCCCGACACCGCGGTGGACGCCTCGCACCTGGCCTCCCTCGTCGGCAACCTCGTCCGCCAGGGCGTGTGGCTGATGGGCGGCGACGGGTGGGCCTACGACATCGGCTTCGGTGGCCTGGACCACGTGCTCTCGACCGGGCGCAACGTCAACATCCTCGTGCTCGACACCGAGGTGTACTCCAACACCGGCGGCCAGGCGTCCAAGGCCACGCCCCGGGCCGCGGTCGCCAAGTTCGCCGCCGCCGGCAAGGGCATCGGCAAGAAGGACCTCGGCGCCATCGCCCGGGCCTACGGCAACGTCTACGTGGCCCAGATCTCGATGGGGGCCAACGAGCTGCAGACCACCAAGGCGCTGCTCGAGGCCGACGCCTGGCCCGGCCCGTCCCTGGTGATCGCCTACAGCACCTGCATCGCCCACGGCATCGACATGTCGAAGTCGATGAGCCACCAGAAGGACGCGGTGAAGAGCGGCTACTGGCCCCTCTACCGGTTCCGGCCGAGCGAGACCGAGGACGGCCAGCCCTTCGCCCTGGACTCCAAGAAGCCGACCATCCCGATCAAGGAGTTCGTCTCCTCCGAGACCCGCTTCGCCATCCTCCAGCGCACCGACCCGGAGCGGGCCGAGATGCTGGCCGAGCTGGCCCAGGCCGATGCGGACGAGCGCTGGCGCTACTACGAGCAGCTGGCCGGCATGCACCGGACGATCCCGACGCGGCACGAGCCCGAGCACGAGCCCGGCGCCGACGTGCCGGTCGAGATCCGCAACGACG
>DMTU01000114.1:8418-14453 GCA_003476595.1 Acidimicrobiaceae bacterium | reverse complement strand
ACGACGAGACGGAGCGCTGAGATGGTCGACCTCACCACCACCTACCTGGGCCTGTCCCTGCGCTCGCCCATCGTGGCCTCGGCGTCGCCGATCACCGACGACCCCGACGTCGTGCGCCGGCTGGAGGCTGCCGGCGCCGGCGCGGTCGTGCTGCCGTCGCTGTTCGAGGAGGAGATCCTGCACGAGGAGTCCGAGCTCAACCGGGCCCTCGAAGCCGGCTCCGAGCACTTCGCCGAGGCGCTCGACTACTTCCCCTCCATCGACGAGCTGCCCCACGCCGGCGACCGCTACGTGGAGCGCCTGGCCCGCATCAAGGCCGTCACCTCGCTGCCGGTGATCGCCAGCCTCAACGCCACCTCGCCCGGCGGGTGGACCGACCACGCCCGACGGCTCCAGGACGCCGGCGCCGACGCGCTCGAGCTGAACCTGTATCACCTCGCCGCCGACCCGCTGCTGGCCGCCGACGACGTCGAGGACCGCGACCTGGAGATCATCGCCGCGGTGCGCGAGGAGATCGACATCCCGCTCGCGGTGAAGCTCAGCCCGTACTACTCGGCCATGGCCGGCTTCGCCCAGGACGTCGTGCGTGCCGGAGCCGACGGCCTCGTGCTCTTCAACCGCTTCTACCAACCGGACCTGGACCTGGAAACCCTCACGGTCGTGCCCCGGGTCGAGCTGAGCAGCCCGTCGGAGCTGCGGCTGCCGCTGCGCTGGATCGCCATCCTGTCTCCGCACCTCGCCGGTCGGGCGTCCCTGGCGGCCACCTCCGGCGTGGCCAGCGGCACCGATGTGGTGAAGGCCCTGCTGGTCGGGGCCGACGTGGCGATGACCACCTCGGCACTGCTGCGCCACGGCCCCGAGCACGTCGCGGTGCTCGAGTCCGAGCTGCTGGCCTGGCTGACCGAGCGGGAGTACGACTCCGTCGCCCAGCTCCGGGGCAGCGCCAACCACTCGACCTCGGGCGACCCGGCCGCCTTCGAGCGCGCCGGCTACGTGCGCACGCTGCACTCCTGGGCCGCGCCGCACGACCTCACACCGTCGTCGCCGTCGAGCTGAGGGAACAGGCCGCTCGTCGGAGGCGTTGCCTCGGGGGAGCCCACGTCCTAGACCTGGGTCCGTAGCAACACGCCCCCTTCGAAAGGACACGCTGATGAGCATCCACCTGGGTGACGAGGCCCCGAACTTCACCGCCGACACGACCGAGGGTGAGATCGACTTCCACGAGTGGAAGAAGGACAGCTGGGCGATGCTGTTCAGCCACCCGGCCGACTTCACGCCGGTGTGCACCACCGAGCTCGGTCGCACCGCGCAGATGAAGGACGAGTTCGCCAAGCGCAACACCAAGGTCCTGGCCCTCTCGGTCGACGACGTCGCCTCCCACGAGGGCTGGGCGCCCGACATCGGCGAGGTGGGCGGCACCGAGCTCAACTTCCCGATCATCGCCGACCCGGACAAGAAGGTCGCCGAGCTCTACGACATGATCCACCCCGGTGAGGGCGACACGTCCACGGTGCGCTCGGTCTTCATCATCGACCCCGCCAACAAGGTGCGCCTCACGCTGACGTACCCCAAGTCCGTGGGCCGCAACTTCGACGAGCTGCTCCGCGTCGTCGGCGCCCTCCAGCTCACCGACTCCGCCCCGGTGGCCACCCCGGCCGACTGGACCCAGGGCGAGAAGGTCATCGTGTCGCCCGGCATGTCGACCGAGGATGCCAAGGAGCGCTTCGGTGCCGACAAGGTCGAAGAGGTCAAGCCCTACCTCCGCTGGACCGACGACCCCAGCTGAGCCCTGGATGGTGAGGGGCGTGCCCGGGTAGGTCCCGGAGCATGCCCCTCCTCCAGGTCATCGTCGCCAGCACCCGACCCGGGCGGGTCGGCCGCACCGTCGCCGAGTGGTTCGCCGCCGAGGCCGAGGGCCACGACGGCTTCGACGTCGAGCTCGTCGACCTCGCCGAGGTCGACCTCCCGCTGTTCGACGAACCCGAGCACCCCCGGCTGCAGCAGTACGAGCACGACCACACCCGCCGCTGGTCCGAGACCATCAGCCGCGGTGACGCGTTCGCCTTCGTCATGCCGGAGTACAACTTCGGCTACAACGCCGCGCTGAAGAACGCCATCGACTTCCTGTGGACGGAGTGGAACGACAAGCCGGTCGCCCTGGTCGGCTACGGCGGCGTCTCCGGCGGCCTGCGGGCCATGCAGCTCCTCAAGCCGGTGCTGACGGCCGTGAAGCTCCGCTACGTGGCCGAGGTGCCGATCCCCTTCGTCCACGATCGGGTGCAGGACGGCAGCCTCGAGGCCAACGACCCGATGCGCAGCGGCGCCGCCGGCGCGCTGGACGCGCTGGCCGGGGCGGTCTGAGGCGACGTCCCCGGAACTTGGTGACATAGGACCCCGGTGTCCGCCGAGTTCCGGAGCGAGAGTGTCCCCATGGATCGCCTCGTCGCTGGGGGGCCGTGGTTCCGGCGCCACCCGCACTACGCCGCAATGGTCACGGCCGCGCTGTTCGCGACCGTGACCGCGCTGCGCATGGTGGGCCCGAACGAGGCCGACGCCACCGGGCTGCTCTACGCGCTGCCCATCGCCCTGGCCGCGATGGCCTTCGGTCGCGTCGTGGGAACCACCGCGGCCCTGTCCGCCGCCGGCCTGCTGGTCGCCTGGTCCGCGTCCCACCCCGAGATGTCGCTGAGCGCGCTCGGCTGGGCGTCCCGGGTCGTGCCGCTCGTGCTGCTCGGCGTCCTCGTCGGCGCCGCCGCGGACGCGGTGGAGGACGCGAGCGCCGACCGGCTCGCGCTGGCGGTCGCCGCCACCCGCCGACGCGACGCGGCGGAGGTCAACGACGAGATCCTGCAGCGCCTCACGGTGGCCAAGTGGCGCCTGGAGGCCGGCGCCGGAGACGATGCCGCCGCGCTGCTGGACGAGGCGATGACCCAGGCCCAGCACCTCGTCTCCTCGCTGCTCGAGGACGTGGAGCTCGAGGAGCGGCTCCGGGTCCGAACGCCCACCGGCGACTCGGTCGTCTAGGTCCGAGGGCGTCAGCCCGGTTCGCGCAGCGCCTGGACCAGCCCGTCACCGAGGACCTCGAAGGCCTCGCCGATCAGCGCCTGCAGGTCCCGGCGGCCGTCCTCGGCCAGCCACTCGTCGATGGCGACCCGGATGGCGGCCATGACCGCCCCGGCCACCACCCGCGAGCGCAGGCCGGGGCCGGCGGTGTCCAGGAGCCGGTCGGCGAGCAGCTCGGCGAAGGTCTCCTCCCACGCCGCCTGGTGCTCGAGGCCCCGGGCCAGGATCGAGGGGTGGTCCTGGGCGATGCGGCGCATGGCCACGAAGTCGGAGCGCTCGGCCTCGTAGCTGGCGGCGAGCGCTTCGAGGGAGTGGCGCAGCGAGCGCAGCACCGGCTCGTCCGGGGCGCGGGCCACGAACGCGTCCCGCAGCTCCTCGAGGTGCTCGTCCGCCCGCCCGATGAGCACGTCCTCCTTGGTCGGGAAGTAGCGGAAGAACGTGCTGCGGGAGATCTCGGCCCGCTCGGCGATGTCGTCGACGGTGACGTGCTCGAAGCCCCGCTCGTCGAACAGCTCGAGCGCGATCCGCTGGAACCGCCGACGGACCTGCTGCTTCTTGCGCTCGCGCAGCGAGACCTTCCCCGAGTCCGACACGTCCCCATCCTCGCACCGCCCCGCGCGCTCCGGATGTGACACATGTGACACTCGGTGACGATTGATACGCAGTTTCACTTTCCTAGGCTCGTCCTGACCGTTCCGGACCGGAGGCGAAGACATGCGTTGGTGGCTGCAGACGATGGCACGGGCGGTCGAGCGCCGTCCGGGGATCACCCTGACCTTCCTCGCCGTCATGACCGTGGTGCTCGGCGGCTTCGCCGCCGGCCAGACCACCGACACCGAGCTGACCTCGTTCGCCCCCGACAGCGAGCTGGCCGACGCCTTCGACCGGATCCAGGAGGACTTCGCCACCGGCGGGGCCCGCGTCCAGGTCGTCGTGGATGCCGGTCCTGGCGGCAACGTGCTCGACCCCGCCGGGATCGAGGCCGCCGAGCAGGTCGAGGCCGTCGTCCGGGCCAGCGACACCCCCCTCGCCGACGGCCCGCGCGGCGTCGCCTCCTTCGCCGCGGCCGTGCAGGCCGACGGGGTCTCCCCCGCCGCGGCCAGCCTCCTCTCGCGCGACCTCGATCCGGCCACCGCCACCGCCCGGGCCGGGCTCGTCGTCGTCGAGCTCGACCCCGCCCTGCCCGACGCCGACGCCCAGGAAGCGACCCTCGAGCTCGCCGAGCAGCTGGAGGTCGTCGACGTGGCCGGCATCGACGTGGACCCCTTCGGCACCGCCATCCTCAGCGATGCCCTGCAGGCGGAGTCCGAGGACGAGATGCCCCGGCTGCTCAGCCTCTCCCTGTTCCTGATCGTCGCCATCCTCTTCCTGCAGTTCCGCACCGTCAGCGACGTCGTCCTCGGCTTCGTCGGCCTCATCGTCACGATCACCTGGATGTTCGGCTTCGCCGTCGTCCTCGGCCCCGACAACCTCGGCCTGGTCGGCAACTTCACCCAGATCTCCACGATCGTCCCGGTGCTGCTCATCGGTCTCGGCATCGACTACGCCATCCACCTCACGTCCCGGTACCGGGAGGAGCAGCGCCACGGGCTCACCCCGCCCGATGCCGCCGCGATGGCCGTGCGCACCGTCGGCGGCGCCCTGGTGCTGGCCACGCTGACCACGGTGGTCGGGTTCCTCACCAACCTCGTGTCCCCGCTGCCCCCGATCGCCGACTTCGGCGTGTTCACCGCCGTCGGCGTGACCTCGGCCCTCGTGGTCATGACCCTGCTCGTCCCCAGCGCCCGCCGCCTCCTCGACGACCGTCCCCGGGCGCTCGCCCGGGCCACCCGCCGTCGCCGGCGCGAGCGCAGCGGCACGAACGGGCTGGCCGCCTTCATGGGTCGCACGGCCGCCGTCGCCGAACGGGCCCCTCGGCTCACCCTCGCCATCGCCCTCGTGGTCACCGTCGTCGCCGGTGGTGCCGGCAGCCAGATCGAGACCTCGTTCAGCCAGGACGACTTCGTGCCGGCCGACTCCGAGCCCGGCATGCTCATCGACAAGCTCGACACCCTCTTCGGCGGCGACCTGTCCGAGTCCACGTTCGTGCTGATCGACGGCGACGTCACCGACGCCGAGCTGGCCGGCGCCATCGCCGAGGCGCCCGAGCTGCTCGCCGGCGTTGAGGACGTGCGGGCCCAGGGCGGCGCGGCCCAGGTCAGCCGGCTGCCCGACACCGGACCGGACGTGGCCGCCCTGATGATCGCGACGACCGCCGGCCAGGACCGGGCCGAGGCGCTGGCCGGGGACCTCGACGCTGCGCTCGCCCCCATCCGCGACGCCGGGGGCTCGACCACCGTCGTGTCCGAGTCCCTGGTGCTGGACGAGACCCTCGATGCCCTCACCGCCAGCCAGACCCAGGGCATCGCCATCACCCTGCTCGGCGCCCTGACGCTGCTCATCGCCTACTTCGGCGTGGTGGAGCGCAAGCCGCTGCTCGGGGCCATCACCATGGTCCCCTCCATCGCCGTCGTCGGCTGGGTGCTCGGCACGATGGTGCTGCTCGACATCAGCTTCAACGTGCTCACCGCCATGGTGGCGTCGCTCGCCATCGGCATCGGCGTGCCCTTCGGCATCCACGTCACCCACCGGTTCATGGAGGACCGGCGCCGCTACGACACCATCGACGAGGCCATCCGCCAGACCGTCACCCACACCGGTGGCGCCATGGCGGGGTCGGCGGCCACCACCGCCGCCGGCTTCGGCGTCCTGGCCTTCGCCTCGCTGCTGCCGATGCAGCAGTTCGGCATCATCGTGGCCGTCACCATCGTGTACTCGCTGCTCGCGTCGGTGCTGATCCAGCCGTCGTGCCTCAAGCTGTGGGGCGAGTGGCGGGTGCGCCGGGGCGAGCAGGCCGAGCTCCACGAGCACGAGGAGCGCCGGGTGCTCGAGCCCGTCGGGTAGACCCCGGCTTCTGGCAGCGGCTGCGGAAC
>DMTU01000114.1:8051-8358 GCA_003476595.1 Acidimicrobiaceae bacterium | reverse complement strand
CTGGCAGCGGCTGCGGAACGCGCCGCTCAGAGGTGCTCGGCCACGACCTCAGCGATGAGCCGGGCGGTGCGGTCGGCCTCCGCCTTCCACGACCGGGCCGCGTCCTCCGACGCGGTGTCGGAGACGACCTTGACCATGCGGCACTCGACGTCGGCCGCGGCGCAGGCCCGGGCGACGGCGAAGCCCTCCATGTCGACCAGGTGGGCGCGCTCGGCCAGGGCGAGGCGCACGGTCGGGTCGGAGACGAAGGCGTCGCCGGTGGCGAGGGTGGTCAGCTCCCCCGCGTCGAGCACGATCTCGCCGACGC
>DMTU01000114.1:7556-7910 GCA_003476595.1 Acidimicrobiaceae bacterium | reverse complement strand
GTCGAGCACGATCTCGCCGACGCTGTCCTCCCCGGTGAGGGTGCGCAGGAAGGCGTGGTCGACGTCGTGCTCCAGCACCCGGCCGATCCGGTGCGCCCCCTCGAGCCCGTCCCGCAGCGCGCCGGCCGTGCCGACGTTGAGCACGAACGAGGGCCGGTGCTCGGCGATGGCCCGGGTCACCGCGACGGCGGCGGACACCTTGCCGATGCCGGTGAGCACGACGTCGAGCCCCCGCAGGTGGGCGGCCTCGGTCCCGATGGCGACCACGACCAAGGGCGCCCCGGTCATCGGTAGGTGAGCAGCGACACGTGCTCGTGCCCGGCCAGCCGGGCCGCGCCGTCGAGGAAGGCGAGA
>DMTU01000114.1:4657-7476 GCA_003476595.1 Acidimicrobiaceae bacterium | reverse complement strand
CGATGACGAAGCCGAGTCCGACGACGGTCGCGCCCGAGCGCTCGACCAGCGCCACCGTGGCCGCTGCCGTCCCGCCGGTGGCGATCACGTCGTCGATGACGAGGACCCGGTCGTCGGCGCCGACGGCGTCGGCGTGGATCTCCAGCCGGTCGGTGCCGTACTCCAGGGCGTACTCCTCGGAGTCCGTCGCCCGCGGCAGCTTGCCCGGCTTGCGCACGGGCACGAACCCGGCGCCGAGGTGCAGGGCGACCGGCGCGCCGATGAGGAACCCGCGGGCCTCCATGCCCACCACCTTCGTGATCCCCCGCCCGGCGAAGGGCTCGGCCAGGGAGCGCACGGCGTAGGCGAACCCGGCCGGATCGGCGAGCAGCGGGGTGATGTCCTTGAAGACGACGCCGGGCTCGGGCCAGTCGGGGACGTCACGGATGTGGGGTTCGAGGTGCACCGATGCCGACACCGGAGGCAATGTACGGGACCCGCCCGACCCCGAACGATGGAGCCCGTCGATGCCGAAGGCCGCCGACCTGTGACGCTCACCGGCCTCGAGCCCGAGCTGGAGCGGGCCCTGGACCTGGCCGGCGTGCTCGTGTTCGCCCTGTCGGGGGCGTCGCTCGCCGCCCGCCGGCACTTCGACCTCGTCGGCATCCTCGTCCTCGCCACCGTCACCGGCCTCGGTGGCGGCATCCTGCGCGACACCCTGCTCGGCCAGCTCCCGCCCGTCGCGCTGCGCGACCAGCTCTACCTGGCCGTGCCCCTGGTGGCGACGGCCTTCGTGCTCGTCGCCCACCACCTGGTGGAGCGGATGCACCGGCCCGTGCTCGCCTTCGACGCCGCCGGGCTCGGCCTGTTCTGCGTGGTCGGCTCGGCCAAGGCCCTCGACGCCGGCCTCGGGGTGCTCCCCTCGGTCCTGCTCGGCACCATGACCGCGGTGGGCGGCGGGGTCATCCGCGACGTCCTGGCCCGGGAGGTCCCCACCGTCTTCAAGGCCGACAGCGCCCTCTACGCGATCCCGGCGACCCTCGGCGCCGCCGCCACGGCCGCGGTGTGGTCCCAGGACGCGCTCGACGCGCCCCAGGCCGGCGCCATCGCCGCCGCGGTGCTGGTGGTGCGCCTCCTCGCCATCCGCCGGGGCTGGCGGGCTCCCACCGCCAAGCGCCGCGGCTGACCGTCCCGGTCGCCGCGCGCACGCCGAGACAAACCTTCACGATCCACCGTATACTGCAAAGGTATACCTATTCGGTAGTGCACGTCGCGCGTAGGCAAACCTTGTCGGACGTGGAAGGTGGAGATCGATGGACCGGTCGAAGGCGAGGACAGCGCTCGAGCGAGATCTCCGTCGCCACCGTGACGCTCCCACGACGCCTCCTCGCAGCGGATGGATCCGCGCCATTCGCGACGCCCTCGGGATGTCTACCCGTGAGCTCGCCAGACGGGCCGACCTCTCCGCAGCGCGCATCAGCCAGATCGAGAAGGCCGAACGTGATCGCTCGCTGACCTTGGCCAACCTCGAGCGGATCGCCGACGCCCTCGGCTGCCGGGTCGAGTACGTGCTGGTCCCCCACCAGCCGCTCGACGACATCGTCTGGCAACAGGCTCGCCAGAAGGCGGCAGAAGAGGTCGCGAGCGTCGACCACACGATGGCGCTCGAGGATCAGCGACCGGAGGTCGAATCGACGCGCCAACGGATCGACGAGTTGGCGCGGCAGCTCGTCGACAAGCGCGGGCTGTGGTCGTGACCGACCCGCTCCTCGACGTCGGCGACGGCAACACGCCGCTGGACGATGACGAGGCAGACGGACTGAAGCCAACGTGGGTTCGAACGCGCGGCGACCTCAACGATGCCGAGCGCGACAACATCCTCGACGCCCGGCGCTCCCTTCGCTCCGCCACGGTCGACGAGGTCCTCGACGACCTGTGGCTCCGCCAACTCCACCAACGCATGTTCGGAGACGTCTGGACGTGGGCAGGCCGGTACCGCACCACGCTCCGGAACATCGGCATCGACCCGGCGCTCATCGCCGGCGCCGTGCGCTCCCTCACCGACGACTGCCGCTTGTGGGTCGAGCACGACCAACCCGCCGTGGCCGTCGCGCGCTTCCACCATCGACTCGTCGCAATCCATCCGTTTCCCAACGGCAACGGGCGCCACTCGCGCGCAGCCGCCGACTACCTGGCCGGCGCGCTCGCCGTCGTTCCGCCGACCTGGGGATCGGCCTCGGGCCTCGACGTCGATTCGCTTCGGGCCAGCTACCTGTCCGCGCTGCGAGCCGCAGACCGCGACGGTGACGACCTCGACCGCCTCGTGTCTTTCATGTGGTCCTAGGACCGGGACGGGCAGCTCAACCTTCGTCGTCCTCGTGGTGGAGCACGGTTCATCGGTCCGCCGCTGCCGAGCCGAGCTCGTTCGACCGATTCCGAAGGTTGGGTCCATGACCCGTGATGTGGTGTCGGAGGGGGGACTTGAACCCCCACGCCCTTGCGGGCACTAGCCCCTCAAGCTAGCGCGTCTGCCAATTCCGCCACTCCGACGTGTCCGTCCGGGAGCACCCGGGCGGAGGCGACACAATACCAACGGCTGGTCCCGGGACCACATCCGCCGCCGGCTCAGGAACCCGGGAAGGTCACGCCGGCGACGTCGATGCTGCCGTCGGCCCGCACGTGCAGGCCCCGGACCTGTTCGCGCACGACGGCGACCGTGCGCAGCTGGGCCAGGGGCACGACCGGCACGTCGGCGAGCACGGCCGCTTCGATCTCCCGCCAGCGGGCCACCCGGACGGCCGGGTCGGGCTCGGCCCGGGCCGCGGCGATGGCGGCGTCGA
>DMTU01000114.1:4068-4544 GCA_003476595.1 Acidimicrobiaceae bacterium | reverse complement strand
GGCCGCGGCGATGGCGGCGTCGACGAGGCCCTGGCCGTAGGCGGCCAGGTTGTCGGGCGACGAGGACTGCCAGGCCAGCAGGTGCGACGCCGGCGTCAGGCCGACGCCGAGGGTGCTGTACAGGAACAGCTGGTGCTGGCGGGTCGCCAGGGTGGCCTCGTAGGTGGTCGGGTCCAGCGACGACGGCGCCAGCTCCACGCCGGCCGCACCGAGCTGCTCGCTCAGCACGCCCGCCACGGCGCGGTGGGTGGCCGAGTCGTCGGTGAGCAGGGTCACCGGCGGCGGTGGGCCCTCCGGGAAGGCCTGGGCGACGATCTGGCGGGCCCGCTCCACGTCCGGGCCGCAGAAGCCGACGCACTCCCCCGCCGCACCCGCGACCCCGGCGGGCACCAGGCCCCGCAGCGGCTGCGCGGTGGGACCGAAGACCGCCTCGGTGAGGGTGGCCCGGTCGATCGCCAGCGAGATGGCCTGGCGCA
>DMTU01000114.1:3720-3962 GCA_003476595.1 Acidimicrobiaceae bacterium | reverse complement strand
CGCCAGCGAGATGGCCTGGCGCAGCGGCGCTCGGGCCAGCGGCTCCGCATTGGGGTTCACGCCGAGCAGCAGGGTGGCGTGGAACGGGACGAGCCCGCCGAGGCCGAACTCGGTGCCGGCGTCGCCGAGGCGGTCGACCGGAACGGGCGACCAGTCGAGCTCGCCGGCCGACATGGCGTCGTAGGCGGCGGCGTCGTCGGGGAAGAGCCGCAGCTCGATCGTGTCCGGACCCTCGCCCCGCC
>DMTU01000114.1:1026-3616 GCA_003476595.1 Acidimicrobiaceae bacterium | reverse complement strand
GAGCCGGTCCGGTGCGGTGACCTCCACGTCGTGGGCGCCCGAGGGGTTGAGCGGGGCGCCGACGGCGGTGGGCAGCAGGTCCCGGTCCACGATGCCGT
Organism: Acidimicrobiaceae bacterium; assembly: GCA_003476595.1. GTDB lineage: Bacteria > Actinomycetota > Acidimicrobiia > Acidimicrobiales > Salinilacustritrichaceae > Salinilacustrithrix. The sequence goes on along the minus strand of DMTU01000114.1, from coordinate 3,518 downwards.
ACAGGGGCGAGGCCAGCACCTCGGGGAGCACGGCCGAGGGGGCGGCGAGGCCGATGTCGATCGTGCGGGGATCGACGGCGGTGATGGCGGCCACGTCCTCGAGCGCGATGGCGGCGAGGGAGGCGCCGCCCTGGGACCGGACCCGGTCGAGGGATGCGACCACGTCGTCGGCGGTGATCGGCGTCCCGTCGCCGAAGGTGGCGTCCTCGCCGAGGGTGAACCGCCACAGGGTGCGGTCCTCGTTGGCGTCGAAGCTGGCCAGGCCGGGTTGGGGGCGACCCTCGCCGTCGACCTCGGTCAGGGTGTCGTGGACCAGGTCGACCAGGATCATCGACGAGACGCTGGCCGGCGAGATGGCGGCCGGGTCGAGCGACATGGGCCCGGCCAGGCCGAGCCGCAGCACGTCGCCGCCTTCGTCCGCGCCCTCGGTCGGCTCCTCCCCGTCGGCCGGGCGGCCCTCATCGGCGGTGGTCGACGGGCCAGCCGTCGAGCTCGGGCCTTCCGCCCGCTCGAGGTCGCCGCCGTCGGACGAGCACGCGCCGGCGAGCAGCAGCAGCGCCGTCAGGATCTGGAGGGGGCGCGGCAGCGGACGCACCGGCCCGACCCGGGACTCAGTCGAGGATCAGGGCCAAGCCGACGGTGGTGAACACGAACCCGACGGCGACCACGATCGTGATGCGGTCGAGGTTCTTCTCCATCACCGTCGAACCGCCGGCTGCGGCGCCGACGCCGCCACCGAACATGTCCGAGAGGCCACCGCCCTTGCCGGAGTGCAGCAGGACGAGCCCGATGAGGGCCAGCGCCTGGCTCACGTGGATGGTGGTGACGATGATCTTCAGCATCGGTCCGAGGAGTGTCGGGGACAGGAACGAACGAGCGTACCAGCGAGGCCCGGGCGGCCACGATCCCCCAGGTGCGACAGGGGAACTGCCAGTTCGAGAGAGGGGTTCAGCGGTCGGCCCGGTCGAAGTCGTGGAGGGCGCCGAGCGGACCGGCGCCGAGCGGGGTCTGATCGGGGGTGACGATGCGGTCGGGGTCGACCAGCCAGCGGACGGTGCGCTGGTGCAGCGGGAGCCAGGACAGCGACGTGGCCGCCAGCTCCCCCAGCTCCTCGGCGATCGCCAGCCGCTCGTCCTCGCTGGCGGCGTCGACCAGCTCCCGGGAGAGCACCTGGGAGTCCTGCTCGCACCAGGCCATCGGGTTCAGCGAGCCCTCGTCGCACCGGTAGAGCGCCGAGGCCCGCTGGGCGGTGCCGAGGCGCACGGCGAACACGCCGATGCCGGTGCCGCGCTCGCGGTCCCGCCGCATCCAGGTCTCCGCCGTCAGCGGCTCGGCGCTCGCCGTGAACCCGCGCACGACGAGGGCGTCCACGACCGCCTCGGCGATGGCCTCGGCGCCCTCCAGCCGGGGGTCGTAGGACACGGGGGTGGCGAGCGGCAGGTCGGGTCGGCCCCGGGTGCCGTCGAGCAGCACCGGCCAGCCATCGGCCTCCAGCAGGGCATCGGTCTCCTCCGCCGACGCACCCTCCTCCTCGAGGTCCTCACCGCAGGCCTCCTCGCCGGGCAGCCAGCCGAGACACGTGACCAGCTGGTCGGGATCGACGCCGGCCAGCTCGACCAGGTCGCGACGGTCCAGCGCGGCGTCGACGGCGGCGCGCACGCCGGCCGACCCCAGCGGCGCGGTGCGGCGGTCGAAGAACAGGCCCACCACCGACGGGGCCGGCGTGCGGCGCAGGTCGAAGCGGGTGGCGACCTCGGGAACGTCGCCGGTGGGGATGAGCAGGTCGATGCTGCCGGGCACGCCGACCCGACCGGTCGCTTCGCCGTCGCCGAGGTCGGCGAAGCGGTCGATGCGCACCTGGTCGATCTCGGCCTGCCGGTCGGGGTCCCAGTGCTCCTCGCGGGCCACGAGCACCAGGGACTGGTCGTCGTAGGACGCCAGCTCGTAGGGACCGGCACCGAAGGGCACGAAGTCGCTGAACTGGCCGCTCAGGTCGGTGCCGGTCCCGAAGGCGTCGGCCTGGAGCAGCCAGCCGGTGTAGCCACCGAACAGCTCGGGCCAGTCCGGCCACGGCTGGGCCAGCGTGACCCGGGCGATCAGCGGGTCGGTGTCGTCCACCGCGATGATCCGCTCGTAGCCGGCGGCCACCGCCCCGGGGGTCTCCCGGTGCGCCAGCCAGGTCCCGAGGACGTCGCTGCTGGTGATCGGCCGCCCGTCGTGCCAGCGGGCCTCCTCGGCCAACACGAACGTGATCGTCTGCTCCCCCGTCTCGTCGTCCACCCGGACCTCGGGCCCACCGGCCAGCACCGGCGACGGCACGTAGCGGCCGTCGGCGTCGACCTCCATGAGCTTGGGCAACACGTGCTGCAGCACCAGCGTGCGGGCGGTGGGGTCGGCGCAGGTGACCGGGTTCAGGCAGGTGGGCCAGTCGCCGGCGGCCACCCGCAGCAGCGTCGCGGCCCGCGGCAGCGTGGTGTCGGGCGACCCGACGG
>DMTU01000114.1:714-954 GCA_003476595.1 Acidimicrobiaceae bacterium | reverse complement strand
GGCGGGTTCGTCGTCGTCGTCGGTGAACACCGAGCAGCCGGAGGCGACCACGGCGAGGACGACGAGCAGGGCGACCCACCACGGGGCGGGGCGGGTGGAGCGACCCATCGGGCTAGATGACGACCTGGACCTCGGCGTAGTGGCACGCCACGGGATGTCCCTGGCCCCGGTCGACGAGCGCCGGCACCTCCTCGGCGCACGTGTCGGTGGCCTTCCAGCAGCGGGTGCGGAACCGGCAGC
>DMTU01000114.1:0-468 GCA_003476595.1 Acidimicrobiaceae bacterium | reverse complement strand
GCAGCGGGTGCGGAACCGGCAGCCCGACGGCGGGTTCACCGGGCTGGGCACGTCGCCCTCGAGCACGATGCGGGTCCGGGCCCGCTCGCGGCGGGGGTCGGGCACCGGCACGGCCGACAGCAGCGCCTGGGTGTAGGGGTGCGCCGGCGACCCGTACAGGTCGGCGGCGTCGGCGATCTCCATCACCTGGCCGAGGTACATCACCGCGACCCGGTCGGAGATGTGGCGCACGACGGACAGGTCGTGGGCGATGAAGATGTAGGCGAGGCCGAGGCGGTTCTGGAGGTCCTCGAGCAGGTTGATGACGCCGGCCTGCACCGACACGTCGAGGGCCGAGACCGGTTCGTCGAGCACGAGCACCTTGGGCTCGAGGGCGAGCGCCCGGGCGATGCCGATGCGCTGGCGGTGGCCGCCGGAAAATTCGTGCGGGTAGCGGTCGGCCATCTCCGCTTTCAGGCCCACTTTTTC
>DMTU01000059.1:4918-5166 GCA_003476595.1 Acidimicrobiaceae bacterium | reverse complement strand
GACATCGCCGGCCAGGGCAAGGCCAACCCGACCGCCGCGATCCTGTCAGCCGCGATCATGCTCGAGTTCCTCGGCGAGGCCGACGCCGCCACCCGGATCCGGGCGGCGTGCGAGGACGTGCCGGCCGGTTCCACGACCGACATCGGCGACGAGATCGCGCGGCGCGTCTCGTAGTCTTGGACGACCGGCGCGACAGGAGAACCCGATGCCCATCACCCCCACCTCGAAGATCTGGATGAACGGCGAGC
>DMTU01000059.1:4347-4754 GCA_003476595.1 Acidimicrobiaceae bacterium | reverse complement strand
ATGGGCGTGTTCGAGGGCATCCGGGCCTACGAGACGTCGGCCGGACCGGGCATCTTCCGCCTCACCGAGCACATCGAGCGGCTCCACAGCTCGGCCAAGATCATGATGATGGACATGCCGTACTCGGTGGACGAGCTGGTGGAGGCCACCAAGCTCGTCGTGCGGGAGTCCGGCCTGCCATCGGCGTACATCCGCCCGATCGCCTACTACGGCTACGGCGAGATGGGCCTCAACACGCTGCCCTGCTCGGTCGACGTCGCCATCGCGTGCTGGCCGTGGGGCGCGTACCTGGGCGACGACGCCGCCACCAAGGGCGTGCGGATGAAGATCTCGTCCTGGACCCGCCACGAGCACAACACGATGCCGCCCGCGTCCAAGACCACGGGCAACTACGTGAACTCCAGCCG
>DMTU01000059.1:351-4240 GCA_003476595.1 Acidimicrobiaceae bacterium | reverse complement strand
GCCGCCAGCGTCCAAGACCACCGGCAACTACGTGAACTCCAGCCTGGCCAAGGTCGAGGCGCTCAAGGCCGGCTACGACGAGGCCATCATGCTGAGCCCCCAGGGCTTCGTGAGCGAGTGCACCGGCGAGAACATCTTCGCCGCCCGCCACGGCAAGCTCATCACCCCGCCGATCACCTCCGGGGCGCTCGAGGGCATCACCCAGTCCACGGTCATGGCCATCGCCGCCGACCACGGCTACGAGGTCGTCATCGGCGACCTGGCCCGCTCCGACCTCTACGTCGCCGAGGAGCTGTTCGTGTGCGGCACGGCCGCCGAGGTCTCCGCGGTGAACAGCGTCGACGACCGCGAGATCCCCTGCCCCGGCCCGATGACCACCACCATCGCCGAGGAGTACTCCAAGCTCGTCCGCGGCGAGATCCCCAAGTACAAGGAGTGGGTGGAGCTGGCATGAGCGCGGAGCCCGTCCTCCCGGCGAGCATCGACATCTTCGACACGACGCTGCGGGACGGGGCCCAGTTCGAGGGCATCTCGCTGTCGGTCGACGACAAGCTCCGCATCGCCGAGCAGCTCGACCACCTCGGCGTCCGCTGGATCGAGGGCGGCTACCCGCAGGCCAACCCCAAGGACCAGGAGTTCTTCCGCCGGGCGCCGTCGGAGCTGTCCCTCGGCACCGCCGACCTCGTGGCGTTCGGGTCCACCCGCAAGCCGCTCGGCAAGACCGACAGCGACCCCACCCTCGCCGCCCTGGTCGAGGCCGGCACCAGCACCGCCTGCATCGTGGGCAAGTCGTGGGACTTCCACGTCACCGACGCGCTCGGCACCACCCTCGACGAGGGCGTGGCCATGGTGCAGGACTCGGTCCGGTTCCTGCGCGCCGCCGGGCTCCGCGTGTTCTTCGACGCCGAGCACTGCTTCGACGGCTACAAGGCCAACCCCGAGTTCGTGCTCCGGGTCCTCGAGGCCGCGGCGATGGAGGGCGCCGAGTGCCTGGTGCTGTGCGACACCAACGGCGGGTCGCTGCCCCACGAGGTCCAGCGCATCACCAGCGAGATCCACGCCCACTTCGGCGACGACGTCCAGATCGGCATCCACACCCAGAACGACACCGGGTGCGCGGTTGCCAACTCCATCGCCGCCGTGCTGGGCGGGGCCACCCACCTGCAGGGCACGGCGAACGGCTACGGCGAGCGCACCGGCAACGCCAACCTGATGACCTGCATCCCCAACCTCGAGCTGAAGATGGGGGTGCGGTGCCTGCCGGAGGGGCGCATCGAGCGGCTCACCGCCGTCTCCCGCCACGTCAGCGAGCTGGTGAACCTGCCCCCGCACGCCGCCGACCCCTACGTCGGGTCCTCGGCCTTCGCCCACAAGGGCGGCCTGCACACCTCGGCCCTCGGCAAGGTCGGCTCCAAGTCCTACGAGCACGTCGACCCGGCCGCGATCGGCAACCACACCCGCGTCCTGGTCTCCGACCTCGGCGGGCGGGCCGGCATGAAGATGAAGGCCGAGGAGTTCGGCATCGAGCTCGACGCCCGGGCGTCGGCGGAGCTGGCCAAGACGGTGAACGACCTCGAGTCGCGCGGCTACGTCTTCGAGGCGGCCGACGCCTCCCTCGAGCTGCTGATGCGGCGCACCCTCGGCCTGGGTGCCGACCCGTTCCGCACCGAGTCCTACCGGGTGACCTCCTACCACCGGGAAGGTGATGCCCTGGCGCTGGCCGTCGCCGCCGCCGAAGGCGTCGTCGACCTCTCCACGGAGGCCACGGTGAAGGTCTGGATCGGCGATGAGCGCCGCATCGCGGTGGGGGAGGGCAACGGCCCGGTCCACGCCCTCGACCAGGCGCTGCGCCGCGCCCTCAACGGGCACTTCCCCGGCATCGAGGACATCCACCTGGTCGACTTCCGGGTCCGGGTCCTCGACACGAGCGTCGGCACCGAGGCGGTCACCCGCGTGCTCATCGAGACCTCCGACGGCGAGGACACCTGGTTCACCGTCGGGGTGTCGGAGAACGTGATCGAGGCGTCCTGGACCGCGCTGATCGACGCCATCGTCTACGGCCTGCAGCACTCGGCTGCGTAGTCTCAAAGCCGTGGCAGCGCCCGAGCACGTCCCGACGAAGCCCAACCTGGATGTCCGCACCTACGGCTCCCCGCCGCGGCGTCCGGACAGCTGGCGGGCCGACCGACCGGCCGACTTCGCCGACGACCACCGCCAGCCCCTCGGCGACCTGCTGGGCAGCCCCGGTCCCGACCAGGGCTACGCGCTGCGCCTCGCCCGTCTGCTCGAGCCCGAGCTGCACCTCAGCGAGGGTGAGCACGCCAAGGACGCCCTCGCCGGCATCGTCGCCATCGGCCTGAAGCGGGCCTCCGTGCTCGGCCGGGCACCGGTGATCCACGACCTGCGCATCGGCGCCACCCTCTTCGGCTTCCTCGATCCGTCGCCGGCCCCCGAGCTGGTCGAGCTGCGCCACGAGCTGTTCGAGGAGGTCTCGCACTTCCACCACTACATGGAGCTGCGCCGCCTGGTCGACATGGTCCCGGCCGCCGTGCTGCGCCAGACCCCGGCCCAGGTCGCCGACGCCTACCGCGCCGGGTGGCGCGACCAGCTGCACCTCGAGGCCTGACGCCGAGGGGCGTTGCGGAACGGCGGCCCGAGGCGTACCGTCGAGGTCAGGCACTGGGGGGTGCCGCGACACACGACCACAGAAACGGCGTTCTTGCCATGGCCTCCACGACGACTTCGACCGTCGACCCGAACGGGGAGCCCACGTCCATCCTGGGGTCCACGCTCGGGCCCACCGACGACGTGCACCACGTCGCCTCGCTGCGCATCCGTGGGGCGCTCTGCGCCGTCACCGCCCCCGAGCACGCCCGCCAGCTCGAGGAGCTGCTGGCGCAGGGCTACACGGAGGTGCGCGTGGACCTCGAGGGGCTGCTGCTGTGCACCTCCGACGGACTCGATCTGTGGGACGAGGTCCAGCACCGCCTCGATCCGCTCGACGGCCACCTCACGCTGTCCGGTGCCTCCGGCGTCGTGCGCCGCGTGCTCCAGGTGGTCACCGACTCACCCATGCACTTCTGCCCCACGGTCGTCGCCGCGGCCTGATCCGGCCGGGATGTCGGGCGTTCAGCGCTCGGCGAGATCGGTGAGCCGGGCGAGGAGCTGGGTCCACCCGGTGGAGATGCGCTCCTCGACGGTGGCGTCGATGCGCCCGCGGGCCATCTGCTCGACCCGCACCTCGGAGCCGAGCCCGGTGCGCTCGACGGTGATCGTGATGGAGCCGGCGTAGGCGCCGGGGACGAGCACGCTGCCCACCTCGAGGCGCTCGGGCGGGTCGAAGGCCCGGATCGTGCCGTGGAGCTGCCCGGTGCCGCCGTCGGCGGACCGGCTGCCGGACCACACCCGCCCGCCCAGGTGGGCCTCGAGGCGCATCGGCTCGGCGTCGGGCGCCAGGTAGGGCGTGGACCACCAGTCGCTCGTGCGCTCGACCAGCGTGTGCCAGACCTGCTCGGGCGGCACCGCGGCGGCGGCGGTGACGACCACGGAGGTCTCGTCGCCCGGGTCGGCCTCGGCGGTGTCGGTGGTCTGGTCCATCGTCGCGTCGGTGCCGGGCACCCGGCCAGGGTGGCACGCCCGGGCGGGCCGGTCGGGGACCGACGTGCGCGGCAGCGTCGGGGGTCCTCGGTACGCTCGCCGCCGTGACGATCGGCCGTGCGCTCCGCCTCGGCGTCCGGACCGCCGTGCTCGTGGGCGTCCTGGCCCTGGTGTACCTGGCCGTGACGTTCGTGCAGGTGTGGCAGGCCACCAGCGGTGAATCCCACGACCCGGCCGAGGCGATCATCGTGCTCGGGGCCGCCCAGTACGACGGGCGCCCGTCGCCGGTGCT
>DMTU01000059.1:0-202 GCA_003476595.1 Acidimicrobiaceae bacterium | reverse complement strand
CGGGCGCCCGTCGCCGGTGCTCGAGGCCCGCCTCGCCCACGCCGTGGAGCTCTGGGAGGCCGACGTGGCCCCGACCATCGTGGTCACCGGTGGCAAGCAGCCCGGCGACCGATTCACCGAGGCCCGGGCCGGGTTCACGTACCTGCGGAACCAGGGGATCCCCGAGGCGGCGATCCTCCGGGAGGAGCAGGGAGCCAACACG
>DMTU01000012.1:2412-3189 GCA_003476595.1 Acidimicrobiaceae bacterium | reverse complement strand
GATGACGCGAAGCCTGACACGCGATGGACGAGATCGAGCGGGGACCGGCTATGCACGGGCGACTCCTTCGAGACTTCCAGGCTGTCGAGCGACGCCACCCGCGAACGGTACCGGGCGCCGCGCGCGGGGGCAGGGGACATGTCCCACATGTCGTGTGATGTTCACCGAGTCGTGCGTCGTGGCGCATGAAACGCTCGGGATGCCTGCCGATGTTCCGAGATGCCCAGAACGTCGTCCTCAACGCCGGGGCGGGCCACGGCAGGACCAGATCGTGCAGTCGGTTGCTGTGGCATAGGGGACCTTCTCATAGCATTTCACACACCCAGCCGGGCGGGGTGGAGATCGGCACGCTTGTGAACCGAACGGCTCCAGCACTCGTCAGCGCGGCGTCGGCGCCGGCAATACAGTGGGCGGTGCCGGCGAGCGGGCCGCTATCGAGGGCAGCGTCTGCTGGGTCCGTGCGTGCCTGAACAGTTGCTCTGCTGGGACTGGCCCGGGTAGCGGTACGGCGGAAAGGACACGATGACCGACTCCGACCACCTCGGGGACGCGCCGAGCGAAGGACCCGTTGACCGGGACCGTGGGGGCATTGTCCGCCCCAGTCGAACTCCGATGACTGCCACCCTTCGCACGATTCGGGGCCGCGACGGGCAAGGCGAGGGTGAGGGCGTCATGCCGACCGTGATCGCTGTACTGGTCATGGTGCTGGTCGGCGCCGGCATGTGGCTGGCTTTCGAGAACATCTGGGGCGACACCGCCGATAACACCGTGAACCCG
>DMTU01000012.1:2007-2267 GCA_003476595.1 Acidimicrobiaceae bacterium | reverse complement strand
CGGGGTCATCGACTCGGACACCACCGGCGAGGTCGGCGGCTGACCCCGGCCTCTCGTGTCCGACTTACCCGTGCTCGATCGCACTCTCGACGGTGTCGTCCGGCGCCCTGCCGCGTACAGGGCTTGAGCGGCGGCAGCCGGTACCCCTGGTAAGTCACGGTTCTGGCCCATGGGAGCGAACCTTTCGGACGCTGCGCGGTGCAGGGCCTCCGCTGCCGGTCTACGGTGCTCACGGGCACCCGGCGGGGGTACCGGCGGAC
>DMTU01000012.1:0-1857 GCA_003476595.1 Acidimicrobiaceae bacterium | reverse complement strand
ACTCATCTCATGGGCAGGATCACCCGCGGCCTTCTGGCCGCCACCGTGGCCATCACCGGCCTGGCCGGTGCTATCGCAGTCGAGGCTCCAACCCCTGCGGCCGCGGTTGCGCCCTACTACGACGCCAGCGGCGCCGAAGGGACCATCTACCGGCTGTACCGGGCGTACTTCCTGCGCGAACCCGATGCCGATGGGTTCGCCTACTGGAATGGCGTCTACGCCATGGGCTACCCGCTCGACAAGATCTCCAACGACTTCGCCCGGTCCGATGAGTTCCAGCAGCGCTACGGCAGCGTCGACAACCGCCGCTTCCTCGAGCTCGTCTACCACAACGTCCTGGGCCGCGACCCCGACCAGAGCGGCTACGACTACTGGCTCGACCAGATGAACCGGGGCATGTTGCGCGGGTTCGTCATGATCTACTTCTCCGACTCCGACGAGTTCCGCACCAACACGGCCAAAGGTGTCCCGCCCGGCCACCGTGCCGGCTCCAACGCCTTGGTGCTCCTCGACTCCCTGACCGTGCTCGCCGAGCCGACCAGGACCGGCTACGACCGCAGCCTGTTCAAGCACTGGGACGACGTGGACGGCGACGGCTGCGCCACGCGCTGCGAGATCCTTGAAGCCGAGCGGCGCTCCGATGGCACGTGGTTCTCACTATGGGACGGCTACAGCACACCCGATACGAGCGAACTGCAGATCGACCATGTCGTCGCTCTTGCCGAGGCGTGGGACTCCGGGGCGAACAACTGGGGCGCCGACCAGCGGGACCAGTTCGCCGACTGGGCGGTCAATCTGACGGCGGTGACGGCCTCGTCGAACCTGTCCAAGAGCGACAAGGACGCCGGCCAGTGGTTCCCGTCCCGGTCGCAGTCGAACTGCGTGTTCGCCGAGATCACCGTGATCACCAAGTACCGGTGGAAGCTCACCGTCGACTCGACCGAGAGGGGCGCCCTGGCGAACATGCTCAACGGGTGCACCAAGACGAGCTCCGATCCGTCGGCGACCACCTCGGAGCCGCCACCGCCGCCGGGTTGTGACACCGGCGGCGTCTACACGGCCGCCAACGGCGCCTGCATCGCCGACTACGAAGACACCACCGGTGACGTCGACTGCGGACAGCTCCCGTCAGCGATGAAGCCGATCACCGTGCACAACCCCAGCAACGACCCGTACGGCCTCGACGGCGACAAGGACGGCCGGGCCTGCGAGCGCTGAGCCGCCCGACGGGAGCGACGAGGGCCCCGCCGGGTGTCCTGTGTGGAACCAGGCTGGCGGGCGGCTGACAGCCAGCGGTTTCTGTCACAGTGACACAACGATGCCGAGTGCCCCTCGGGGGCTGGGGGACGGGGCGTGGGCCCCCTCGGGGCGTCGCAGACAGCCCCCCGGCGTCGTCGGAGCCGGGGTGGTTCACAGGTCCAGGTAGCCGGAGGCGGGGTCGCTGAACTGTTCGCCTTCTTCGATGTAGCCGCGGAGGGTTTCGGTGGCGGTGTGGCCGGTGGCGCGCATGATGGTGCGCTCCGCCGCGCCGTTGCGGGCCGCGGTGGTGGCCATGCCCCGGCGCAGGCTGTGGCCGGCGAAGTCGCGGGTGTCGTGGCCGAGTCGGGCGGTGTGGCGTTTGACGACGATGCCCACGGCCTGGGCGGACAGCCGGTTGGCGGAGACGTTGCCGTGCCGGTCGATCGGCCGGTAGGCGGGCCCGTCACGGATCCCGGATTCCTCCAGCCACCGCCGCCACGCCCGCACCGGGCAGGTGTCGGCCGAGTTGCCGTAGACGATCTCGACCCGCCGGCCGGCTTGTTCCTGGTCGGTCTTGGACCGCACCAGAGCGACCAGGAGCCCTTCGGGGTGCTCGGC
>DMTU01000111.1:2474-2693 GCA_003476595.1 Acidimicrobiaceae bacterium | reverse complement strand
ATGGAACGAGCGAACCGATCGGTTCGTTCGGGTCGCCCGTCGGTCCGGGTAGCCGGTTCCCGGTCCGCCCTTGACCGATGGGTCAGGTGACGTAGGGTGGGATAGCGATCGTTATCGCACAGGGGCCGAGTCACAGGGGGACCAGTTGGCCGATTCCAAGAAGCCGAGAGCGCCGTTCGCACCGTGGGACCGCCGGGAGCTGCCCGGCGCGTTCAGCGT
>DMTU01000111.1:961-2271 GCA_003476595.1 Acidimicrobiaceae bacterium | reverse complement strand
GTGGGCCAGTACAAGTGGATCGAGATGAAGCTGTTCGAGGCGCTGGGCGGCTGGGTCGCCACCGTGCCCGAGCTCGACATCAAGATGCGCCTCGGCACCCACTGCTACCACCACGCGTGGCACGCCGACCTGTGGCACAAGCGCCTCCCCGAGCTGCGGGAGATGAACCCGGAGCGGCTCACCGGGCCGGCCAACGACGAGGTCGTCGCCTTCATGGACGCCGTCGCCGAACCGGGCGAGCACGACCAGACGATCGAGAAGCTGGTCGGCGTGTACCGGGTGCTCATCCCGCACAAGGTGGCGGCGTACACGTACCACCTGAACAACACCTCCACGATCACCGACGCGCCCACCATCCGCTCGCTGAAGTTCGCGCTCCAGGACGAGATGGAGGACTGGCGCGACGGCACGCTGATGCTGACCTCGCTCATCCAGACCGACGAGGAGGTCCAGCGCGCCGCGGACCACCAGGCCAAGCTCGAGAAGCTGCTCGTCGCCGCCGGGGGGATCTGCGGCCCGGGCACCATCGGCGATGCCTACGACCTCTCCGGCGACCCGGCTCGCCTCACCGTCGCCTAAGCCGTTCGCTTCGCTCACTTCTGAAGTTGTTCGGCTGCGCCTCACAACTTCCCGAACACGTCAATCCGAATCTGCCCCAGGGGGACACACACCATGAAGAAGCTGCTCTCACCCGAGGAGCTGGCTCGTGACGACCGCTTCGAGCGGGCCGACATGATGGACCGGATCCAGGACCCGCGGAACGGCAGCGAGGCCGCCAACCGTGGCAACGGCCGGCTCCGGCCCGACCGCGCCGACGCACCCGACGCCGCCCGTGCCCTGATGCACGGCATCTTCGTGGGCGAGATCCAGGCGCTCGAGGGCGCCGGGCGCACCTGCTACGACTTCGAGGTCGGCGCGACCGGGAAGCTCGACGACGAAGAGGTGCCCTTCGAGCTGAAGCTCGACATGGCCCGCCAGTGCTGGGACGAGGCCCGCCACTGCGAGATCTCGGTGAAGCTCAGCGAGTGGATGGGCACCGAGATCGGCGAGTTCGGCGAGAACGCCTTCCTGTTCCAGGCCGCCTGCAACCCGGATCCGGTCCTGCGCCTCACCGGCGTGAACCGGGCCCTCGAGGGCCTGGCCATCGACGTGTTCAACACCATGAAGGAGTTCGGCGACCTGGCCGGCGATCCGGTGCTGGAGTTCTGCGAGGACTGGATGCTCGCGGACGAGGTCACCCACGTGAAGATGGGCTCGGACTGGCTCCGGAAGCTGACGGTCAACGACAAGGACCGCCAGAAGCGGGCCCT
>DMTU01000111.1:591-800 GCA_003476595.1 Acidimicrobiaceae bacterium | reverse complement strand
CGCTTCCGCGAGCTCGCCGGCTTCGACGACGCCGAGATGGAGGAGATCGCCGAGCTGTCGCGCGAGGCCAAGTCCGAGGTCGAGGAGCGGTCGCGCCTGGCTCGCGAGGCGAACGAGACGGCGAGCGCCTGATGCCCACGACGGTCGACCCGTCGACCTTCACCATGGTCGACTTCGACAGCGCGCAGATCGCCGCGCTCGCCGACGAG
>DMTU01000111.1:0-377 GCA_003476595.1 Acidimicrobiaceae bacterium | reverse complement strand
GACGACGTGCAGCTCGTCATCGAGGTCGACGAGACGACGCCGGCCGGCCGCACCGAGCTGGTGTCCCTCGACCCGGTCCACATCCGCACGGAGTCGGGAGCGTTCGAGAACCCGAAGCGGATCCGCCAGTTCAGCGAGGACGCCGCCACCGACGTGCTCGGCCGGCACCTGATGCGGGCCGCCGACCGTCGGCGCGACGGCTTCGGCGACGTGCCACCCGACAGCGAGCTCACCGTGCCGCAGCGCACGGCCTGGGAGGTGTCCGCCGTGGGCCGCCTCGCTCGGCTGGGGTACCCGGTGCGCCGGCAGCGGTGGCTCTACGCGTTCCGCAACCGGTACGGCTTCACCGACACCGCCGACGACGCCTTCGAGCAGCT
>DMTU01000196.1:4074-6142 GCA_003476595.1 Acidimicrobiaceae bacterium | reverse complement strand
TGTTGCTGTTCACCGACGGCCTCACCGAAGCACGCAGCGACGCAGGCGAGCTCGGTCACGAACGCGTCGCGGCGCACGTGGGAGGCCTGGGCCCAGCCACTGCAGGGGAGGTTGCCCTCTCCCTCGTCGACCTCGCCCACCAGGTCAGCGACGGCCATCTCGAGGACGACATCGCCGTGCTCGTCCTCGGCGTCAACAGCCTGTAGGACCAACCAGGTTCGGCGGCAGGGTTCAGCCGATGACGAGGAGAGATGTGTCGTCGCTGCGCTTGTGGTCGTACATGGCGACATCAGCGCGTCGGAGCGCATCGTCGAGGCGGTCCTCCGGCTCGACGAGGACGGCGCCGATGCTCCCCCGCACCGCCAGGGGTTCACCCTCGACGAGCACGGGCACCGGCGGCAGCGACCGGATGCGTGCCACCAGCTCCTGCATCCCCTCGGTGCCGTCGACCGGCGCGCACAAGACGGCGAACTCGTCGCCGCCGACCCGGCACACCCGGTCGACAGAACGGGTGGCGGCGACGAGGCGGCTTCCCGTCTCGACGAGCACCCGGTCGCCGGCTTCGTGGCCGAACGTGTCGTTGACGGTCTTGAACCCGTCGAGGTCGAGGAACAGAATGCCGACGTCGCCGCCGGCACGAGCCCGGGAGCGCTGGGCGTCGTCGAGGGCAGCGCTCAGGGCCCGCCGGTTGTCCAGGCCGGTCAGCGGGTCGACGAGGGCGGCCGTGCGGAGCTCCTCCTCGAGCAGCCGACGCTGCGTGACGTCGTCGCAGGTGACGACGGTGCCGATCGTGCCATCGGTGAGCGTCAGCGGTCCCGCCCGGGTGGCGTACCACGCCCAGCCCCCGCCCGGGAGCGCGTAGCCCAACGTCGCTTCACGCTCCGTGCCTTCGCGGATGGCCGAGACGACCGGGAGGTGGGCGGGGTCGTGGTGGCGACCGTGCTCGTCGACCACGGCGATGTGGTCCATCATGGCGCTGGCGCTGGGCGTCACGTGCGAGATGTCGAGCCCGAGCCGGGCGAGGAACCGCTCCGTGGCCGGGTTGGCGTGGAGCAGGGTGCCGTCGGCCGCCCGCAGCATCACGGCGATGGGGAGCGCATCGAGCACCGCCAGCAGCTGAGCCTCGTGCACCTCACCCGAGCTCGCTCCTGGGCGTTCGCGTCGAAAGGCCTGCACAGATGCTCATCGACGGAGCCGGCGCCGACCTTGAGCGACCGTCACCTGGCCGGGCGTGCTGCCGTCACCGTGGGGGCGTATGGTCGGCACGACAAGGGGGCGCGGCATGCGCAGGGTCGAGACGGATTACCTGATCGTCGGTGGCGGCGCGTCGGCGATGGCCTACGTCGATGCCCTTGTGGAGGTCTCTCCGGACGCCGAGTGCCTCGTGGTCGACCGGCGTCACGCGCCCGGGGGGCACTGGCTGGACGCGTACCCGTTCGTCCGGCTGCACCAGCCGTCGGCCAACTACGGGGTGAGCTCACGGATGCTCGGCGGGGACCGCATCGACACCCACGGGGCGAACACCGGCTTCTACGAACGGGCCACCGGCGTGGAGATCTGTGACTACTTCCGGCAGGTCCTCGACGATCACCTGATCCCCACCGGACAGGTGCGGTTCCTGGGCATGACGGAGTACATCGGCGGCGACGACGGTCTGCACCGGCTCGTGTCGGTGGCGAGCGGCGAGCAGACCGAGGTCCTGGTGCGTCGCCGGGTCGTCGATGCGACCTACGTGGAGTCGAGCATCCCGTCCCGGCATCGCCCGTCCTTCGGCATGGACGAGGGCGCGAACGTGGTGCCGCCCAACGAGCTGGTGCACCTGGCGTCTGCGCCGTCGGGCTTCACCGTGCTCGGGGGCGGGAAGACGGCCATGGACACGTGCGGGTGGCTGCTGGACCAGGGCGTCGATCCGGAGCGGATCTGCTGGGTGCGTCCCAGCGAGCTGTGGCTGTTCAACCGAGCCAAGACCCAGCCGCTCGACCTCGTGGGCTCGTACATGCAGCTCCAGGCCTCATGGGTCGCCGCCTCGGCCACAGCCACGGATCCGATCGACTTCGCCCGCCGGCTC
>DMTU01000196.1:3156-3931 GCA_003476595.1 Acidimicrobiaceae bacterium | reverse complement strand
CCAGGAGGGTGCGGTGTTCCGGGGGGCCACGATCAGCCTGTCCGAGCTGGATGCGCTCCGTTCCATCCGCGACGTGCGGCCGGCGCGCGTCCGCCACGTCGGGACGAGCGCGATCAGCACCGATGCGGGCGACGTCGCCAACGATTCCGGACGTGTCGTCGTGGACTGCACCGCCGCCGGTCTGCGGCCGGCGCCGCCACGACCTGCGTTCGAGGACGGTCGCATCACGATGCAGTACCTCACGCTCGGATACCTCTGCTGGAGCGCGGCGCTCCTCGCCATCGTCGAAGCGGCACCGCTCACCGATCACGAACGGAACGCGCTCTGCCCGCCGGTGCCGTTCTCCGGGCGGATCAGCGACGTGCTGTACCAGGCCAACGCGGTGTTGCAGGGCATCGCAGCACGAGGCGCCGTCCCGGAGATCGCCGGCTGGAACGACGCCAGCCGCCTGAACCCCGCGGCCGGCCTCGGTCCTCGGATGCAGGACCACGACGTCGTCGATGCGCTGGGCCGGATCGGCGGAGATGTCGGTGGGGCGTTCAGGAACCTCCAGCGGCTTGCGCCGCTCGACCGCTTCCCGGTGGCCTGAGGGCCCCGGGGCTCCGGAGCGACGTCGCTGCGACTTCTGCTGCCGTTCACCGGCACCACACCGAGCGGCCAGGGCACCGCAACCACCGGCTCCTACCTTCGCCCGCATGCCTCAAGGCCCCGAGCTCCTCATCATCTTGTTCGTCGTCGTCCTGCTGTTCGGTGGCGCCAAGCTGCCCAAGCTCGC
>DMTU01000196.1:0-3050 GCA_003476595.1 Acidimicrobiaceae bacterium | reverse complement strand
GGCGCCAAGCTGCCCAAGCTCGCCCGCTCGCTCGGGCGGGCCCAGACCGAGTTCAAGCAGGGGCTCAGCGAGGGTGCGCCGCCCACGACGGACGACGCCGACAGGGCGACGACGGCCTGACCTCGGCCGGCCCCGGAGGTCATCGTGTTCAACGTCGGGGGTCTCGAGCTGGTGGCGATCGCCCTCGTCGCCCTCGTCGTGCTCGGCCCGGACAGGCTGCCGGCGGCGCTCCGTCAGGCGGGCTCCGTGCTCGGGCAGCTGCGGCGCATGTCTGACGGCTTCCGCATCGATGTGCGCGCTGCGCTCGCCGAGGACGCCGTCGATCGCTCCGGCGCCGAACCTCGGGTCGACTGAGCAGCCGTGCTCGCCATTCGACGGAGGCACCCCGGCGGCAGCTCCGCACCGCAAGTGACCGGTCCGGTGGAGCAGTCGGTGCTCGGCCACCTGACCGAGCTGCGCGATCGGATCATCAAGTCAGCGGCCGCGGTCGCCGTCGGGGCCGTTGCCTGCTGGTTCCTGTACCCGGCGATCTTCGACGTGCTGGTCGACCCGTACTGCAACCTGCAGGGCGCCGCCGTCGACGACTGCCGGCTCCTGCAGACCGAGCCGCTCGAGGCGTTCTCGATCCGGCTCAAGATCGCCGGCTACGGGGGCATCGCGCTGGCCATGCCGGTCCTGCTGTGGCAGGTCTGGCGGTTCATCGTCCCGGGGCTCCATGCGAACGAGAAGCGATGGGCGTACCCGTTCGTGGGGTCGGCGCTCGTGCTGTTCGTGCTCGGCGCCACCCTGGCGTTCCACACCCTCACCCCGGCGCTCGAGTTCCTCACCGAGGTCGGCGGCGAGGGCCTGCAGCAGCAGTTCCGCCCCGCCCCGTACTTCGAGCTGATCACCTACATGATGCTGGCCTTCGGCATCGGCTTCGAGTTCCCCATCGTCCTCGTCTTCCTCCAGCTGGCCGGCGTCGTCACCGCGTCGAGCCTGCGCAGCGCTCGTCGCTACGCCGTGGTCGGGATCGTGGTCGTCGTCGCCGTGATCACCCCGTCGGGTGACCCCTACACGCTCGGCATCCTCTCGATCCCGATGTACCTCTTCTACGAGGCGTCGATCCTCATCGGGATGCTCCTGACCCGCCGATCCGACGACCGGTGATCGTCCCGGCCGCTCACTGGAACCGCAACACGGGCCAGCCTCGGGCCTTCGCCACCCGGTGGAGGGGCCGGTCCGGGTTGACCGCCACCGGCTCGCGGCAGGCCTCGAGCACCGGGAGGTCCGAGGCGGAGTCCGCGTAGGCGGTGGCTGCGTCCAGGGAGCCGGGTCCGAGGTCGTAGGACACCATCCCGACCTCTCTGCGACGGATACCGGCGGAGCACGTGGCATGAACGATGCGTGAAGTCAGCATCGTGGCCTTCCCGCGCTCAGGCCTCCGCCTCGAGCAGGTGCGGGGCGTGCTCCTGCAGCGTCGCCAGCACGAGCCGCACGGTCGGGTTGACGAGGGCGACGGGTCCGATGACGAGCGTCGGCACCGTCTCGTTGCCGTCGGCGATGGACCGGACGATGGCGGCCGCCTCCGGGTCCTCCCAGATGTTGCGGAGGTTCGTGGGAACGCCAGCTGCGTCGAGGTCCCGACCGAGCCCCTGGGCGAACGGTCAGCCAGGCCGCCAGAAGACCTCGATGGCTTCGATCCGGCCGTCCACGGCGTAGCCGCTCGCGACGACGACCCGGTCGTTGGCGAGCGCCGCCACGGCGTGAGGCCACAGCGCACGTGCGGCGATGGCGCCGAGCACCGCCGCGGCGGCACCGACCCACGGGTTCCCCGACAGCACCGTTCCGAGCCCGAACGCGATGCCCGGGAGGGCCCAGAGCGCTCCGGTCACGACGATCGACTTCGTCTTGCTCGCCACCACCGGTGGACCGTAGTGGTCCCTGTTCCCGCGGGTGCCGGGAGTTCGGGTCTGCTCACGGCCTCGCCGGCGGCGTGGACGCACTGGGGCTCTCATGTTGCGTCAGCGCGACGTCCTGCGCCCGGAGGCCGGCCTGGTGGTCCGCCACTCGAGGACCAGGTCGCCGCCGTCGGGCATGGAGCGCCAACGGTCCAGCATCGAGTCCAGCTCGTCGTCGAGCTCGGTCTCCTTGCCGGCACGCCATGCGAAGTAGATGTCGTTGACCCGGGCCTCCGCCGCGTCGAGCTCCTCGAGGTACCGGGAGATCACCGCCTTGCCCTGCGGCGTGCGCTTGCGGCCGAGGGTCTTGAACGTGGCGCCGGCGGCGACGCAGCCCCAGAAGCCGTGCTCGATGTCGAGCGCGTCTTCGATCACGAAGGTGTACAGATCATGGGGGAGGTCGCCGCCGGCCGCCATCGTCGGGCCCGGCACGACCGAGCGAGGCGGGCGCAGCGCGGTCCAGCCGCAGCCGCGACCCCGCTTGTGGAATGTCACGGTCATGGCCCGGCTCGACATCTCGGTCGTGTCGAGGTCAGGCCTCGTCGCCGATCAGCATCTCGGCCTTGTTGCCGTACTTCTGGGTCATGCCCATGGCGTGCTTGCTCGCTTCCATGATGCTGGGGTCGCCCATCGCGGCCTGCATGTCCTCCTGGGAGGCCCAGGTGCCGACGAACATCACGTAGTACGGGGCCTCGGTGCCGCGAGGCGTCCCGCTGAACACCGTGGTCGTGTGGGACGTCATCTTCGGGAACTTGGCCGCGATCGGCAGGTGGTCCGACTTGTACTCGGCGAGGAACGCCTCGGCATCGGCTTCGGGCTTGGTGTACAGAACGGTGAGTGTTGCCATGACCCCTGTGTACCGGGAGGACGAGCGTTTCCCCCACGGCCCAGGTCGGTCGCGCCGGATCCGGGCAGCCCGGTGGGGCCGACGATGAGCGATGGCGCCGGCTGCCGTCTGGGTACCGGCCGGTGAACGCGTGGGACGCGTCGAGGAGAGGACTCGCCCCGGGCTGGTGGATCGCCGCGAGTTCCGGTCAGGAGCGGTGGCCCTGCGGTACCGGCCACGGCGAGCGACGACGAGGATCTCGGGATGACGGTCGATCCCGGTCA
>DMTU01000171.1:10172-11468 GCA_003476595.1 Acidimicrobiaceae bacterium | reverse complement strand
AGGAGCTGACATGGACACGGTCACCGGACATCCGCTGTACGACGCAGACGGGAACAAGCTGGGCAAGATCGTCGATGTGCTCGGCCTCTACGGGGGCGCCGACGACATCGGTTGGCTGGCCGTCAAGGTCGGCCTCCGCGGCACCAAGCTGGTGCCCAACACCGGCGTCGAGCCCCGCGAGGACGGCTACACCACGCCGTTCACGAAGGACCAGATCACCAGCGCCCCGAAGGTCCCGCCGCACTTCGAACCGGCCGGCGACGACCGCGAGGCGCTCCTGTCCCACTACGGCGTCCGGTTGGCTGGCCTGTGACCCCGTAGGGACCCGGTGCCCCCGATCGCGCTGGTCGGGGGGCACCGGGATGCTCTTCATCAACAGAGACGGTGACGACCCGGTGCCTGGCGCCGGGTCGTCGTCGTGTGCGGGCGATGTCAGACTCGGGTCGTGCAGCACCCGGGCGGGCTCCCCGCGGCGAGCATCGACGACGCCATCGCGCGCATGGACCGGATCATCGCCCGGTGCGCGGAGACCGGTGACGCGCGCGGGTGGTTCGCCGTCGTGTATCGAGCGGTCACAGCGCGGGTGCGCGACGGGATCGCCGCCGGTGCGTTCGACGACGGCGAGCGCATGGAGGCCTTCGACGTCCGCTTCGCCGGGCTCTGGCTCGACGCCTTCGACGCGTGGGACCGCGCCGCCCCGGTGTCGCAGTCGTGGGCGTGCTCCTTCGGGGCGGCCGAGCGACCCGGCCTGATCCTGCAGCACCTGCTGCTCGGCATGAACGCCCACATCAACCTCGACCTCGGGCTGGCGGCGGCGCAGACGTGCCCCGGCCCCGGGGTCGTCGAGCTGCGGGACGACTTCGAGCGGATCAACGACGTCCTCGCCGAGCTGGTGGACGCGATGCAGGACGCCATCGGCGAGGTGTCGCCGATGGCGCGCGTGCTCGACCTCGTCGGGCTCCGGCTGGACGAGGCGATGGTGAGCTTCTCCCTCAGCCAGGCGCGGGCCCGGTCATGGCGCTTCGCCGAGGAGCTCGCCTGCGCAGACCTGGCTCCTCCGCTCGTGGACGAGCGGGACCTCGCGGTGGCGGGCTACGGCGCCCGGCTGGCCCGTCCCGGCTTCGCCATGCGCTGCGTCCTGCCGATCGCCCGGTGGCGGGAGCAGCCCGACCTCGCCCGGGTGGCCAGCCTGCTCCGGGCCCGAGGCGCCGACGTCGCGCTCTGACGCGGCCGGGATCGGAGTCGCCGAGGTCCCGGGGGCCTCTCTACCGTGGCCGCCGTGCCCGATCGCCCCCG
>DMTU01000171.1:9349-10088 GCA_003476595.1 Acidimicrobiaceae bacterium | reverse complement strand
GCCGTGCCCGATCGCCCCCGCCAGTACCGACAGAGCCGCTTCGTGCGTCCCCCGGGCGCGTGCGAGGTCATCCTCGTGCGCCATGGCGAGTCCCAGCCGGCCGACCCCGACGTCCCGTTCCCGCTGGTCGACGGCCAGGGCGACCCGCCGCTCCACGAGCCCGACGGGGTCGAGCAGGCCCGGTTGGCGTGCGAGCGCCTCCTGGCCTCGGGGGAGGAGTTCGCCGCCGTCTACGTGACGACGCTGCAGCGGACCCGCCAGACCGCCCAGGTGCTGGTCGACCGCCTCGGCGTGGAGCCGGTGGTCGAACCCGACCTGCGGGAGGTGCACCTCGGGGAGTGGGAGGGCGGCCTGTTCCGCAAGAAGGTGGCCGAGGGAGACCCGATCGCCGAGCAGATGTACGTGGAGCAGCGCTGGGACGTGATCCCGGGTGCGGAGTCCATCGAGGAGTTCGGTGGTCGCATCCGCCGGGCGCTCGACGGCATCGCCCGGACCCACCCGGACCAGACCGTGGCCGTGTTCACCCACGGCGGGGTCATCGGTCAGGTCCTTGCCGAGGCCACCGGCGCCCGGGGCTTCGCCTTCACCGGCTCGGACAACTGCGGGATCACCCACGTCGTGATCGCCAACGACCGCTGGATCGTGCGGACCTGGAACGACACCAGCCACCTCAGCCCGCGCTTCACCCACGACCCCGAGCCGCTCATCTGATCGGGGCTTCCTCGCTTCGCTGCGGGGA
>DMTU01000171.1:8639-9231 GCA_003476595.1 Acidimicrobiaceae bacterium | reverse complement strand
TTCCTCGCTTCGCTGCGGGGAGCCCCCACGTTGCACGGAGCAGGGGAGCGCGGGCACAGTCGCTCCGCTGGCGCTCCGCTACCCCGAGGTCGTCCCCATGGAGCTGTTCAAGGAGTTCGGGTTCGAGTCGGCGCACTCGCTGCCGAACGTGCCCGAGGGCCACAAGTGCGCACGCCTGCACGGCCACAGCTTCCGCGTGCGGGTCACGGTCGAGGGCCCGGTGGGCGAGGACACCGGTTGGGTGATGGACTTCGCCGACCTGAAGGCGGCGGTGCAGCCCACCATCGACGCGCTCGACCACCGCCTCCTCAACGACATCGAGGGGTTGGAGAACCCCACGAGCGAGGTGCTGGCGAGGTGGATCTGGGAGCGGGTCGGGCCCGGCCTGCCCGGCCTGGCGGCCGTCGAGGTGCGCGAGACCTGCACCAGCGGCTGCACGTACCGGGGTTCTCCGTAACCTGGCGCCGATGAGCGACGCCCCCGACGACGACCTCACCCTCCTCGGCCAGCCGACCCGCGGCCCGGTCGAGCACGTGGAGACCTTCCCGGCCCCCGAGGGCTGCACCCGGGTCGTGTTCACCACCGACGAGGT
>DMTU01000171.1:4836-8467 GCA_003476595.1 Acidimicrobiaceae bacterium | reverse complement strand
TTCGCCGAGGCCCTCGCCGTGGAGATCGCGGACGAGGTGTGGCACACCGTGCAGCCGAGGTCGGTCGACGTGGTGGTGACCCAGCACGTGCGCGGTGGCATCGTCACCGAGACCCACTCGTCCCACCCCCGCCCCTAGCCTCTGGCAGCGACCGCGGAACGCTGTTCCGTGGTCGCAGCCAGAACCTCCTCAGCTGAGCAGGGCGCGCAGCTCGTCGACGGCCTCGGCCGGGTCGCGCACCTGGATGGCCTGCATGCCGGCCGCGAGCGCGCCCGCGCAGTTCCCCGGGTGGTCGTCGAGCATCACGGCACGGGAGGGCTCGATGCCGCCGAGGCGCGCCAGCGCGAGCAGGTAGATCTCGGGGTTGGGCTTGCGCAGCCCGACCTCGGAGGAGTCGATGACGTCGTCGAACAGGTCGTCGAGGGGCAGCAGCGGCCGCCACGAGTCCCGCCCCTCGGCGATGTTGTTGGTGAGCAGGGAGGTGCGGTAGCCGTCGGCGCGCAGCGAGCGGGCCGCGTCCACCATGACCTCGTACACCTCCAGGTCGCCGAGCATCCCGGCCATGAAGGACAGGTCCAGGCCCATGCCGGCCTCCTCGGCCCGAGCCATCGTGTCGGTGGCCCAGTCCAGGATGCCGATCTCGCCCCGCTCGGCCCGGTGCCAGGCGTGGTCGCTGTCCTCGGCGTAGGGCCCGAGGAGGAACTCGAGGAACTCGTCCTCGGTCATCCCGTGCCCGTCGGCGTGGCGGGCGATGGCATCGAAGGCCGAGCTCACCATCACGCCCGAGAAGTCGAAGACGACGGCGTCGAAGCGGCGGTCCGTGCGGGTGGGCACGGCCGGAGGATAGAGCGACGTCGGTCCCCGCCGCTCGTAGCCTCACGGGATCGTCACCACCAGTCCCAGCCCCGTCCGCATCGTGGTGGCCGGCAGCGTCGCCCTCACCACCACGGTCGTGCCCGCCTTCCTGACCGGCGCGCTCTCCGGGCGGATCGGCGACGACCTCGGCTTCGGCGACGGTGGGGCCGGCGCGGCCGTGGCTGCGTTCTTCGTTGGGGCCGGGATCTTCGCGGTCCCCATGGGGCGGGTGACCGAGCGCATCGGCCCGACCCGCGCTCTGCGCACGGGCGCGCTGGTGAGCGCGGCGGCCGCGCTCGCCATCGCCGCGTTCGCGTCGAGCCTCTGGCTGCTCATCGTGCTGCTGGTGGTGGCCGGCTCCGCCGTCGGTCTGGTGGACACGGGGGCGGCCCGCGCCTTCGGCGACTCGGTCCCCTCGACCCGGCACGGCATCGCGTTCGGCGCCAAGGAGGCCAGCGTGCCGGCCGCGTCCCTCGCCGCCGGGCTCTCGATCCCGATCCTGGCCGAGCAGCTCGGGTGGCGATCGGCCTTCGTCGCGGGCGCGATGCTGGCGCCGCTCGTGTGGGTGCTCGTGCCCCGCCTGGCCGCCGACCGGCCCCCACCGAGCGATGGCCGCGGCGGCGACAGCCGACGAGGTCCCCTCGTGCTCTTCGCCGGTGGCGTCGCGCTCGGGGTCGGTGCCGCCACCGCGGCGTCGACCCTCCTCGTGCCGGCCATCGAGGATCGGGGCTGGAACGAAGCGGACGCCGGCCTTCTACTCGCGGTCGCCAGCGGGGCGAGCATCGCGGTGCGCCTCGCCGCCGGCAGTCGCGGAGACCGCGCCCCCCGCAGCACCTGGTCCATGCTCGCCACGCTCCTCGGCATCGGCGCGGTCGGCGCGGTGCTGCTCGCGACGACGTCAGCGGGCGTGGCCAGCGTCGTCGGGGCCGTCGCCGTCATCGGCGGGGGCTGGGGCTGGACCGGGCTGGCGTTCCAGACGGCCGTCCGGGTCGGGCGCGACCGACCGGCGGCCGCGGCGGGCATCGTGCTCACCGGCCTGTCGGTCGGCGGCGCGGCCGGGCCGGCTGCGTTCGGTGCCATCGCGTCCGCCGTCTCGTACTCGGCGGCGTGGGCGACCGCGGCCGCAGCGCTGCTCGCGGGCGCCGCCGCGATCCTCGCGTCGAAGCACTGGCTCGAGTCCGGGAGCGCGCGAGGGCAGACGACCGGCGCGCGATGATGCCGCCCATGGCTCTGGACCCGCAGGCGAAGGCACTCCTCGACGCGCTGGCGCAGATGGACGCGCCGCCCATCCTCGAGTCGGAGCCGGCGGAGGTGCGGGAGGCGATGGCCGCCCTCGGGTCCATGTCCGATGCCGCCGACGAGGAGGTGCGCGAGGTCGTCGAGCAGACGATCCCCGGCCCAGGTGGCGAGCTCCGGGTGCGGATCTACACGCCGGTGCTGGCGACCGAGGGCGCCCCGCAGGCGTGCCTCGTCTGGTACCACGGCGGCGGCTGGGTCATCGGCGACCTCGACACCACCGACGGGGTGTGCCGCGCCCTGTGCGGACGGTCCGCCGCCACCGTCATCTCCGTCGACTACCGGCTCGCCCCGGAGCACCCGTACCCCGCGGCGCTGGAGGATGCCGAAGCCGCCTTCGACTGGGTGCGCGACCACGCCGAGGAGCTCTACATCGCCCCGGACCGCATCGCGGTCGGCGGCGACTCCGCCGGCGGCAACCTGGCCGCCCTCGTCGCCCAGTCCCGACGGGGCCAGGTCGCGTTCCAGCTGCTGGTGTACCCGGCCACCGACCTCACCAACTCGCACCCCTCGCACGAGGAGAACGCCGAGGGCTACCTGCTGACCCGCGACCACATGATCTGGTTCACCGGCCACTACCTCGGCGACCACGACCGGACCGACCCACGGGTCTCGCCGCTGCACGCCGACGACCTGTCCGGCCTGGCCCCGGCCTTCGTGCTCACCGCCGAGTTCGATCCCCTCCGCGACGAGGGCGAGGCGTACGCAGCCCGGATGGCCGATGCCGGCGTCGAGGTCACGACCCGCCGCTACGACGGCATGATCCACGCCTTCTTCCAGCTGAACGGCGCCATCGACCGGGCGAACGATGCCCTCGACGACGCCGCCGCAGCCCTGACGAGGGCGCTGACGTGAGGCGCCGGGTGGCGGCCCTCGCCGTCGGCCTGGTCCTCGCGCTCGGGGCGTGCGAGTCCGACCAAGACCCCGGCGTGGACCCCGGGGTCACGGACGGTCCGGCGCAGACGTCGGACACGCTCGGAGCGTGCCCGCCCGGCGGACCCGACGAGACGACCCCGCCCGCGGGGTGCCTCGGACCGGACGGGTCGGTCCTGCGCCCCTGAACCGGGTGCGCCCCGGGGCTCAGGGGCAGAACGCGTCGACGACTGCGGCCCGCCAGGCGATGAGGGCGGGGTAGCACTCGGCGGTGGACTTGCCGAGCCGCACGGCCACGAGGTCCAGGCCCGGGCACACCATGATCGACTGCCCCTCGTAGCCGTTGGCCCAGAACGTGCCGAGGTCGTCGCCGACCACCCACCACTGGGCGCCGTAGAGGCGGCCGTCCACCGGGTCGATCGAGCGGGGCCGGCGCCCGTGGTCGACCCAGCCCTCGGGGAGCAGCCGGGTGCCGTCCCACACGCCGTCGCGCAGGTAGAGGTACCCGAAGCGGGCCATGTCGCGCGCCGTGGCCCACACGTAGGACGACGCCACCCACGTGCCGGCCTCGTCGAAGCGGGGGTCGGCGCTGCGCATGCCGATCGGG
>DMTU01000171.1:0-4702 GCA_003476595.1 Acidimicrobiaceae bacterium | reverse complement strand
GTCCGGGCCACGATGCCCGAGATGATGTTGCTGGTGCCCGACGAGTAGTTGAAGGCGGCGCCGGGCTCGTGGGCGAGCGGTCGCGACGCGGCGAAGCCGGCCACGTCGGACGCGCCGGAGCCGAAGAGCATCTCGATGACGTGGGAGACCGCGCCGGCCTCGCCGTCGGGTGCGTAGTCCTCGGCGAAGTCGAGCCCGTCGCGCATGGCGAGCAGCTGCTCGAGGGTGATCGCCGCGCGCGGATCGCCCTCGCCCCACTGCGGCACGGGCGCGGGCTCCCCGGGGTGCAGCCGCCCCTCGTCGACGAGCATCCCCACGACCGCGTGCAGCATCGACTTGGCCATGGACCACGAGAGCAGCGGCGTGGTGGCGCCCACCGGGTCGCCGGTGACCTCACCCCAGGCGTCGGTCCGGTCCCCGTAGCGCTCGGCCACCAGCCGGCCGCCCTGCACCACCACGACGGCGCGGGTGCGGCCGTGGCCGCTGTCGGGGTCCATGACCGCGTCGAGCAGCGGCGCCAGGCGGCCTTCGGTCGGGTCGTCCCCGGCTGGCCACTCCTCGGTCGGCCACGGCACGCCCCCGGGCTGGTGCGGCAGCGGGACGAGGGGTCGGTCGGCGACGTCGGCGAGCGGGTTCACGCCCGAAGTGTGGCTGCCGCCGGCCCGCCGCGCGGTGTCAGCGGCCGTCGCGGATGTAGCCGACCAGCTGCTGGGCCTCGGTGGCCAGCTCGTCGATGCGGGCCTTGACCACGTCGCCGATGCTGATGATGCCGCAGAGCTCGCCGTCGGCGACCACGGGCAGGTGGCGGAACCGGCCGGTCGTCATCGTGGTCATGAGCTCCTCGACCCCGGAGCGACCGGTGCAGGTCGACACGTCGGTGGCCATGAGATCCCGCACCCGGCGCTGCAGCACCTCGGCACCCTCGCTGAGTCCGCGGACGATGTCCCGTTCGGACAGGATCCCCTCCACGGAGCGGCCGTCGCTGGAGACGACGAGCGCCCCCACGTTGTGCGTCGCCAGCTCGGCGACGGCCTCGGCGACCGTCGCGTCCGGCGTCACCGTCGCGACTGCTCTTCCCTTGGCTTCCAGGATCTGGTCGACCAGCACCCCACACCTCCCCTTGGTGTTTCGTCCCCAGTGTCCCACAAGGGGATGGCCGCGTGGGCGGCGGTTCAGCGACCGTTCCGTGACACGTGCTGGTGGTCGGCGCCCGACGTCCAGCGTCCGCCCCACCCCCAGCCGAGCCGGTCGGCGGCGTCGACCACGGCGCTGCCCTCGACCAGCATCCCCGGTCGGACGTCGCTGCGGTCGAGGTAGGCGCTGCCGGACGGCGGGTCGACCCGGCCGCCCCGCACCGAGGGGTTCCGCACCGGGTTGAGGTCGATCGCCCGGCCGTACGCGTGCTGGGACCACGTGGTCGTCCCGGCCACCTGGCGGCAGTTGAAGGCAGAGGTGTTGTCGGCGGCCATCGATGCGTCGTCGTCACCGCCGAAGTCGTCCACCGGGCGGGCCTGGGTGATCGGGAACCGGCTGCCGTGCGCGGCGCGCACCAGCACGGCGACGTCGGGCACGACGTCGCCGTGCACGATGAGGACGCCGCGCCCGATGCTGCCGTCGGGTCGGAAGTGCGGGAACGTGACGGCGCGCAGGTCGGCGGGGCCCACCGGGCATCCGGGCCGCCACGAGGCCGTCAACGGGTACGGCGTGCCCGACCCGACGGCGTCGACGCGGACGTCGGGCAGGCCGAGCCCGGTCACCCGGCGGTGCAGCTCGTCGCTGGCCGCGAGGTGGGAGGCGAGGGCGACGTCGCCGAGGGCGGGCAGGCGGTCGACCCAGAACGACCGGCCGGCGGGGTCGGCGGCACGACCGAGGATCTCCTCGTACAGGGCGTCGACGCGCTGGCGGCGGGACTCGACCGACCCGTAGAAGGCGTCGGCGACGCTCGTGCGGCTCAGCCCGGCGCGCAGCTGGTCCAGCCACTGCTGCCGGCCACCCGGATCGGGGGCGCGCTCGAGCAGCCGGGCGTACAGCGAGTCGACGTAGTCGCCGTCGCGCCCGCCGACGTTGGCGAAGTACTCGTCGGACCCGTAGAAGCCGGCGGCCACGGCCTCGAGGGTGCGGCCGCGCCGGAGCTGGTCGAGCCAGTAGGCCTGCCCGCCCGGCTCGGGTGCCCGTCCGAGCACGTCGCGGTAGAGGTCGTCGATGCGCACCCCCGCCCACTCCGGTGACAGGGCGAGCCGGGCGGTGAGGGCACCGGGGCCGGCGACGTGCACGACGTGGGCGAGCTCGGCCGCGTCGGCGCCGGTGGCCGGTCGCCCGAGGAACAGCTCGTGCACCCGTTGCACGTAGGCGTGGGTGGGCCCCGGGCCGAGCGAGCCCGGGTGGGTGGGTGCGTCTTCGGCGGCGGCGGGCAGGGCACCGGCGGTGGTGCCCAGCACGATGGTGACGACGAAGGCCCCCAGCCCCCGCCGCACCCGGGACCGAGGTCGGGGGGACGGCACGACGCCAGCCTCGCGCACCGCAGGACCCCGTGGCGCGCCGACGGGCTGTGGCAGCCTGCGACGGTGAGCAAGCCCCTGGCGCTTCGGTTCGTGACGTCCGCCGACCGCCTCGACACCCTCCCGCCGACCACGGCCGAGGTCACCGTCGTGGGTCGGTCCAACGTGGGCAAGTCCTCGCTGCTCAACGCGCTCGCCAATCGCCGGGACCTGGCCAAGACGTCGAAGACCCCGGGCCGCACCCAGCTGCTGAACTGCTTCGAGCTGGAGCCGCACGACTCGGCCGAGGGCACCTTCGTGGACTGCCCGGGCTACGGCTACGCCAAGACGCCGAAGTCGGTGCGCCGGGGCTTCCAGCCGATGATCGAGGGCTACCTGCTCGGACGGGAGGAGCTGCGCATGGTGGGCGTCCTCGTCGACGGGGAGATCGGCCCCACCAAGCTGGACGTGCAACTGCTGGAGTGGCTGCGCCACCACGACGTGCCCCACACCGTCATCGCCACCAAGCACGACAAGGTGAAGTCCAAGGCGCGCGAGCGCCGCAAGCGGGACCTGGCCGAGGGGTGCGGGGTCGAGAAGGGCGACGTGCTCTGGGTGTCCGCCCACAACGGCGTGAACGTCGACGTCCTCCGCGACCGGATCCGGGGCTGGCTGGCCTCATGACGAGCACCAGCGAGCGCACGCCGCGGACCGACGCCCGGTTCTTCCCGGGCTGGATCGTCGTGGGCGCCGCCTTCGTGCTCCTCATGGCCAACTCGGGGTTCATCTTCTACGGCCAGGCCGTGTACCTCGACGCCCTCACCGACGAGCGCGGCTTCTCGACCGGCGCGGCGTCGCTCGGCCAGTCCCTCGTGTTCGTGGTGGGCGGGCTGGTGGGACCGCGGGTCGGCAAGCTCATCACCGACCGGGACGTGCGCGTCGTGGTGCTCGGCGGGTTGATCACCTCCTGGGTGGCGGTGGTGCTCCTCGGCCGGGTGGAGGAGCTGTGGCAGCTCTACGGCGTGAACGTCCTGCTGGGCGTGGGCTTCAGCGCCGCCGGCCTGGTGCCGGCGACGACGGTCGTGACCCGCTGGTTCGAGACCAGGCGATCGGTGGCGCTGGCCATCGCCTCCACCGGGCTGTCCGTCGGCGGCCTCACCTTCACCCAGCTCGTCGCCTGGTGGATCCGGCGCGACGGCCTCGAGCTGGCCACGCCGTGGCTGGTCGTCGTCTGGGCCGCGTGCACCCTGCCGGTCGTGCCGCTGCTGTGGCCCACGCCCGAGCACCGGGGGGTGCTCGCCTCCGGTGCGGTGGCCGGTTCGGTCGCCATGGGGGTCGCCTACGAGATCGCGGTGCGCTCCCGGTTCTTCACCATGGTCACCGCCGGCTACGTGCTGGTGCTCGGCATGCAGGTCGGGGGGATCACCCACCTGGTCAAGCTCGGCAACGAACGGGCGGGCGACGGCACCGGCGGGCGGCTCATCGCCGGGCTCACGATCGCCAGCGTCGTGGCGCGCCTCATCGGCGGCGTCGTCGCCGACAAGCAGCCGCTCGTGCGCCTCGCCGTCGGGTTCGCCGCGACCCAGGCCCTCGCCCTCGCCCTGCTGTCGCAGGTCGAGAGCGGCCTGCTGCTCGTCCTGTGCGCGATCCTCTTCGGCGCCACGATCGGCAACATCCTGATGCTCCAGCCCCTGCTGTTCGCCGACGCCATGGGGGCGCGCGACTACGCCCGGGTCTTCGCCCTCAACCAGCTCATCGTCGTCGCCGGGGTCGCACTCGGGCCGTTCCTGCTCGGCGCCCTCCACGACGCGACGAGCTACCGCCTGTCCTACCTCGTGGGGGCCGTGCTGTGCGCCGTCGGCACGGTCCTGCTGTCCCGGGCCGGCAGCACCCAGGCGGCCCGGGCCGAGCTCGACACCGAGCGGCCGGCGCAGGCCTGACCTCCCGGGCGCGGGCGGTAGTGTCTGGCCCGATGGACGACGAGCTCCGCACCCACCTCGACCAGCTCGAGGCCAAGATCGCCGAAGCCCGCGCCGACGGCCAGATCGACGAGGCCGAGCGCGAAGAGCTCCGTGTGCTCGTCGAGCGCGTCCGCACGGACCTCGGTGCGGGGGAGGCGGACCGCGAGGGTCTGGCCGAGCAGCTCGAGGAGTCCGCCGTGCGCTTCGAGTCCGACCACCCCACCGTGGCCGCCGTCATCCGCAGCGCCGTCCACACCCTCACCG
>DMTU01000036.1 GCA_003476595.1 Acidimicrobiaceae bacterium | reverse complement strand
GATCCGCAATCAGGAGTGCCCACCGCGATCCCCAACGACTCAAAGGAGGAAGCGGTGAAGGTGATGATCGGCGTGGACCCGCACAAGGGTTCGCACACGGCGGTGGCCGTCGACGACGGCGAGACCGAACTGGGCCAGCTGCGGGTACCGGCGTCGGGTGGCCAGCTCGAGGCGCTGCTCGCATGGGCCGAGCCATTCGAGGCGCGGACGTGGGCGGTCGAGGCCGCCGCCGGGTGGGGCTACCTGTTGTCCCAGCAGCTCGTCGACGCCGGCGAGGTCGTCCTCGACGTGCCCGCCACGCTCGCCGCCCGGGTGCGCGTGCTGGGCACCGGGCGGTCGAACAAGAACGACCCCAACGACGCCCGCTCGGTCGCGATCGCTGCACTGCGCGCCCCACGGTTGGCGTCGGTGCAGCGACCGGATCAGAACAACGTGCTGCGGCTGTTGGCGAAGCGGAACCTGGACATCGGCCGGGCCAAGAACCGCACGGCGTGCCGGCTGCACTCGCTGCTCGCCGAGCTCGTGCCGGGCGGGATCCCCAACAGAATCAACGGTTCTCGCGCCCAGCAGCTCCTCGACCAGGTCCAGCCGGCCACACCGATGGAAGCGATGCGACTGGAGATCGCGTTCGAGCACCTCGACGACCTGCGCCGTCTCGACGACCAGCTCGCCGCCTCCCGCAAGCGACTCACCGCCGCAGTCGCAGACACCAACACCACCGTCACCGACGTGTTCGGTGTCGGCCCGATCGTGGCCGCGATGCTGCTCGGCTACAGCGGCGACATCGCCCGGTTCCCGACCCGGCACCACTACGCGTCCTACAACGGCACCGCGCCGATCGAGCTGTCCTCGGGCGGCCGAATCGTGCACCGGCTCTCGCGGCGCGGGAACCGCCAGCTGAACCACGCCCTGCACATCGCGGCGGTCACCCAGATCCGTCACGCCCACTCCGAGGGCCGGGTCTTCTACGACCGCAAACGCGACGAGGGCAAGACCCGCAAGGAAGCGCTCCGGGCGCTGAAGCGACGGATCAGCGGCACCGTCTACCGGCACCTGCGCGCCGACGCCGGTCTCGACTGAAGCGGGCCCGGAAGGGCAAACCAGGGACGACTCTGACTCCAGCGTGGCCGGCTTTACACCCTGATCACCGGCGCTTCGTATCAGCCACTCCCGGACCCACCCGCGACGCTACGACACCCGACCCGACGCTGCTCGAGCCGGCCCCTTCGACGCGCCCACCGACGCCGAATCGAGCTCCTTGACAACAAAGAGGAGATCGATAGGGACGGACTGCCAGCTGGGCGGGTGCGGCAAGCTCGGGGAGCGAACGATGATCTCCGTTATGGGGCTGCTCAAGCGTCTGCGCCACTCCTTCACTGTGGTAGCCACCGCTTTCCGAAACGCTCGCACCACGTCTGGCGGGGCCGTGTCCCCGCTTTGCCGTCGGGTCATCCGACGCTGCCCGCCTTGACGTCGACGGGTCGGGAAGAGGAAGTGGCCGGTGGTTGAGCAGGGATGATGATGGTGAATGTCGATCCGCTGCCGGGCTGAGCTTCGAGTTCTACGCGGCCGTGGTGGGCGGTGGCGACGGCGCGGACGATTGACAGGCCCAGCCCGGCTCCTGCGGAGCGGCGAGGGCCGGGCGCGGCGCGGGCGAAGCGCTCGAAGATTCGGTCCTGGTCAGCGATTGCGATGCCTGTGCCGCCATCCCGTACCCACAAGCGGACCTCGTTGTCGGTGGTTTCGCTGCCGATGCCGACTTCGGCTCCGTCGCCGGTGTGTTCGACGGCGTTCGTGATCAGGTTGAGCCACGCTTGCCCGAGTCTGCGCCGGTCGGCGGCAACGACCCCGACGGCGCAGGCGTCGACCAGCCATCTGCGATCACCGAGCGTCTGGGCTTTGGTGATCATTCCGGTCGTCAGATCGCTCAACTCGACCGGCTCGATTTCTAGGAAGTCCGGCTCCTCGGCCCGCGCCAGCAGCAGCAGATCCTCGACGAGGCGTGTCATCCGGTCGAGCTCGTCGGTCACGACTGCCAGCGTCTCCTCACGGTCCTGGGGGTCGTCACCCATGAGTTCGAGGTGACCTCGGACGATCGTGATCGGTGTTCGCAGCTCGTGGCCTGCGTCGGCGACAAACGCTCGTTGGAGAACGAACGCTTCCTCCAGGCGGCCGAGCATCGAGTTGAACGTCCGCCCCAGCTCAGCGATCTCGTCGTGACCGTCTACGGGGATCCGTCTCGACAGGTCCTGGTCCCCGATCGACCGGGCGGTGTCGGTCAGCTGGCGCACCGGCCGCAGGAGTCGCCCGGCGAGGACCCAGGCAGCGCCGATCGCGACGAACAGCACGATGCCGCTGACGACAACCGCGATCTGAAAGCCGTCGTCGATCTCGGCCTGCTCCCCGCGCAGGAAGTTGGCGACGACGAACACGCCTGCGGTTTCGCCTCCCGTTCGTAGCGGCACCGCGAGGAACTCGACTGGCCCGCCTTCCGTGCCAAGCCTTCCCCGCTCGGCTGCGCGCAGCGAACCCCATCGCTCCGCCAGTTCCGGCTGCTGGTCGAGCCGGATGCCGGTCGGTGGACGAGACGCTGCATGCACCTGCCCGTCGACGAACGTCAGGTACACCTCGCCCTCGTGAGGCACGTTGCGGCGCAGGAACGTGTCGAAGATCGCCCGCACGTCCCCGGCGAACGGTCGCCCCGTCTCCGGGTCGCTACCGGCGGCGAGTACCTCGACCTCATCACGCTCTTGCTCCAGCTCAGCCACAACCTGTCGGTCGAGACGGCGAAGAAGCACCGCTCTCTGCAACAACAAGCCTGCAAATACCGCTCCTACCAGCAGCACTGCAACCAGACCGAGGACGCGGCCCCGGAAGCCCAAACGGAACGGCCGTTCAGTCATCGAGGTCTCCGTCGTCGTCGTCATCATCGTCGGACCCCTCGTCACCGAGATCGTCGTCGTCGTCGGACTCGGGTGGAGGCGGTGGCGCAGGCGAGGATCCTGGCCCAGCGGTCGTCGGCGGTGGTGCAGTGGTAGCGGCCGGTAGTGGCGGCGGACCAACGGTTGGCGGCGGAGCCACGGTCGCTCCGCCGGCCTCCGACGTGAAGGTCGTCGAAGGGCTGGTGCCGGCTGGAGAGAACTCGTCCAGGTCGATGGCCGGCACGGTGTGACGGGTCGGCTCGTTGAGTAGCTGACCGATCAGGACACCGGCCAGACCCGCGGCGAAACCCACTAGGCCGAACAGCGCGATTCGTCCAGCGGTCCCCACGTCTGGAAGATGACGGCGCCGCGTGAGATCAGGATGAGAAGGAGATGAGGAAGCGTTCCTGTCCTGCGGCGCCCCCCAGCATGAGCGAGCGCGAACAGGCATAAAACGGTCCATGGAGGAGCGAAGTCTCCGCTCCTATGTGCCGATAGCCCGTACGGTCGGCGGTCGCTATTCCCGGTCGGTGCTGTTATGGGCGGGAAGCGGTCGTCCACTACAGCCACGGGACGAGTGACCGCGTCCTAGCCAGCTGGTCTGGCCGTCCGCCATGTTGTTGCGCAGTCCGGACGACAGCGGATGCTTGAGGCTCGGCGGCCAACCCGAACCCCTGGGCACAACGCGAGCTAGAGGCTCAGACGAGGAGGTTCGTCGTCAGGCGTGGCCGTGGGAGGAGCTTCGATCTTGGCCCGGTCGGGGAGGCTCAGCGTGACGTGCTCGCGCAGGTAGTCGCGTAGATACGGCAGCTCGAACGCGACCAGACCCCGTCCGGCGGGTCGGATCACGTCGGCGGCCAACAGCCGCAGCCGGTACTGGCTGGCGTAGTTGGCGTCCACACCGAGGCGGGCGGCGACGTCGGCCATGCGGGACGGCCCCATCGTCGTGGGCCATCGCCACGAGGAAGGACCGGTCGACATCGCTGAGATCGGCGAGAGCGGGCTCGTGGACGAGCCGGCCGAGGCGGCGACGGGCCGCCGGGACCGCCCGGGCGGCGTCGGTCGCCGTGATCATCTCGGCGGGCGTCGATCGGTACAGCTCGTCGCCGACCAGCTGGATCATGAAC
>DMTU01000318.1 GCA_003476595.1 Acidimicrobiaceae bacterium | reverse complement strand
AGCAATGCCAGGGGCCTACCCACTCCCGGCCGCGGGGAAGTGCCGATACCGTCAGCACCCGTGACGACCGAGGTCCAGACCTGCTACCGCCACAGCGACCGCCGTGCCGGCGTGCGCTGCCAGCGCTGCGACCGCCCCATCTGCCCGTCGTGCATGAACCAGGCCTCGGTCGGCTTCCACTGCCCCGAGTGCGTGAAGGGCGCCGGCCAGAAGGTCATCACGGCCCGCACCCTGCAGTCCTCGGCCAACCCGGTGGTCACGACGGCGCTGGTGGCCATGAACGTGGCCATCTACGTCGTGTCCAGCCTCGGCGCCGGGCTGACCGAGCCCTCGTTCCAGGTGCAGCTCGACTTCGCCCTCATCGGCCAGGGCCTGTCCTCCGAGGGGCTGCTCGGCGTGGCCGAGGGGGAGTGGTACCGGCTGATCAGCGGCGGCTTCCTCCACGGGAGCCTGCTGCACCTCGGCTTCAACATGTACGTGCTGTGGATCCTCGGCAAGCAGCTCGAGCCGGCCCTGGGTCGGGTCGGCTTCAGCGCCGTCTACTTCGCGTCGATGCTGGCCGGCTCGTTCGGGGTGATGGTGCTCGATCCGGGCGCGCTCACCGTCGGCGCCTCGGGCGCCGTGTTCGGCCTGTTCGGCTACGCCGTGGTGGCCCAGCTCGTGCGGGGGATCAACCCGCTCCAGACCGGCCTCGGCGCCGTCATCCTGATCAACCTGGCCTTCACCTTCCTGGTGCCGGGCATCAGCATCGGCGGCCACGTGGGCGGGCTGCTCGGCGGTCTGGCCGCCGGCGTGCTGCACGACGTCGTGCGACCCAAGCTCGGCGCGCCGCCCCAGGTCGGCATCGCCCTCGTCGCCGCGCTCGGCGTGGCGTGCGCGGTCGGCTCCGTCCTGGTCCTCTAGCCCCCGTCCCCCTCCCGCAGCAGCGGCTCGAGCAGGCGACGCAGGCCGAGCTCGTAGAGCTCCTCGGCTCGGTCGGGGGCCGTGCTCATGCCGGTGAGCTCGGTGAGCGCGTAGCCGTGGACGGTGGCGTTCACGTGGTACGCCCAGTCGAAGGCCTCCTCCTCGCTCAGCTCGGGACGGACCGCGTGCACGTGGTCGACCAGGCGGCGGAACGACTCGTAGCCGCGCGCCAGCGCAGCATCGCCCGGCACGACGTCGGGGACGGCGCGCCCGAACATGACGAGGAAGTGGGTCGGGTTGTCGAGCGCCCAGCGCCGGTAGGCCCGACCGGACGCGCCCACGTCGCCGGAGGCGTACGCCGGTGCCAGGGCGGCGTCGAAGGACTCGAAGCCGTCGATGAAGATGGCATCCACCAGCCCGGCCTTGCCGCCGAACCAGGTGTAGACGCCGGTGGTGGAGCAGCCGGCCTCCTCGGCGATGCGACGCACGGTGAAGGCGGACTCGCCGTCGCGGGCGAGCACCGCCAGCGCGGCGGACAGGATCGCCTGGCGCTGATCGGGGGTTGACACGGCGGCAGCCACGTAACAATGTTACGTCGATAACTAAGTTACGCAACGACCGAGGGGACACCATGACCGCCACCGAGCAGCCCACCGAGCAGTCGGGGTACGGCAACCGCTACCTGTCCGGGCCCTACGCCCCGGTCACCGAGGAGGTCACCGCCTTCGATCTGCCGGTGGAGGGTGGGCTGCCCGAGGAGCTGGCCGGGCGCTACCTGCGCAACGGCCCGAACCCGATCGACGACGTCGACCCGGCCACGCACCACTGGTTCCTCGGCGACGGCATGGTCCACGGCGTGCGCCTGCTCGACGGCCGGGCCGAGTGGTACCGCAACCGCTACGTGGGCTCCCAGCACGTCGGTGAGGTGCGGGGCACCGGCGACGTCCCCGGCCCCAACTGGAACGACAGCCCCGGCGGGCCCAACACCAACGTGGGCGGCTTCGCCGGCACCACGTGGGCCACGGTCGAGGCAGGCGGCACCCCGGTCGAGCTCACCTACGAGCTCGAGACCGTGGGTCGCAACGACTTCTCCGGCACCCTGCCCGGGGCGTTCACCGCCCACCCCAAGCTGGACCCGGACACCGGCGAGATGCACGCCATGGTCTACGCACCCGCCAACTGGATGGACCACATCCAGTACGTCGTCGTGGCCCCCGACGGCCGGGTCCGCAAGGCGCTCGACATCCCCCTGGGCATGACGATGCTGCACGACATGTCGCTCACCCAGCGCTACGCGGTCATCTACGACCAGCCGTGCACGGTCGACATCGAGCTGGCCATGGCCGGCGACCGCTTCCCGATGCGCTGGAACCCCGACTACGGCAACCGCATCGGGCTGCTGCCTCGCGAGGGCGCCCCCGAGGACATCATCTGGATCGACGTGCCGATCGGCTACGTGTTCCACCCGATGAACGCGTACGACGATGCGGACGGCAAGGTCGTCATCGACCTGTGCCGCTACGAGCGGATGTTCGACGTCGACGTGCTGGGTCCGTTCGGTGACGACGGGCAGGCCACCCTGGAGCGCTGGGAGCTGGACCCGGTGGCCCGCACGGTGTCGACCACGGTCGTCGACGAGCGCGCCAACGAGTTCCCCCGCCACCGGGGCTCCCGCACCGCCAAGCCCTACCGGTACGGCTACTGCGCCTCACCGTCGCTCGACGACGGCGCCGGCTGGCCCACCCTCAAGCACGACCTGCAGACCGGCCAGCGGTGGGAGTTCGACCACGGCCCGGGCCGAGCCGCGGGGGAGCCGGTCTTCGTCGCCCGCCAGGGCGGCACCGAGGAGGACGAGGGCTGGCTGCTCACGTTCGTCCACGATCTCGGCAGCGGCGACACGGACTTCGTGGTGATGGATGCCGCTGACCTGGACCGTCGCGGCTACGTGGCCCGCGTCCGCCTGCCCCAGCGGGTGCCGCTCGGGTTCCACGGCAACTGGGTGAGCGACCGTGCGGTGCCGCCCCCGATGTGACGCTCGTCTTCCCGGTGGGCCAGGATCGGAACGTGACCGATCACTTCCGCGAAGCATGGGACGAGCTCACGGCACCAGGGGGCTCATTCGAGATCGAGACGATCGAGGTCCGGGGCGTGCCGATCAAGACCTTCAAGAGCGCGCCACCGAACATGCGAGCGGTGTGGGAGATGTCGGCCGCCCACGGCGACAAGGACTACATCGTCTACGAGGACGAGCGGTACACCTTCGCCGAGGTCCACGCCCAGGTCCGGTCGCTGGCCCACGTGCTGCGCGAGACCCACGGCGTCCGCGAGGGCGACCGGGTCGCCATCGCCATGCGCAACTATCCCGAGTGGGTCGTGTCGTACTGGGCCATCGTGTCCCTCGGCGCCGCCGCCGTCGGCATGAACGCCTGGTGGACGGGTCCCGAGATGGAGTTCGGGCTCACCGACTCGCGGCCGAAGGTGCTGATCGCCGACGACGAGCGCTTCGAGCGGGTCCTGCCCCATCTCGACGCCGTCCGCGCCGAGCAGCCGATGCACCTCATCACCGTGCGCTCCGACCGCGAGCTGCCTGTGGATGCGAGCCGCTGGACCGACGTCGTGGACCCGACCAGCGCGCCGGACACGCTGCCCGATGCCACCATCGACGCCGACGACGACGCCTGCATCTTCTACACGTCCGGCACGACCGGCCCTCCCAAGGGTGCCCAGCTCACCCACCGGGGGTCGGTGCACAACATGTTGCACCTGGTGTTCATGACCATGGTCGCCGGCGCCGCCGCCGCCAAGGCGGGCGACGCGCCGGCGCCGGCCGAGCCGGAGGCTGCACCGGCCCAGCCGGTGATGATGGCGCCCACGCCGCTGTTCCACGTGACGGCCAACAACTGCGTCCTGCACCCGTGCACGCTCGCCGGTGGCCGCCTCGTCCTCACCTACAAGTGGGATCCGGCCCGGGCCCTCGAGCTGATCGAGCGCGAAGGGGTGACGAACTTCTCGGGTGTGCCGACCATGAGCCGCGAGCTCCTCGCCCACCCGGACTGGTCCACCCGCGACACCTCCTCCCTGCAGGGCATGGGCGGCGGTGGGGCGGCGCTGCAGCCCGACCTGGTCGAGAAGATCGACAAGTCGCTGTCCAAGGGCGCACCGTCCACCGGGTACGGCCTCACCGAGACCCACGGCATCGTGACCGCCAACGCCGCGGCGAACTTCGTGGCCAAGCCGGCATCAGCGGGTCCGGTCGTGCCCACGCTCGAGGCCAAGCTGGTCGACGACTCGGGCGACGACCTGCCTCCCGGCCCTGACACCATCGGCCAGCTGTGCGTGCGGGGCTCGGTCGTGATCAAGGGCTACCTCAACCGGCCGGACGCCACGGCTGACGGGATCCGGGACGGGTGGTTCAACACCGGCGACATCGCCCGGATCGACGAGGACGGCTTCGTCTACATCGTGGACCGGGCCAAGGACATGGTCCTGCGCGGTGGGGAGAACATCTACTGCTCCGAGGTCGAGTCGGCCATCTACGAGCACGACGACGTCGCCGAGGTCGCGGTCTTCGGCGTGCCCGACGAGCGCCTCGGCGAGGAGGTCGGTGCGGCCATCGTGCTGCGCGACGGCGCCTCCCTGGACGAGGACGGGCTGGGTTCGTTCCTCGCCGAGCGGATCGCCAAGTTCAAGATCCCGGCGCACGTCTGGTTCCGCACGGAACCGCTGCCGCGCAACGCCAACGGCAAGTTCGTCAAGCGCGACCTGCGAGAAGAGTACGTCAGCTAGGAGCCGGCCGCTTCGAGCACGGCGGCGGTGGCGACGAGGACCTCCTCCTCGCCCCGCCGCCCGATCAGCTGCACGGCCGTGGGCAGGTGCCCCGGCCGGGGCACCGGCACGACGATCGCCGGGTTGCCCGCCAGGTTCACGGCCACGTTCGGGGCCCGGGTGTCGAGCCGCTGGGGCTCGGTGAGCAGCGGGGGCTCGTCCATGATGCCGGCGGTGGCGATGACCGGGGTCCGCGCCAGCGCGGCGTCCAGCTCGGCGCGCCACGGCTCGGCATGGGCGCGCGCCGCGTCGAGCGCGGCCTCGGTGATCCCGGCGCCCTTCGCGAGCCGGTCCCGGGTCTCGTCACCGAGCTGGTCGGCGTGGTCGTGCACGAGCGCGGCGTGCACGCGGGCGGCCTCCCCGAAGAGGATCGCCGTGCCGGCGTCCGCGGCGTGCACGCGGGCGGCCTCCCCGAAGAGGATCGCCGTGCCGGCGTCCGCGGC
>DMTU01000220.1:6298-6533 GCA_003476595.1 Acidimicrobiaceae bacterium | reverse complement strand
TTCCACAGCACGTTGCCGGGCACGATGCGCCACTGGTGGACCACGACCTGTTGGACCACGGTGGTCCAGACGGCGTCGTGGCCGGTTGCGACCTCGTCGAACCAGGCCTCCTGGGCGTCGCCGAGCATCGTCGTGGTCGCGGTCTGGTCGCAGCGGGGGCCGAGGTCGGTGCCGACGGCGTCGTCGCAGGGCTGCTCCTCGCGGAACTGGCGGGTGTCGAGCAGGACGAAGCGGG
>DMTU01000220.1:0-6237 GCA_003476595.1 Acidimicrobiaceae bacterium | reverse complement strand
CCCAGTCCACGACCCGGTGGATCGCCAGGTCCGGCCCCTCCGGCGGCTCGAGCCGGGTCGGGGTGAACTCCCACCACGCCCGGTACGCGGCCGCCCGTCGCTCGAGGAGCTGCTCGCCACCGGGCCCGGCCGTCGTCGCGGCGCCCTGGTAGTTGTTCACGACCTCGTGGTCGTCCCAGGTGATGAGCCACGGCGCCACGGCGTGGGCGGCCTGCAGCTCGGGCTCGGCCTTGTACCGGCGCCACAGGGCCCGGTAGCCGTCGAGATCGGTGGGCGGCGCCTCGTCCACGGGCCGCACCGAGCCGCTGTCGGACTCGTAGACGTAGTCGCCGCAGTGCACGACGACGTCGGGGGCCTGCGCGGCGACGTCGTCGAGGGCGGTCCAGTAGCCCGACGACCAGCGCTGGCAGGAGAGGTGCCCCACCCGCAGGGGCTGGTCCGGGAGCGCTCCCGGGGCCGGCGCGGTGCGGGTGCGAGCCGCCGGCGTGACGTGGCCGTCGAGCACGAAGCGGAACCAGTGGCGGGTGTCGGGTGCCAGCCCGCGCACGACGATGCGGGCCGTCATCGCCTCGGCCGGGTCGGCGCGCAGCTCCTCCCGGGCGACGATGGCCTCGAACGCGTCGTCGCGGGCGACCTCCACCAGCAGGGGCACCGGCGCCGACGGATCCCGGTCCACCCACGTCCACAGCACGACGGACTCGTGGTCCGGGTCACCCGACGCCACGCCGAGCCCGAACGGCGCCGGGCCCTGGGGGGCGCCGTGGTCGATGGCCTCGAGGGTCTCCAGCTCGGGCTCGGGCGGCGCACTGGAGGTGGTCGCTGACGGACCGACCGGACCCCGTCCGGCGTTGCCGTCGTCCTGGCATCCGCCGAGGGCGACGGCGACGACCCCGGCCCCGGTGGCGCCGAGGAAGCGGCGTCGCGACCACCGCGACGGGGACGATGCGGTCATGGCCGGCCGACCGTAACCCGATCTCGCACTGTTCCCCGCTCGTCCCGGGTAAGGGGTCGCGGTGACCCACCCGACGACGCAGCACCACGACGCGAGCGAGGTCGACGCGGACGACGGTGCGGACACCCGCGACGCCGGGAGCGTCGTCCGCCGCCGGCCGGGTCTCGTGTCGCTGCTCGCCGGTGGCACCGGCGTCGTGGTCGCCACCCTGCCCGGCCTCGGGCTGCTCGCCCTCGCGCTGGCGGGGCTCGCCATCGCCACGGGGGTCCCCGCCATGCGCAGGGGCCCTGGCGCCGCGAGCTTCTCCAAGGCGCGCACCGGTGTCGTGCTCGGCATGATCGCCGTGCTCCTCGGTGTGGTCAGCCTCGCGATGCAGCTCCTGGCCTGACCTGGCCGGCGCGCCGGGTCAGGCCCGAGCGGGTCAGTCCAGCGTGTCGGGTTCCTCCGGCACGGCCGGTGCTCCGAGCAGCGGGCCGTAGTCGGCGGCGAGGCGATCGAAGTCGAGGTCGCGCAGGAACCGGCTGAACGCGACCTGGGCGGCCAGGGCGTTGACGTCGCGGAACACCTCGGGAAGGAACGCCGGCGGGTCGATGAGGCCCTCGTCGTAGAGGGCGTTCACCGCCCCCATGTTGTTGATGTCGACCTTGCCGCAGAACAGCAGCGGCACCCGGTCGAGCCGGCCGGTGCGGATCGCCACCCGGACGTAGGCGTAGGTGAGCACGAGGCCCTTGCCGTAGCCGAGGTCCTTGGTGAAGGGCCGCCCGGTGGGCGTGGAGCCGCGGAAGACCCGCATGACCAGCTGCCAGCACTCGTCCTCGTCGAGGCCGAGCGTGCGGAAGTGCTCGACGACCTCCACGAACGACGCGCCGTCCTCGACGAGGGCGATGGCCTCGATGCGGTCGGCGATGCGCAGCAGGCGGATCGGGTGCGAGGTGAGCGAGAGGATCTCGGTGAGGGTGGCGAGGCCCTCCTGGGTCACGTTGACCGGCGGCGGCGCCTTCCCGAGGAAGGTGCAGTACGGCTGGGCCCGGCCGTTGTCGCTGGTGCCGACGTGCACCCAGCCCTCGTGGGACTCGAGCTGCTCCAGCTGGCGCTCCGAGAACATGGCATCCGCGCGCAGCTTGATGTAGTCCGAGCCGGCGGCGGCGTCGGCGACGATGCCGTCGTCGAGCACGACGTTGACCATGCCGGGGCCCATCGAGTCGTCGAGGCGCGCCTGCAGCTGCGTGACCGCGGACTCGCCGTCGATGCCCTTCTCGTCCCGCTCGTCGATGGGCAGGTCCGACACCCAGCTGAGCGCGTCTCGGAACTGGCCGGCGAGGTCGGCCACCCGCGGGCCGCCGGCGTGGAAGACGTCATCGGTCGTGCCGTAGAGCTGCGCGGCCAGCGGCCCGAAGCCGTCGGTGCCACGGGCCTCGAGCATGTCGAGCGTGAGGCGGTACTGCTCGCACGTCCGCTTCAGCAGCTGGGAGAGCGTGGACGTCGTGCCGAGCGAGGTGTTGATCCACAGCTCGATGTCGAGGAACTGCTCGCGGGCCGCGTCGAGGTCGAAGCCGAGGTCCCGCTGCGCGTACCAGTCCTCGTCCACGACCGGCTGCTCCCGGCACCCCGAGGCGAAGAACGCGTCGCGCACGTGGTCGTCCCACTTGATGGCGTCGAGGATCCGAACCGGGCGCTGCGCGTCGACGATCGCGTCGGAGAGGGCGCGCACCGTCTCCTCGTAGGTCTCTGCCATGGCTCTCCAAGGATGGCCGACCGCAGCCCTGGTCCGCAGCCACCGGCTTAGGAAACCCTTTGCCGAGGGCTGACATCGCCTTGGTGGGCGCGTCCCTACGTTGCCGACATGGCCCTCACGCGCACCACCGCCCTCGCCCTCGGCGGCGCCGTCGCTGCCGGCGTCGCCCTCGTCTCCGTCGCCGGCGCGGTGACCGTGTCCACCGGGTCGCCGGCGCCGTCGCCCGCTCCCGCTGCGGTCCTGGTCGGGGAACCGGAGCCCGAGGTGACCACGGCGCCGGTCGAGGTGATCTACCAGGACGTGTACGACCTCCCGCCCGCGGCACCGGTGGCGGGCTCCCCGGCCCCGGCCCCGGCACCCGCGCCTGCGGTCGCCCTGGTCACCAGCGACGACGGCGACCGGGACGACGACGACGAGTGGGACGACGACGAGTGGGACGACGATCACGACGACGACGAGTGGGACGACGACGACCACGAGGACGACGACGACTGGGACGACGACGATGACGACTGATCCGGCTCGCCCCCGGGCGAAGCGGAAGCGGCCGCACCCGGCGGCCGGGGCCCGGCTCGTGGTCGCCGGGGCCGCCACGGCCGGCACCCTGGCGATGGTCGGGCTCATGGTCAGCCCGGCCGACGAACCGGCGCCGCTCGATCTGAGCACCGCCTCGGCAGCGACGGTCTCCGTCCCGGCGCCCGCTCGGATCGTCATCGTGCGCCGGCACCTCCCCGTCCCCACGGCGGCTCCCACCAGTCCGCCGGTCGTCCGCCCGGGCGCGACGCCCACGCTCACCCCGGTCCCGGCCCCTGCACCGGCGCCGGCCCCTCGCCCGGCCGCGCCGCGCACGACGAGCAGCGGGAGCTGACCGTGCAGGTCGTCCTCGTCGACGAGCACCGATTCCGGGCGATGGGCACTGACTGCCACGTGCAGGTCGTCGATGCACCTCCCGCGGCCTGCGACCTGGCCGAAGCGGTCGTGCGCACCGACGAAGCCCGGTGGTCGCGCTTCCGCCCCGACTCCGAGATCCGCCGTGGGGCGCCCGGCGTG
Organism: Acidimicrobiaceae bacterium; assembly: GCA_003476595.1. Classification (GTDB taxonomy): domain Bacteria; phylum Actinomycetota; class Acidimicrobiia; order Acidimicrobiales; family Salinilacustritrichaceae; genus Salinilacustrithrix. The sequence continues at coordinate 2,500 of DMTU01000220.1, read as the reverse complement.
GGCCCGGTCAGCGAGGAGACCGCCGAGCTGGTGGCCCTGGCCCTCGAGGCCCTCGACCGGACCGAGGGGTGGTTCGACCCCCGCCTCGGCGGCCACCTCTGCGCCGCGGGCTACGACCGCACCCTCGACCTCGTGCAGACGGGTGCTCCGATCCCACCACGGACAGCGCCACCGCTGCCCGCCGTCCGCCCGGCGATCGGTCGCCGGGCGGACGGTCCGACCCTCACGGTCCCGCCCGGCGTCGAACTCGACCTGGGCGGGATCGCCAAGGGGTACAGCGCCGATCGCGCCCTTGCAGCCGTGCTCGCGACGGGTGCCCTCGGGGCCTGCATCAACCTCGGCGGCGACCTGCGCTGCGCGGGCGCGTCTCCGACGGGGGACGGGTGGTGGTGCGCGCTGGACCACGGTCCGGGCGCAGCCGCCAGCGCGCTGGCCATCGGCCTGACCCACGGCGCTGTGGCCACGTCCACCACCCGGCGTCGGCGGTGGACGACGACCTCCGGCGAGGCCCACCACCTGCTCGATCCCCGCACCGGCCATCCGGCGGGCGACGACCGCCGCAGCGCCACCGTCGTCGCCGCCACGGCCGCGATCGCCGAGGTGCTCACCAAGGTCGCCCTCCTCGCGCCGTGGGACGACGCCGAGCGGCTCCTCGCCGCGGAGGGCGGCGTCGGCCTCGTGAGCCTCGACGACGGCTCCACCCGCGCGATCGGTGACATCGCCCCCCTGCTCGCCGACCGGGCGAGCCTCCCCGAGGAGACCAGCTCGTGCACCTGACCCTCCACCCGGAGCTGTGGTGGTACCTCACCCGAGCCACCGGCATCACCGCGTGGGTGGCCGCCCTCGGGTCGCTGCTGGCCGGGCTCGCCCTCGCCACCCGCACGCTCGGCACCCGACCGAAGGGCCCGTGGCTGCTCGACGTGCACCGGGGCCTCGCCGGCGTCACCCTCGCCTTCACCGCGCTGCACGTCGCCGCCATCGTGGCCGACTCCTACGTGCACTTCGGCGCCGCCGACGTCCTCATCCCCCTGGCCAGCGACTGGGAGCCCGTCGCCGTCGCCGGCGGCGTGGTCGCGATGTGGCTGCTCGTCGCGGTGCAGCTGTCCAGCCTCGCGATGCGGCGGCTCCCGAAGCGGGTGTGGCGGACGATCCACCTCGGTAGCCACGGCGCGGCGGTCGCCGCCACGCTCCACGCCTTCACCGCCGGCACCGACGCCGGGAACCCGCTGGTCGTCGGGACGGCGATCGCCGCGCGTCGGCCGCCGCCTTGATGTTCACCTACCGCCTCGCCCTTCCTCGCCGGTCGGCCCGTCGGCCCTCGCCCGCCCCGACGGGCTGACCGGCCGCCTGCTTGCGGAAAACCGGACGAGGCAGACAGACTCGTCTTGACTGATCGGTCAACTTTCGCGATCCCGTAGGAGACACCCATGGCAACCGCCGTCATCGTCGACGCCGTCCGCACCCCCGGAGGCAAGCGCTTCGGCCAGCTGTCCGGCTGGCACCCGTCCGACCTGGCCGCCGAGGTGCTCAAGGCCCTGGCCGAGCGCAACGACCTCGACCCCGCGCTCGTCGACGACGTCGTCATGGGCTGCGTCATGCAGGTCGGCAACCAGGGCCTCAACATCGGCCGCAACGCCGTCCTCGCCGCCGGCTGGCCCGAGACGGTCCCCGCCACCACGGTCGATCGCCAGTGCGGCTCCAGCCAGCAGGCGGCGCACTTCGCCGCCCAGGGCGTCATCGCCGGCGCCTACGACGTCGCCGTCGCCGCCGGCGTCGAGGTCATGACCACCACCCCCATGGGTGCCTCCATCACCCCCGGCTCGATCCCTTTCGGCCCCAAGGCCGCCGGCCGCTACGCCGACGTCGAGTACATCGAGGGCTGGAAGGGCCTGATCCCCCAGGGCGTGTCCGCCGAGATCATCGCCAACAAGTGGGACCTGTCCCGCGAGGACCTCGACCGCATCGGCCTCGAGAGCCAGATCCGCGCCGCCCGCGCCCGCGACGAGGGCCGCTTCGACAACGAGATCGTCCCGGTCAAGGTGAAGAAGCTCGACAAGGAGACCGGCGAGCTCATCGACACCGGCGACCAGATGGCCACGGCCGACGAGGGCATCCGCGACACCACGATGGAGACGCTGGCCAACCTGAAGCCGGCCTTCCTCCCCGACGGCAAGGTCACCGCCGGCAACTCCTCCCAGATCTGCGACGGCGCCTCGGCGCTGCTGATCATGTCCGAGGAGAAGGCCAAGCAGCTCGGCCTCACCCCGCGTGCCCGCTTCCACACCTTCGCCCTCGCCGGCGTCGACCCCGTCACCATGCTGACCGGCCCGATCCCGGCCACCTCCAAGGTGCTCGAGCGCTCCGGCGGCCTCACCATGGACGACATCGACCTGTTCGAGGTCAACGAGGCCTTCGCCTCGGTCGTGCTGTCGTGGGCCGGCCAGCACCACGTCGACATGGACCGGGTCAACGTCAACGGCGGCGCGATCGCCCTGGGCCA
>DMTU01000125.1:2766-2936 GCA_003476595.1 Acidimicrobiaceae bacterium | reverse complement strand
AGCCAGCTCGTCGACCTGGTCACCGGGCTGCTGCTCACGCCGGTGTCGGAGGAGACGCGCCGCCTGCTGCGCTGACGTCCCGCTTGACATCAATGCACCTGCATTGATCCACTGCGGTCCATGGCATGGGACTTCCAGACCGAACCCGAATTCCAGAAGAAGCTCGACTG
>DMTU01000125.1:0-2581 GCA_003476595.1 Acidimicrobiaceae bacterium | reverse complement strand
GAATTCCAGAAGAAGCTCGACTGGGTCGAGAACTTCTGCAAGGAGAAGGTCGAGCCGCTCGACTACGTCTTCCCCTACGCGGTCCGGTCACCGGACCCCGTGGTGAAGGCCTACGTCCGCGAGCTCCAGCAGGAGGTCAAGGACCAGGGCCTGTGGGCGATCTTCCTGGACGAGGAGCTCGGCGGCCCTGGCTTCGGCCAGCTCAAGCTCGGCCTGCTCAACGAGGTCATCGGCCGCTACTCCGGCGCCCCGCAGATGTTCGGCGCCGCTGCGCCCGACACCGGGAACATGGAGATGCTCGCCGCCTACGGCACCGAGGAGCAGAAGAAGCGCTGGCTCGAGCCGCTGCTCAACCAGGAGATGTTCTCCGCCTACTCGATGACCGAGCCCCAAGGCGGCTCCGACCCGAACCTGTTCCGCACCACCGCGGTCCGCGACGGCGACGAGTGGGTCATCAACGGCGAGAAGTGGTTCACGTCCGCCGGCCGGGTCGCCGACATCCTCTTCGTCATGTGCACCAACGGCATGTTCGTGGTGCCTCGCGAGACGCCGGGCGTGGAGATCCAGCCCCAGCCCCGCAACCACAACCACATCATCTACAACGACGTGCGCGTCCCGGCCGACCACCTCCTCGGCCCCGAGGACGGCGCCAAGGTCCTGGCCCAGCGCCGGCTCGGTGGCGGGCGCATCCACCACGCGATGCGCACCATCGCCCAGTGCACGCTGGCCTTCGACATGATGTGCGAGCGGGCCCTGTCCCGTGAGTCGCACGGCAAGATCATCGGCGAGCACCAGATGGTGCAGGAAAAGATCGCCGAGTCCTACGCCAAGCTCAAGATGCTGCGGCTCTACGTGCTCGAGACGGCTTGGAAGATGGACCAGACGTCCAGCGCCGAGACCCGCACCGACATCGCCGCGGTGAAGTTCACCATGGCCCGGGTGCTGCGGGAGATCTCCTTCGACGCCCTGCACATCCACGGCTCACTCGGCACCACGGACCTGACGCCGCTGCAGGCCATGTACGCCGGTGCCCCGACCATGGGCCTGGCCGACGGCGCCGACGAGGTGCACAAGTCGACGGTCGCCCGCCGGGTCCTCAAGGACTACCGCCCCCACGAGGGCTACTTCCCCCGGGAGTTCATCCCGTACAAGAAGGAAGAGGCCTGGGAGAAGATCCAGCCCGTGCTCGACGCCCGCCCCGAGCTGCGCGAGTCGGCGGAGAACTACAAGAAGTACCTCGCCAAGCGGGGTCGCTGAGCCGGCTACTTCCAGCGCGGCTGGTCGACCAGGCGCAGCAGCCACACCAGCGCCGGCACCACGATGACGCCGGCGGCGGCGACCACGACCAGCAGCATGCGCATGGTCACCGGCGCGCCGGCGACGTCGTCGATGGTGGCGACGTCGACCAGCACGTCGGGGTACTGGGCGACGCCCCACCCCGTGACGACGGCGGCCACGGCCACGAATGCACCGATCCGAGCCACGGCCAGCCGCCGCCGGAGCAGCGCCCACGCGGTCGTGATGCCGCCGACGGCGGAGGCGATGACCAGCGGCGCGCCCGGCCCGTGGAGGCCGTCGGCGAGCGACGGCGCCGTCGCCTCGATCGTGGCCGCTGCCGTCAGCGCAGCCACCCCGGTGACCGCGGCGGCGAGCAGCGCTCGGCGGCGGAACCACTCCGACAGCTCCTGATCGCCCCGGCGGTCCGCGTCGACCGTGAGCAGGACCGCGGCGAGGAACGCCGTGACCAGGACGGCCAGGACGCCGCCGACGATGGACAGCGGGCCGGTCCAGGAGGTGAGCGGATCGCCGCCGCCGTCGATCGGCACCCGTCCGGAGGCGATGGCGCCGGCGATCGTGCCGAGGAAGAACGGCGTCACCACCGACGAGGCGGCGAAGACCGCGCCGTGGAGCTGGGCCTGGGCGTAGGTCGGAGACGACTTGCGGAAGACGAACGCACCGCCTCGGAACACGATGCCGAGGCCGGCGAGCGACCACGGCACGGCGAGCGTGGTCATGACGGCGCTGAACGCTCGCGGGAACCCGGTCCAGAGCATCACGATCACGAAGATGAGCCAGACGTGGTTGGCCTCCCACACCGGCCCGATGGAGCGGTCGATCTGACGCCGGGCCCGGTCGGCCATGTCGTCCCGGCCGGCGGTCAGGTCCCAGACCCCGGCGCCGTAGTCGGCGCCGCCGAAGAGGGCGTAGAGGACCACGCCGGCGAACATGGCGGCGGCGACGAGGTCGGCGCTCACGACCCGTCGCTCCCGGGTCCCGGGACGCCGGCGGGCACGTCGGTCCCCACCTCGTCGTCCTCGGTGTCGGGCCCGTACGGCACCCGCATCTCCCCGCCCTCGCGCCAGCGCCGGCTCATGGCTCGCAGCACCAGCGCCCCGAACACGGTCATCGATCCGTACACGACCACGATCGTGGTGAGGCTCCACCAGATCCAGCCGGCGTCGGTGACCGCCTCGTCGACGCGCATCACGCCGTAGACGATCCAGGGCTGCCGGCCGACCTCGGTGACGATCCACCCGGCGATCAGCGCGGTCATGGCGGCGGGCCCGGCGACCACGACGCC
>DMTU01000298.1:42814-43062 GCA_003476595.1 Acidimicrobiaceae bacterium | reverse complement strand
CGGCGCCGACCTCGTCGGCGAGCGCACGCAGGATCGGTTCCTGGCCGCCGTCGCCGACGAGCACCACCGGCACCGATGCCTTGGCCGCGGCCCGGATGAGGACGTCGAAGCCCTTCTCCGGGACGAGGCGGCCGACGGCGAGGACGGGCCCCTCGACGGGCGGAGGAGTGATGTCCCCGTGGAGGCCGTCGGCCAGAGCTAACCGCAGGGGCATGGGCAGGACGGTGGCGTCCACGCCCGCGACCCCA
>DMTU01000298.1:42349-42577 GCA_003476595.1 Acidimicrobiaceae bacterium | reverse complement strand
GGACCCAGCCGGCCAGGTCCTCGCTGACGGCGATGACGGCATCGGCGCGGCGCAGGACCCAGCGGGCGAACCAGCGCAGCGGCCCCTGCGCCATGGCCGCGTCGGTGCCGTGCACCTGGACGACGACGGGGGTGTTGGTGATGCGTCCGGCGATGACGGCGATGACGCCCGACGGCAGCCACCAGTGCGCGTGGACGACGTCGACCTTCCGAGACCCGCGCACGACGT
>DMTU01000298.1:41923-42110 GCA_003476595.1 Acidimicrobiaceae bacterium | reverse complement strand
CACCAGGAAGCCGACGAGGAACAGCGGCAGGAGCAGGGCCCCGGCACCCCGGGCCCGGTGGTGCATGCCGCCGCTGTAGGCGAGGGTCTCCCACCGGCGGGGTGCGTAGCGGAAGCGCCGGACGTCGACGGTGGTCGGCTCACCGTGGCGATCGGTGGCCGGGTAGGCGTCCGTGCTCGGCAGGCCG
>DMTU01000298.1:40550-41760 GCA_003476595.1 Acidimicrobiaceae bacterium | reverse complement strand
GTCCGTGCTCGGCAGGCCGGCACCGGCCGGGCAGGAGACGCGGACGTCGGCACCCGACGCGGTCAGCGCCCGAGCGTGGTCGAGCACGAAGGATGCGTGGTGGTCCGCCGGGTGCCGGGGGAAGCCCTGCGAGCAGACCAGCACCCGCACGCTGGGCTCGTCGCCGGCGGGCATGGAGCCGAACGGTACCAGCGCGCCGCACGGCAGGGCCCGGCGTGGCATCGCCACCAGATGCCAGACAGATCGAGCAGCTACGCGTGGCGCCGATCCCGGAGGCGAGTGACACCCACGGCGACACCGGCGAGGGCGAGGTCCGCGCTCGTGAGGATCAAGCGGGCGAGCACGGCGACGAGGGTCGCGCCGGCCACGCTCAGCTCCGGTGCGAGGACGACGACGATGACGGCCTCCCGGACGCCGGCCCCGGCAGGGAGCGGCACCACGACCAGCCCGAGCGCCGTGGCCATCCCATAGGCGCCGACGGCCAGCGGCAGCAGCACCCATGTCGAATCGCCCACATCCATGGCCAACTGCCAGAGCAGCAGGCCGAGCATGCCGTTGTTCAGCAGGGCGAGGAGCGCGACCCGTCGGATGGCGGAGCCCGTGAGAGACGTCTCCGGGGGCGGGCGCCGCAGGATCCGCAGACCGGTCGCGATGCACCAGGACAGCACGGCGGGGTGCAGGACGATCCCGAGCGGCACCAGCAGGAGGACACCGGCCGCGTACAGCCCGCTCTCGGCGGCGAGCAGGGCCGGCACCGCCAGCACGCCGAGCACGAGTGCCATGGTCAGGCTGATCAGGAGCACGACGATCCCGGCGGTCGCCGTCCGCTGCCGCCGCACACCGTGCGCGTGCGCGAGCTCGACCTGCCCGACGATGGACCAGATCGACCCGGGCACGAACTTGGCGAGCTGTCCGACGTAGAAGATGCGAGCCGCCACCGGGATGCTGAGGCGGTCACCGAGGCCGGCAAGGGTCTCGCGCCAGGCCAGGAAGCTCGCCATGAGCGAGCCGACCGCGAACGCCGCGGCCAGCGAGACGTGCCCCAGGGAGAGGCGGTCGATGCGGTCGCGCACCTCCTCCCACTGGGATGCGAGGGCCAGCGCAGCGAAGGCGATCGCCACCAGGATGAACGCAGCCCGCAGCCAACGGAGTCGGGCCGGCCGCTTCGCGTCAACGCGCTCGGCCGTCTCCTCCGCAGACTGGGAGTCGC
>DMTU01000298.1:38690-40446 GCA_003476595.1 Acidimicrobiaceae bacterium | reverse complement strand
GGATCGTACGTGGCCCACCTGCAATCGCCCGAAGATCGCCCGCCCGGACCTCGGAGTTCAGCTGAGGAGCTCGCCGAACCAGTCGTCGTTGTCGAGGGAGGCCACGAAGTCCTGGATCTCGGCCTCGGTGATGCCGCCGCCCGAGGGGTGCAGGGAGCGGGCGTCGCTCACGCCCCAGTCCTCCACCAGGCACCCGGCGCCGATCAGCACCGGCACCATCTTGTCGCTCACCGGCTGCACCACCGTCTGGACGCAGTCGGGGCACACGAAGCTGCACTCGGACTGGGTGGCGTCGGGCCGGCGGCGGACCGTGAGGGCGCCGGCGTCGATCAGCACGGTGTCGCAGGACGGGCAGGTGGTGCGGACGGTGGGCACGCCTCCCACTGTCGCGATGTCCGGTTCGTCACGAAATAGCGAGTGCGGGCCATTTCTCGCGTAGCCCGTCCATCCGGACTACGAACACATGGTCCGCGGTCATGAGGGACATACACTGCTGTTGTGTCCCAGCCGCTGCCCGAGACGACCGACCACCCCGCCCCCGGCGCCCCGCTCGGGGCCGGCTCGCTGCTGTGGCGCATCGCGGCCGACTGGCGCTCGGGCCTGTCCGGGCTCAGCGCCGGCATCCTGCAGCTGATGTACCCCCACGTCGGCCAGGGCGTGGAGGAGCACTCGGCGTTCTTCGACGAGCCCTGGGACCGCATCCACCGCTCGGTCCCCCGCATCTGGGCCACGATCTTCGCCGACGATGCCGACGAGCGGGGCCGGCACATCCGGGACCTGCACAAGGGCATCACGGGCACCGACCCCCACGGGCAGCGCTACCACGCCCTCGACCCCGAGACGTTCTGGTGGGCGCATGCCACGTTCACGTGGGAGATGTTCCAGACCGCGGACGAGTGGGACCACCGCACCCTCTCGCCCCGCACGCGCGAGCAGCTCTACCAGGAGACGGTCACGTGGTACCGCCGCTACGGCGTCAGCGACCGTCCCGTCCCCGCCGACCACGCCGCGTTCCAGTCCCGCTTCGACGAGATCTGTCGCACCCGGCTCGAGCTCACCCCCACCGCCGAGCGCGCCATCGACATGGCCCTGCACGACCGGGTCTCCCCGCCCGGCATGCCCGGCCCGGTCGCCACCGTCGCCACGCCGCTGATGCGCACCATGGCCATCGGCGGGCTGCCGCCCGTGGTCCGGGCCCGGTTCGGCATCCCCTGGACCACCACCGACGAGCTCGCCCTCGCCGCGTTCCGCCGGATGGTCCGCGATGCTGGTCGGGTGGTCCCCCACCGACTCACCCGTGGCCCCTACCTGCGCTCGATCAAGCGGATGAAGCACATCGCTGCGCCGCGCCCCGAGCCGATCTCGGCCTGATGCCCAAGGTCGCGACCCACGTCGATGCCCTCGCGGTGCTCACCGCGCTGGCGACGCAGCCGGTCGACACCGGTGCCGACGACGTCGACCGTCGCATCCTCGACGCCGCCGGACGCCTGCTCGTCGACGTCGGCCTCGAGGACCTCGAGGTGGACCAGGTCGCCGAGCTGGCCGGCGTCGGACGCAGCACCATCTACCGACGCTTCGACGGTCGCAACGCGCTGCTCGCCGCCACCGTGGCCCACGAGGCCCGGCGACTCCTCGCCGCCCTGGCCGACGCCGTCGCCGGCATCGACGATCCCGAGGAGCAGCTGGTCGTCGCGTTCAGCACCGGCCTGCGCGTCGCCCGGGCCACCGGACTCGCCGAGCGCGTCCGCGACGAGCC
>DMTU01000298.1:37309-38599 GCA_003476595.1 Acidimicrobiaceae bacterium | reverse complement strand
CGACGAGCCGCTCCTGCTGCGGCTGATCACCGTCGACGGCGGCCCGGTCCTCGCTGCCGCCAGCAGCCAGCTCGCCGGCTACGCACGCGCCCTCGACCCCACCGTCGACGAGCGCGAGTCCCAGGCGACCGCCGAGCTGCTCGTCCGCCTCGCCATCTCCCTGGTCCTGACCCCGCAGACCGCGCTCGACCTCGACGACGGCTGCGAGGACACCGTCCGGCGCCACCTCGCCCCCCTCCTCCGCCGCCGCTGACCCTCGAATGCGTCAGGGGTCACCGGGTAGGGGCCGTGGGAGGAAGGCCACGAGGATCCGGAGAAGGCACCCAACATGACCGACCCATCCGAGACCGACCGACGAGCGCAGTACCTCGCCCGGGTGACGGCCGAGCTCGAGTCCGCCCGCGACCTCGAGGACGTGCAGCGGATCGTCAGCACGGGCGCCCGCCGCCTCGTCGCAGCCGATGGCGCAGCCTTCGTGCTGCGCGACGGCGACAAGTGCGCCTACCTGGACGAGGACGCCATCGCTCCCCTGTGGAAGGGCCGGCGCTTCCCCATGGACGCCTGCGTCTCGGGCTGGGTGATGCACGAGCAGCGGCCGGCGATCGTCGCCGACGTGTTCGCCGACGACCGCATCCCCCAGGAGATCTACCGGCCGACCTTCGTGCGCAGCGCCGCCGTCGTCCCCATCCGACCCGGCGCACCCGTCGGCGCCATCGCCGTCTACTGGGGTCGGCTCCACGTGGCCGACACCCATGAGATCGACTCGCTGCAGTCCCTCGCCGAGTGCGCTGCGGCGGCCATGCCGGCGGCGTAGCGGCGCATCGGCGCGAACCGGCCGCACGGCGCGTCCTACCCGAACCTGCTGCTATCGTCCGGCGCACAAGGGGGCGGCTCGAGAGGTTCGTCCCTGGGGGGTGCGGTGGCCACGATGGAGCACGGTGTTCGACTGCGGTACGGCGGACCCCCGCGCCAGGCGAACGACGTCGTCCTCGTCGTCGACGACGAGGACGCGATGCGCTCGGCCTTCGAGGCCGCGCTGTGCGCGGACGGGTTCACCGTGTTCACCGCGTCCAGCGGGTCGGAGGCGCTCAGGCTGCTCGCCGAGATGCACCCGACGGTCGTCCTCCTCGACGCGAATCTGCCGGACATGCGCGGCGAGGACGTGCTGATCGAGCTCCGCGGCAGCAACGGATCCGAGCAGCCGGCGGTGCTCATCGTCAGCGGAGATCGCCACCTGGACCGCAAGGTCGCCGGCTTGCGCCTCGGGGCCGACGACTACATCACCAAGCC
>DMTU01000298.1:29192-37195 GCA_003476595.1 Acidimicrobiaceae bacterium | reverse complement strand
ACATCACCAAGCCGGTCGCGCTCGCCGAGCTCGTCGCTCGCGTCCGCCGCCACGCCGGCTCGCGCCACCGCTGGCTCGCCCAGCTCGACGACGTCCTCGACGACCGCAGGCAGCTCGCGCAGCGCATCGCCGGACTCGACGGCAGCGAGCCCCTCCACCTGCTGGTCACCAACCTCCTCGGCATCTTCGCCGAGCAGCTGGACTGCGACGCGCTCAGCCTCACCAGTGCCCTCGACGGCTCGGTGGAGCACACGATCCTGGCGCCGTCCGAGAGCCGCTTCCGCCTCGCGCTGGAGCGGGGGGCGAGCAACGGGACCAGGCGCCCGGTGGTCGACCGCGGTGAGCTGGGGTGGACGTGCCACGCACCGCTGGAGATCGCCGGGAGCTGCTTCGGGGTGCTCGGCGTCGCCGGCACCGGCGACGAGCAGTCGGCGCTGTCCGCAGTCGTCGACCTGGCCCCGCAGATCGCCGGCCTCGTCCACCGCTCCCTCACCTCCGACGGCGCGGTCGCGGGGAACCGGCGACAGGTCGAGGCGCTCCTGAGCGACGGCGGCTTCTGGGCCGAGTTCCAGCCCATCGTCGACCTCCGGTCGGGCGCCACCGTGGGCTTCGAGGCCCTCTCCCGGTTCCCGGACGGCCGCCGGCCCGACCTGTGGTTCCGCCAGGCCACCAGCATCGGCCTCGGCGCCGAGCTCGAGCTGGCCGCCATGCGCCGCATCCTGGACACGGCACGGACCCTCCCCCCGGACACGTGGCTGTCCGTGAACGTGTCGGCCCGCACGCTCATCGACCACGACCTCCGGCCGCTGCTGGCGCTGGCCGACCGCCGCGTGATCCTCGAGATCACCGAGCACGAGCGGGTGCGTGACTACGGCGCCATCACCCGCAGCATGCAGGAGCTCGGCGACACCGGCCTCGGCGTCGACGACGCCGGCTCCGGCTACGCCAGCCTCCGCCACATCTTCGAGCTGCAGCCCGAGCTGGTGAAGCTGGACCGCATCTGGGTCCACGGCGTGCACCAGGACCCGGTGCGCACCGCGCTCATCACCGGCCTGCTCCAGTTCGCCACCGAGCTCGACGCCGTGCTGCTCGGCGAGGGCGTGGAGCACTCCGAGGATCGCGCCGCGCTCGAGCGGATCGGGGTCACGCTCGGCCAGGGCTACCTGTTCGGCCGGCCCCAGCGCGCCGAGACGTGGTGGTGACCGCCTGACCGGCGGCGCTCAGCCCTCCGACGGATCCCCGCCCAGGACCTCGGCGAGCACCTCGAGCAGCCGTCGCGTCTCGTACGGCTTGGGCAGGAAGTGCTCGACCCCCGCGGCGGCGGCCTGCGCGACCTTGCCGTTCCCGTGCAACCCGCTGGCCCCGATGACCCGGACCTCCGGGTCCAGGGCCTGCAGGGCGAGGATGGTCGCCGGGCCGTCCATGACCGGCATCATCATGTCGGTGAGCACGGCGTGGACGCCGTCGGCTGCCCGGGCGAACACGGCGACGGCCTCGGCCCCGTTCGCGGCTTCGAGCACCCGGTAGCCGTAGGTCTCCAGCGTCTGGCGGGTCATGGCCCGGATGGCGGCCTCGTCCTCGACGACCAGCACGGTCTGCCCCGAGCCTCGAGGCGGGTCGGCCGCGGTCGACGCGGGTGCTTGCGGTTCCTGCACGTCGAGGTCGCACGGCAGGTACACCCGGAACCGGGTGCCCCGGTCGAGCTCGCTGTACACGTGGAGGAAGCCGCCGTGGCTCTCGATGATGGCCACCGCGGTGGACAGGCCCAGGCCGGTGCCGACGCCGTGGGCCTTGGTCGTGAAGAAGGGCTCGAAGGCGCGGTCGCGCACGTCGGGCGCCATCCCCTCGCCGTCGTCCTCGACCTCGACGAGCAGGTAGCTGCCCGGCTTCGTCCCCGGGGTGGTCGCGGCGTACTGGTCGTCGATCAGCACCTGGGACGCCCCCAGCCGCAGGTGCCCGCCGTTGGGCATGGCATCCCTCGCGTTCACCACCAGGTTGAGCAGCACCTGCTGGATCTGGGTGCTGTCACCGACGATCGGCGTCAGCGTGGCCGGGACCTCCAGGGAGAGGGCGATGTTCTTCGGGAACGTGTCCCGCACGATGGCGCCGATGTCGGCGACGAGCGCGCCGACATCGACCGGGCGGCGCTCACCCTCGACCCCTCGCGCGAAGGACAGCACCTGGGAGACGAGGTCGGCGCCCCGTCGGGCGCTGGTCACGATGGTCTCGACCAACGACGAGCGATCGATCGTGGCCGAGTCGGACTGCAGCAGCTCGCCGGCGAGCAGGATCGGCGCGAGCACGTTGTTCAGGTCGTGGGCGACGCCGCCGGCGAGGGTGCCGATGCTCTCCATGCGCTGGGCACGCAGCAGCTGCTGCTCCACGCGCTTGCGCTCGGTGATGTCGGTGTTGATGGCCATGACCGCCTCGGGCCTTCCGCCCTTGCCGCGGACCAGGGTCCAGCGCGCCGCCACCTCCACCATCTCGCCCCGCCTCGTGCGCTGGCGGAGCTCGCCGACCCACCGGCCGGTCCGCAGCACGGCCTCGTGCGCGGCGTCGAACGCCATGCGGTCCTCGTAGAGCAGCGACCGCACGTCGGAACCGATCGCCTCCTCGGCGAACCAGCCGTAGATCCGCTCGGCGCTGCGGTTCCAGTAGGTGATCCGCCCCTCGGGGTCGCGGACGATGATGGCGTCCTGGGCCTGGTCCAGCAGATCGGCCTGCCGCTGGAGGGCCGCCTCGCGCTCCTCCAGGGCGAGGCGCGCGGCGCGGGCCTGCGTGATGTCGCGGAAGTAGACGGCCAGCCCCTGGTCGGCGGGGTAGACGTCGACCTGGAACCACGTGGCGAGGGGCGGGAAGTGGAACTCGTCGAGGTGGCGGGTGTGGCGGTCCGCCATCGAGGCCGAGTACACGTCGTGGAGGGCGGAGTCGACCGCTTCGGGGAACTCCTCCCAGATCCCACGACCGATCAGCTCGGCGGCATCGCGACGCAGCAGCTGCGCGGCGTTGGAGTTCACGTAGGTGAAGCGCCAGTCCCGATCCACCATGTAGACGGCATCGGTCATGCTCTCGAGCGTGGCGCCCAAGCGTCGGGCCGCGTCCTGGGCCTCCTGGGTCGCCATGCGCAGGTCGGAGATGTCCTGGAACGCCCCGACCACGCCGCGCACCGTGCCGTCCTCGTCGCGATCGGCTTCACCCATGATCCGCGCCGGGATCCGCCGGCCGCCGTAGGTCTCGACCTCGAGCTCGAGGTCGAACGGGACGCCCTCGCGGAGGCAACGGTCGAGCGCCTCGCTGATCCGCTCGCGGTGGGCCCCGGGGTAGCGGGCGATCGTGGCCTCGATCGGCGGCACGCCCTGGTCGATCGGGGACTCGAGGATCTCGTGGAGCTCGTCGGACCAGTAGACGCTGCCGTCTGAGCCGTCGACGGCCCAGCCGCCGACCCGGGCCATCCGGCCGGCGAGGTGGCGCAGCACGTCGCCTCGCTCCACGCCGAGCCGCTCGGCGCCGCTGTCGGGGTGGTCGCCCGAACCCGCCTCCGTCAACGATCCACCCTGCGCTCCACCACGCCGCCATCTTGCCGCACCGAGCGCTCCCGGGTCGGCCCCCAACCGCCGCCACCCGGTGTCAGCATCCGCACCACGTCGCCGGCCTGCAGGCGGATCGTGCACTTGTCGGGCAGCCGCTCGGCCCGGGCGTCGTCCCCCTGGGGCAGCAGCCAGTTCTCGCCCGTCGCACCGGGCTCGCCGCCGGCCAGGCCGTTCGGGCGGGACACCCGCCGCTCGGTGATGAGCGACACGGTGACGTCCTCGAGCACCTGCAGGTCCCGCTCGATGCCCTCGCCACCCGAGGCCAGCCCGGCGCCGCCGCTCCCCCGTCGCAGCCGGTAGCGCAGCACCCGGAGGGGGAAGTGGCGCTCCAGGGCCTCGATCGGCGTGTTCTTGGTGTTGGTCATCCCGGTCTGGATCCCGGACTGGCCGGGCGCCGGGGCACCCGAGGACATGCGGCCGCCCTGCCCGCCGCCGACGGTCTCGTAGTACACCCAGCCCCGGCCGCCGATCAGCAGGTTGTTCATCGTCCCCTGGTTCCCGGCCGCCACCCGCTCCGGTGCCGACTCCGCGAGCGCGGCGAGGACGACGTCGGCGACGCGCTGGGACACCTCGACGTTGCCGGCGCCCACCGCGGCGGGCGGCTCGGCGGCGACGATCGAGCCGTGCGGCAGGTGGATGCGCACCGGGCGCATGGCGCCGCCGTTGGCGGGGATGGTCGGGTCGACCACCGACCGGACCGCGAAGCCGACCGCGGACTCGGTGACCGCCGCGACCGCGTTGACGTTGCCGTCGGACTGGGGGTCGGTGCCGGTGAAGTCGATCTCGATGCCGTCACCGGCCACGGTGAGGCGCAGCCGGATCCTCGACGGCACCTGCTGCTCGGCGTGCGAGCCGGTGGAGTCGATGACGTCCTCGGCGATCCAGGTGCCGTCGGGCAGGACGGCGAGGGCGGCCCGCATCCGGCGCTCGCCGTAGGCGATCACCTCGTCGATCGGCTCATCGGCCGCCTCGGCCAGGCGCCGCACGCCGAGCACGTTGGCCCCGACCTGGGCATCGAGGTCGCCCACCCGCTCGTCGGGCGTGCGGGAGTTGGCGAACAGGATCGCCCGCACCTCGTCGGTGAGGCGCACGGGCGGGAGGCGCAGGCCCTCCTCGAAGATCTCCCGCGCATCGGCCGGGATCGAGCCCGGCGCCGAGCCGCCGACGTCGGCGTGGTGCGCCCGGTTCGCGGCCCAGCCGACGAGGCGCCGGGCGCCGCCGTCCTCCACCAAGCAGGGAGCCACGACGGTGATGTCGTTGAGGTGCGTGCCGCCGGCGAAGGGGTCGTTGACGACGAACTGGTCGCCGGGCGCCATGGCGTCGAGGTCGATCGCTGCGATCACGGCGGCCACGCTGGCTGGCATCGAGCCGAGGTGGACCGGGATGTGCTCGGCCTGCACGAGCAGCTCACCCGACGGGGTGAACAGCGCCGAGGAGCAGTCGGCCCGCTCCTTGATGTTGGGGCTGAAGGCGGCGCGCTGGAGCACGGCACCCATCTCCTCGGCCACGCCGGTGAGCCGGGAGATCAGCACCTGCAGGGCGGCCGGGCCGAGGGTCACGAGACCGCCCGTCGCAGGACGAGGGCGCCGGCAGCACCCGCATCGGCCTGCCAGCCGGACGCCAGCCAGATCGTGCAGTCCGGCTCGGCGATCACGCGCGGCCCCCGCACCGGCTCGAACGCCGCCCGGTGCTCGGGGACCGGGAGGTCGGCGAGATCGACGGCCGGCTGTCGCAGCAACGTGGCGCGGACCGCCACCACCTCGACCGGGGCGTCGGGTCGGGCGAAGCCGTTGCGCAGCTCGTGCTCGTCGTGGAAGGCGTCGAGGTCGGCGACGGTGAGCTCGTGGGACTGGCCGACGTAGCGGCAGTCGATCGCCGTCGTCACCTCGACCGGACCGGGGCCGTCGTGGAGCGAGCGAGCCGTCGCCGCCACCGCTTCGACGTCATCGGCCAGCGTGGCCAGGTCGCCGGGGTCCCGACGGCTGCGCACCACCTCGCGCTGGGGCGGCGCCATGAGCAGGCCGACGGCGGACAGCACCCCGGCCCGGGCCGGGACGATCACGACGGGGATGTCCATGGCCTCGGCCAGCGAGCAGGCGTGCAGCGCGCCGGCCCCGCCGAAGGCGACCAGCGCCAGCCCGCCCGGGTCCACGCCCCGCTCCACCGAGACGGCCCGCAGCGCCCGCTCCATGTTGGCGTCGACCACCTGGAGGATGCCGTCGGCGTCGACGCCGGCCGAGGCCAGGGCCGCCTGCGCGGCATCGGCGTCCAGCTCCAGCCGGCCGAAGCTGGCACCGGCGGGGATGCGGCCGGCGACCAGGTTCGCGTCGGTCACGGTTGGCGCGGTGCCACCCCGCCCGTAGCAGGCCGGGCCCGGGTCGGCGCCGGCGCTGGCCGGCCCGACGACGAGGGCACCGCCGGCGTCGATGCGGGCGATCGACCCGCCGCCGGCGCCGATGGTGTGGATGTCGAGCGACGGGAACCGCACCGGGTAGCCACCGACGTGGCGGGTGGTGGCGAAGGCCGGCTCCCCGCCCCGGACCAGGCAGACGTCGGTGCTGGTGCCGCCCATGTCGAAGGTGATGGCGTCGGGCCACCCGTTGGCGAGCGCCACTGCGGCGGCCGCCCGCACCCCGCCGGCCGGGCCGGACAGCAGCAGCGCGGCGGGCAGGTCCGCCGCGGTCCCGGCATCGAGCAGGCCGCCGGCCGAGGTCATCACCGACACCTCCTCGGCCAGGTCGGTGAGCCGCTGCAGGTAGCGGCGGCACCTCGGCCGCAGGCCCGCGTCCACCACGGTCGTGACCGTGCGCTCGTACTCCCGGAACTCGGGCGAGACCTCGTGGGAGGCGACGACGTCCAGGCCTCGTGCCCGGAGGGCGCCGGCGACCGCCTGCTCGTGCGACGGATCCAGGTCGGCGTGCAGGAGGCAGACGGCGACGGCCTCCACGTCGTCGGGCAGGTCCGGCAGCGCCTCGAGGTCCACCGGCTCCAGCTCGGTGCCGTCGGCCGCCAGGCGACCGGCCACCTCGAAGCGCAGCTCGCGGGGCACGAGCGGCACCGGCCGGTCGGCGAACTGGTCGTAGAGGCTCGGGCGGTCCTGGCGGCCGATCTCGATGACGTCGGCCAGGCCCTGCGTCGTGATCAGCGCGGTGCGGGCCAGTCGGCCCTCGAGCACGGCGTTGGTGGCGACCGTGGTGCCGTGGGCGAGCAGCGCGGGGCGCTCGGAGGTCAGCTCCGCCACGCCGGCGCGGATCGCGTCGTCGGGGGCGTCGGGCGTGGACAGCACCTTGGTGACGTTGCCCGAACCGTCGACCAGGTCCGAGAAGGTGCCGCCGGTGTCGGCGCCGATCAGCATCGCGTTCATCGTCCCGTCGCCGGGACGAGCTCCTCCCAGACGTCGTCCCCGAGGCGGTCGCGCAGCGTGGCGAGCAGCCGCCCCACGAAGGGCTCCTCGCCGTCCCAGACCACGATGGCCTCGTCCAGGTTCTTGGCCAGCCAGCCATCTCGGCGGCGCAGCGACCCGGCCACCTTCGCCTTGGACTCGGGGACCTTGCGCTCGAGCAGGACCTCGGTGGCGGCGGCCGAGCGCAGGTCGGCGAAGCGGCGTCGGGACTTCTCCGGCCACGGTGCGTCGGCGTCCGGGAACGGGAGCACGGCGACCACCGGGATGCCCTCGGCCACCGCGGCCTCGGCGCCCAGCATCTCGGCACCGAGGCGCAGGCCGGACACGACGTGCAGGTCGGGGTGCATGCGGGCCTTGGCCGCCAGGATCTCCTGGAGCCGGCGGCCGACCGCGTCGCTGACCGGGTTGGCGTCGTAGCCGCCGAGCTCGGGCGGGCGGGCGCCGAACACACCGAGCAGGCGCCCGGTCGGCAGGCGACGGTCGCGGTCGGGGGCTGCCGATGCGGGTGCCCCCGCCGGAGCCGGACCGACGGCGTCGGCGTCGCCGAGGTCGTCGGGGACCTGGTCGCCCTCCTGCTCGGTCTGGGTCTCCGCCGCCGCGACCGCGAGCCGATCGGCGATGTCGTTCATCTCGTCGCCGCCGTGGCCCTTGACCCACTCGAAGTCGACGTCGCCGCGCTCGCGCACGAGCTCGATGAAGGGCTCCCACAGGTCCCGGTTCGCCACCGGCTTCTTCTGGCTGTTCTTCCAGTCCTTGGCCAGCCACCCCCGCCACCAGCCGTCCCGGAAGCAGTTGACGACGTAGGTCGAGTCGGACACCACGGTCAGCGGCTCGTCGTGGGCCTGCACCGCACGGTGCGCGGCCATGATCTCCATGCGCTGGTTGGTGCTCTGCGCCTCGGCTCCGCTCGCCCAGCGACGGTCGTCGGCGACCCAGGCCCAGCCGCCCGGGCCGGGGTTGCCCTTGCAGGCACCGTCGGTCCAGACCCGTCGTCTCGTCGCCATGGCGGG
>DMTU01000298.1:28521-28993 GCA_003476595.1 Acidimicrobiaceae bacterium | reverse complement strand
GGGCGAACCTACCCGGGGGAGCAAACGGGCCGATCTCGTGGTTGGCTGGGCCCATGGTGATCGACGGCCTCCACTCCGACAACCCCCGCCACGACGGGTACGTCAACCAGCTGCCCGACATCGATCCCGGGGAGACCAGCGAGTGGCTCGACAGCCTCGAGGCGGTCGTGGACACCCACGGCAAGACCCGGGCCCGCTTCCTCATCTCCAAGCTGCTGTCGCGGGCCAACGAGCTGCAGGTCGGTTCCCCGGCGGCCATCTCGACGCCGTACGTCAACACCATCCCGCCCGAGCGCGAGCCGTGGTTCCCCGGCGACGAGCACGTCGAGCGCCGCATCCGCGCCTACATCCGCTGGAACGCCGCGGCGATGGTGGTGCGGGCCAACAAGAAGGCCGACGGCATCGGTGGCCACCTCGCCACGTTCGCCTCCTCTGCCGCGCTCTACGAGGTGGGCTTCAACCACTTCTTCCG
>DMTU01000298.1:277-28348 GCA_003476595.1 Acidimicrobiaceae bacterium | reverse complement strand
TTCAACCACTTCTTCCGCGGCAAGGAGGACGGCACGCCGGGCGACCACGTGTACTTCCAGGGCCATGCCGCCCCCGGCATCTACGCCCGGGCCTTCCTCGAGGGCCGCCTCTCCGAGACCCAGCTCGACGGGTTCCGCATGGAGGTCGGCGGCGAGGGCATCTCGAGCTACCCCCACCCCCGGCTGATGCCGGACTTCTGGGAGTACCCGACGGTCTCGATGGGCCTCGGGCCGATCAACTCGATCTACCAGGCCCGCTTCCTCAAGTACCTGACCAACCGGCGCGTCGACGACACCACCGACAGCAAGGTGTGGTGCTTCATCGGCGACGGCGAGACCGACGAGCCCGAGACCCTCGGCTCCATCTCGCTCGCGTCCCGCGAGGGGCTCGACAACCTGATCTGGGTCGTCAACTGCAACCTGCAGCGCCTCGACGGTCCGGTGCGCGGCAACGGCAAGATCATCCAGGAGCTCGAAGCCGTCTTCCGCGGCGCGGGCTGGAACGTCATCAAGGTCGTGTGGGGTTCCAAGTGGGACGAGCTGCTCCAGCGCGACGTCGACGGCGTGCTGCTCAACAAGATGAACACCACCGTCGACGGCCAGTTCCAGCGCTACGCGGTGGAGGACGGCAGCTACATCCGCGACGACTTCTTCGGCCCCGACCCCCGGCTGCGCAAGATCGTCGAGCACCTCTCGGACGAGGAGCTGCGCAACCTGCCCCGCGGCGGCCACGACTACAAGAAGCTCTACGCCGCCTACAAGGCCGCCACCGAGGCCAACGGCCGACCCACCGTCATCCTGGCCAAGACGATCAAGGGCTGGACGCTCGGCCCCGACGTCGAGGGCCGCAACGCGACCCACCAGATCAAGAAGATGACCAAGGACCAGCTGCGCACCCTGCGCGACCGGCTCCATCTGCAGGAGGAGGTCCCCGACAGCGACCTCGACTCCGACCTGCCCCCCTACATCTCCCTGCGCGAGGGCACGCCCGAGCACGAGTACTTCCACGCCCGGCTCAAGGCCCTCGACGGCCCGCTCCCCTCCCGGCCGGTCCCACCGCGCAAGGGCATCACCCTCCCCGACGACAAGGTCTACGAGGAGCTGCTGGTCGGGTCGGGCAAGCAGGAGGCCGCCACCACCATGGGCTTCACCCGCCTGCTGCGGAACATGGCCCGGGACGACGCCTTCGGCGAGCGCGTCGTGCCGATCGTGCCCGACGAGGCCCGCACCTTCGGCATGGACAGCCTGTTCCGCGAGATCAAGATCTACGCCAGCCGCGGCCAGCTCTACGAGCCCGTCGACCACGACCTGCTGCTCTCCTACACCGAGGGCAAGGACGGCCAGATCCTCGAGGAGGGCATCACCGAGGCCGGCTCCATGGCCAGCTTCACCGCCGCCGGCACCGCGCACGCCAACCGGGGCGTGCCGATGGTGCCCTTCTACATCTTCTATTCGATGTTCGGCTTCCAGCGGGTCGGCGACCTCATCTGGGCCGCCGCGGACGCCCGCGCCCGCGGCTTCCTGCTCGGCGCCACCGCCGGACGCACCACGCTCACCGGCGAGGGCCTCCAGCACCAGGACGGCCACTCGCTGCTGCTCGCCTCCACCGTCCCCACGATCGAGGCCTACGACCCGGCCTTCGCCTACGAGGTCGCACTCATCATGAAGGCCGGCCTCGAGCGCATGTACGGGCCCGACACGCCCGACGCCGAGCGCGACGTCATGTACTACCTGACGCTCTACAACGAGACCTACCCCATGCCGCCGCTGCCCGAGGACCGCGCGGACGAGATCGCCCAGGGCGCGGTCGAGGGCATGTACCGCTTCCACGACGCCCCCGACGGCCCGTCGAAGCGGGCGAGCATCCTGTTCTCCGGCCCGATGTGGCAGGCCGCCGTCGCCGCCCGCGACGAGCTCGCCGAGCGCTGGGACGTCGCCGCCGACCTGTGGTCGGTCACCTCCTACAAGAAGCTGCGCGAGGACGCCCTCGCCGCCGAGCGCCACAACCGCCTGCACCCGAACGGCGACGCCCGGGCCGCCAAGGTCACCGAGCGCCTCGCCGACGTCGACGGCCCCGTCGTCGCCGTCAGCGACAACATGTGCGCCGTGCCCGACCAGGTCGCCCGCTGGGTCGGGCGGCCCTACACCTCGCTCGGCACCGACGGCTTCGGCCGCTCCGACACCCGGGAGGCCCTGCGCTCGTTCTTCGAGGTCGACGCCCCCCACGTCGTCGTCGCCGTCCTCGCCTCGCTCTGCGCCCAGGGCCAGATCGACGCGTCGACCGTCGCCGAGGCCATCGAGGCCCACGGCATCGACCCCGAGCTCACGCCCCCCTGGACCCGCTGACCCGAGGCGTTCTGGGCCGCGGTGCGCGCCTCCGAGGCGTGTGCCGCGTCCCCGTACGGTCAGGTGGCGAGGGCCCGCACGTCCTCGCTGACCGCGACGTCGCCGCCGGCCGCGTAGGTAGCGGCGTTGGCGGCGATGGCCGGCGGGTCGTAGCGGTAGCTGGCCATCACCCCCCAGGACCGCTCGAGGCCGTAGTCCTCGGTGTTGGCCCGCCAGTGGACGGCGTCGACGAGGGCGCCGTTGCTGAGGTGGAAGTTCGCGACCGGGTCGGGCACCCGCCCGTCCACCCGGGTGGAGAGGTAGCGGGCGGTGGCGCGCAGCAGCTGACGACGGACGCCAGCGTCGTCACCGTCGATCCAGGTGCCGTCGTCGAGCTCGGCGCGCGTGGCCTCCTCCAGGTCGAGCGCCGCCGTGCGCAGGGTGGGGATCGGTGACAGCGTCACGAAGCGTTCCAGGTGCGGCAGCTCCCGCTGGAGCTCGCGCACGACGGTCTTGATCAGCTCGGTCCCGAGGTGGATGCCGGCCAGTCCCCGCTGGCAGGAGGTGATGGAGTAGAAGACCGCGGTGTCGGCGTCCTCGGCGTCGCAGGTGGGCGCCTCCCGATCCAGCAGCTCACCCAGGCTCGTGGGCGGGCCCGTGACGAGCGCGATCTCGACGAACACCACCGGCTCGTCGGGCATCGCCGGGTGGAGGAAGGCGAAGCAGCGGCGGTCCGCGTCGAGGCGGTCCCGCAGGTCCTCCCAGCCGTCCATCTCGTGCACCGCCTCGTACTGGATCAGCTTCTCCAGCAGGCGAGCCGAGGATCCCCAGGTGATCCGCTCGAGCTCGAGGAGACCGACGTCGAAGACCGTGGCCAGGTGGCCTTCGAGCTCGGCCTCCACCATCGGCAGCTCCCCCCGGGCCAGGTGCCGCAGGTCGGCGCGCAGGTCCACCAGCAGCTTCACGCCGCCGTCCAGGCCGGTGAGCAGGTGGAGCAGGTCGGAGAACCTCGGGGTCAGTGCCCGCCGGAGGGCGACCTGGGCGGCGGGGTCGGCGGGATCCTCGAGCAGGGCCTCAGCGGCGCGCCGGGCGCCGTCCTCGTCGACCCCGAGGTGGGCTGCCGCCCGCCGCAGGAACCCGGCCCGGCCGTCGTCGTCGAGGCGGCGGTAGACCCGGGC
Source organism: Acidimicrobiaceae bacterium (assembly GCA_003476595.1). GTDB lineage: Bacteria > Actinomycetota > Acidimicrobiia > Acidimicrobiales > Salinilacustritrichaceae > Salinilacustrithrix. The sequence continues at coordinate 24,845 of DMTU01000298.1, read as the reverse complement.
CAGACGAGCGAGCTCCTGGCGCTGGGTGGAGGTGTCCCGCACGGGCAGGACGCGCTCGATGCCCTCGTACAGGTCCTGCCAGGTGTCGTCGCTCAGGTCCCCGGCCATGGACCCGGATCGTAGGCTCGGCCCATGGTGACGCCCCAGATCCCGATCACCGGGAACCCCGACGCCGACCAGCTCCTCGTGGACGATCCGCTGGCGCTCCTGCTCGGGATGCTCCTCGACCAGCAGGTGCCGATGGAGTGGGCCTTCACCGGGCCGTTCACCCTGCGCGAGCGCCTCGGCCACCTGGACCCGCAGCGCATCGCCGCCATGCCGGTCGAGGAGTTCGTGGACGTCTGCCGGGAGAAGCCGGCCATCCACCGCTTCCCGAAGTCCATGGGCGAGCGCATCCACGGCGCGTGCGAGCACGTGGTCGAGACCTACGACGGGCACGCCGAGCGGATCTGGATCGAGGCCGACGACGCGAAGGACCTCTACGCCCGGCTGCGGGAGGTGCCGGGCTACGGCGAGGAGAAGACGAAGATCTTCGTGGCCATCCTGGCCAAGCGCCTCGGCATCCGGCCCGACGGCTGGGAGGAGGTGGCCGGCCCGTTCTCCGACGACACGCCCCGCTCGGTCGCCGACGTGGCCTCCGAGGGGTCGCTGATGGAGGTCCGCCGCTGGAAGAAGGCCCAGAAGGCCAAGAAGAAGTCGAAGCAGGACTGACCGACCGGCTCGTTCCGTGGCCGCTGCCAGAAGCCCGGGGGAACTGGCAGCGGTGGCGGAACGGCTACGCGGTGCGGGGGACGGCGGAGTTGCGCTGGCGGTCGAGCCAGCCGAGGAGGATGGCCATGGCGCGCGGGTCGTGGCGCAGGCGGTGGCCGGCGGCGTCGAGCAGCCGCAGCTCGGCGGCGGTGTGCGCGTCGGCGATGACCCGGGCGTCGAAGTCGGGCACGAGGTCGTCCGCCATGCCGTGGACCACCAGCAGCGGTCGGGGTCGCAGCCGCTGGGCGCCGTCGACGGCCTTGGTGAGCCGCATCTCCCGCGACCACCCGTCGAGCAGCCCGGTGGTGGCGTCTGCGTGGACGATGCCGACCTCCCGTGCGTGCTCGTGCAGCTGTCGGGGGTTGGTGGCCCAGTCGTCGAAGTCGGCGGGCGCGGCGAGGGCGGCGACCCCCTGGATGTCGGTGTCGTCGGCGCCGGCGCAGATGGCGAGCGCCCCGCCCGTTCCGAACCCGATCAACCAGACGCCGCTGACCCGGGCGGTGGACCGCACGTGATCGACCGCAGCGTGGATGTCGTTCTTCCACCCCTTGATGGAGAACGCACCCTGGCTGCCCGCCATCCCCCGCAGGCAGGGCGAGAAGGCGACGAAGCCCATGTCGTCGGCGATGCGGTCGGCCAGCTCGGCCATCGCCGACACGGCGCCGGCGGTGCCGGCCGGACCGGACGGGTAGCCGTGGACGATGACGACCGCGGGACGAGCCGGCCCCGAGTCGAGCGCACCGGCGAGGTGTCCGACCAGGGTCAGGGAGCCGGAGCCGAAGTGCTCGACGGGGCGGGCGGCCACGGGGCGGGTGGCGCTGCTCAGTCGGCGCTCTTGGCTGCGCAGGCCGGGCAGACCTTGTAGCCGCGGTTGCGGGCCTCGACGCTCGTGTCGGGACCGAAGGTCAACCACGACTCCGCCGCGGCGATGTCGTCGAGCACCGCCTTGTCGCAGACGTTGTCCTGGTCGTGGACGACGAAGGAGCGCTTGTCGCCCAGCCACCGGTGCTCTTCGATCCGAACGAGGCGATCAGACATGCCGGGCACGATACGCGGGACGGGGAGGCACCGGGCAATGCCAGCACCTCCCCGTTCCAGTTCGTGGACCGAGCGATCGTTGTGGTGTGCACCGGGTGGGACCAGCTCCCGGCCGATTCGCTCGGCGGTGGCCTGGTGGGATTCCACCAAGTCGGTCCGAGAGGACTGACCTAGCGGCCAGCCACCTCCAGGGTCCCAAGACGATTGTCGTACATGTGTTGGACCACCTCCCTTCTCTGGTGCCGAAGATGCTAGCCCCAGCGCGGGGCTCGCGGATCGCGCCTTTCCGGACCGCTCAGAGCTCCGGGGGCGGGACCGCAGGGCCGACCGCGCCGATCGCCACGAGGTGGCCGAGCAGCAGGTCCAGCACCTCGTAGACAGCGTCGTCGGTGACCTCCATGCCGACCTCGTCGGCCCGACCGAGCACCACCGCGACGGCTTCGTCGTCGGCCACCACGACCGGGGCCCGCTCGACGTCGTGGTCCAGCTCCTCGCCCGGCATGGCGCTCAGACCACGGGATCGCAGGTGCTGGAGCGAGAACTGGATGAGCTGCTTGACCTCGTCCATGGTCAGGCCCATGGCGGACTCGACGCTGAGGTTCTCGGCGACGTGGATGACGGCCTCGTCCATGTCGAACACCGTCGTCGTCGGCGTGTGGCCGAGCCGGAACGTCTCGGAGCCGACGAACGCCGCGGCGATGGCGAAGACCAGCAGCGCACCGACGATCGCGAAGACGAGGACCACGCCGGCACGCTAGCGACGCGGTCCCCGTCCGCCCTGGTCGATCAGGGCACCACGACGGTGTAGGAGCGGGCGGTGATGCGGCCGTCCTCGATCGCGACGATCGTGACGACGTGGGTGCCGGCGCCGGCCTCCGCCTCGACATCGACGGAAACGTCTCCACGGCCGGCGAGCGGCGTGGCGTCGCCGCCGTCGATCCAGATCCAGGCGTCGGCTCCCTCCTGCACGACCAGTTCGAGGGGCGAGGCGAGCGTGGTCCCGGACCCCTGGGCGTAGCTGGGATCAAGGTCGACCTGGGGCCCGTCGAGCGTGAAGTGGACCCCGCTGGCCGTCACCACGACCGGGTATGCGGCAGTCTCGATCATGCCCTCGCGCTCCACATCGCCGGCGAAGGTGACCACGCTGAACCCATCGCCATCGCGCATCGAGCGCTCGATGCCGTCACGAGCGAAGGCGGCGGCGCCCTCGCTCAGGCCACTCGACAGGTCAGCGAACTCGGTGCGGGACAGGTCCGCCTTCGACTGTTCGTCGAGCAGGTCGTAGGCCGAGTCGAACTCCCCGGCGGCCAGCGCATCGAGCCACTCGGTCGCCGCATCCTCCGGCGCCGCCTGCTCCCCCACCATCGACGTCGTGGTCTCGGGCGGGGCGGTGGTGTCGGGGCTGGCATCGTCCTCGGCCGGAGGTGGCTCCACGTCGGGGTCGCTGGTCTCGGGCGCCTCGGTGGGGTCGTCGGCCACGTCGAGCTGGGATTCGTCGTCCCCGCCGCCGCGGAGCACGGACACGCCGACCACGAGGGCGACGACCACCGCCACGGCGGCGACGAGGGCGAGCATGGGGGTGCGGTTGCGCTGGGCGGCGCGCCGCGCCGCCGGGGAATCCTGCAGGTCGACCACGGTGGCCTCCTCCTCCTGTGCATCGGTGGGGGGATCGTCGGTGTCGGTGCCGCCGTCGTCGAGGCGCGCCTCGAGCGCGGTCCAGAAGTCCGGGGCGTGGTCGGGGACGTCGAGGCGTCGCAGGGCGGCGCCGACGACGGTGTCTCGGGGCTCATTCATCGGATCTCTCCATGCCGATCGGAGCGGGTGGGATCGAGCACGGCGCGCAGGGCGCGCCGCCCACGGTGGAGTCGGCTGGCGACGGTGCCGGCCGGGATGCCGAGCACGTGCCCGGCCTCCTCGTAGCTGTGGCCGTCGCGGTCGACGAGGACCAGTGCGGCCGCGGTCTCGGGGTCGAGGCCGGCGAGGGCCTGCTCGATGGCGAGGCGCTCGTCGACGTCGCCCTGGGTGCGTCCGGGCGCGGTCGGCTCGGCGTCGTCGGCGAGGCCGACCACCTCCCGCCGGCGGCGGATGTGGTCGAGGCAGGACCGGTAGACGATGCGGTGCAGCCAGGTGCTGAACCGGGCGTCGCCCCGGAACCGGTCGAGGTTGCGGTACGCCTTCAGGTACGCGTCCTGCAAGACGTCGTCCATGGCGGTCCGGTCACGCAGCACGGACCAGGCCAGGGCCCGCATCTGGTCATCGTGGCGGCGCAGGAGGGTCGAGAAGGCGGCGTGGTCACCGCGGCGGGCGGCCTCGACGAGGCGCTCGTCCCGGGCGTCCCGCCGGCGGGGTCTGCCCACGAGTGGGTCGTCGGTCATCTGCATCACCCCTTGGACGTCGCGGACCCCGGGATCCTTCACGACGTGTCCGAACGAGTGGGGGACGATTCGTCGACGATTCGTCGGCTTTACAGAACCATGCGTCGATTCGTCGACGAATCGACGCCAGTGCCCTCAGGCCGGGTCGATGGGGAGCCCGGACTCGGACGGCACACCGCCGAGGAGCAGGGTGTCGACCTCGCCACCCATCGCGACGCCGTCGCCGTCGGGGAGGACGGCCAGCGCGTTCGCCGCCGCCATCGCGCCGAGCTGGTGGCTGCCCTGGCCGCCGGCGGTCGTGACGTGCACCCGACCGTCGCCCCCGTGGCGAGCGACGACGCGGGCGAAGTGGGTCTTGCCGTCGGGACGCCGGTCGAACGCGTCGTCCGCGACCGCTCGCACCACGGGCCGGTCGAGCTCGGTATGGCCCATCGCCTGGCACAGGGCGGGGCGACCGAGCAGCTCGAAGGACACCATCGACGACACCGGGTTCCCGGGGAAACCGAACACGGGCACGCCGTCGACCAGCCCGAAGGCGAACGGCTTGGCCGGCTTGATGGCGATCTGCATCCAGCGCATGTCGCCGATGCGGTCGAGGATCACCTTCACCAGGTCGATGTCGCCCATCGACACCCCACCGCTCGTGAGCACGGCGTCGCACGTCGAGACGCCCCGGCGGATGGCGGCGGTGATCGCCTCCTCGGTGTCGGGGGCGATGCCGAGGTCGACCACGTCGCAGCCCGCACCGGCGGCCAGGGCCAGCAGCGTCCGGCGGTTGGAGTCGCGGATCTGCCCGGGCGCCAGCGGCTGGGCGCCCTCGACCAGCTCGTCACCGGTGGACACGACGCCGACGGTGAGGCGGGGATGAGCGAGCACGGACTCGACGCCGAGGCTGCAGAGGACGCCGAGGTGGGCGGCGGACAGCACCTCCCCGGCGGACAGCACGACGGCGCCGACGTCGAGGTCGTCCCCCGCGGGGCGGACGTGGTTGCCCACCGGCACCTCGATCTCGACGCGCACGTGGTGCTCGTCGACGAGCTCGGTGCGCTCGACCATCACGACGGCGTCGGCCCCGGGCGGGATCGGCGCACCGGTGAAGATCCGGCTGGCCTGACCGGGGCCGACCTCGGCCGTGGGCGCGTGGCCGGCAGCGATCGTCTCGAGGATCTCCAGCTCGACGGGCGCGCCGGCGGTGTCCGCGGCCCGCACGGCGAAGCCGTCCATGGCCGTGTTGGCGAACGGCGGCACCTGCTCGGACGCCACCACGTCCTCACCGAGCACGAGGCCGAGGGCGTCGGCGACGGGCACCGGGACCGGGGCCCGCCGGGGCACCCGGTCCAGCACGTGTCGGCGGGCTGCTCCGAGGGGGATCACCCCGCCGACGGTACCGCTCAGCAGGAGGCGGTCAGCTCGCCCTCGACCCCGTCGCCGAGGCCCTCGTCGCCCTCGAAGAAGGTGCCCCTGCCCGTGACGGTGCTGCCGTCCAGCTCCAGGTCGACGCCGCCGCCCACCATGCTGGAGGCGGTCCAGACGGCTTCGTAGGTCTCGCTGTCGTAGACGTCCATGCTCGCCATGCCGGGCACCACGGAGTCCTCGCCGAACTTGGTGGCGTCGAAGCCGTAGGGCTCGTCGTAGGAGGTCACCGAGAACAGGATCTCCTGGTCGGCGGCCATCTGCGGCTCGAGCGAGCACAGGATCGAGAACTCGAACTCCTCGCCGTTGGCCAGGACGAGGGTCGCCGTCCCGTTGGCACCCGACGTCGCCGAGCCCTCGCCGTCGCCGTCTTCGGGGGCATCGGCCTCCTCGTCGGCGGCCGCTTCGTCCGCGGCCTCCTCGCCCGCAGGCTCGTCGACGCTGGTGTCCTCACCGGCGTCGACGGCGCCCTCCGCATCGTCGTCGTCACCGCAGGCGGCCCCGAGGAGGGCGAGCGCGAGGACGGGGGCCAGCAGGGTCTTGGTGCACCGCATGAACATGGCGAGGACTCTGCCACGAACGCTGTGCGCGGTCGCGGAGGTCAGCCGAGGGTGTGGGTGCGGATGAAGGTGACGGCCTGTTCGAGGGCGTCGGACGCCTCCGGCACCAGCGGGACCTGGGTCTGGAAGATGTGCCAGAGATCCTCGTGCACGACCAGCTCCACCTCGACGCCGGCCTCCCGCGCCTTGTCGACGAGGCGGCGGGCGTCGTCCTCGAGCACCTCGGCGGACGTGGCCTGGACGTGCAGCGGGGGCAGGCCGGCCAGGTCGGCGAACAGGGGCGAGATGCCCGGGTCGGCCGGGTCGTTGTCGCCGACGTAGTGGTCGCGCCAGGACCGGAACAGCGTGGGATCGAGCATGATCTCGCTGCCCTGGTTGGCCCCGATGGAGTCCCCCGAGAACGTCAGATCGACCCACGGGGACAGCAGCACCGCGGCGTTCGGGGGCGTCCACCCCTCGTCCCGGGCCCGGACCAGGGTGGCCAGCACGGCGTTGCCGCCGGCGGACTCGCCGATGAGGGCGAGGCTCTCGGGTGCCACGTCGTCGCACAGGGCGCGGTAGGCCGCCAGGCAGTCGTCGATGGCCGCCGGGTACGGGTGCTCGGGTGCGAGCCGGTAGTCGACCGAGGTGACGGTGGCGTCGGCCCGCAGCGCCAGCTCGGAGAGGTAGCCGACGAAGCCGCGCGCGGTGCCGACGACGAAGCCGCCGCCGTGGACGTGGAGCAGGTGGCGGCGTCGGGGCGAGCCCTTGGGCGTCACCCGCGTGACGGGCACCCCGCCGAGCTGGAGGTCGACGACGTCGACCCGGCGGTTGGGCAGCCCCAGCGACCGCGACAGCTTGGCTCGCTGCACCTCCGGGGACAGCTCCGGCCCCGGCATGATCTTGGGGATCAGGCGTTGGACGATGCGGGCTCGCAGGCTCAGCGACATGGGGCGGAGCGTAGCGACGGGCCCAGGCCACCCGACCGGGGTCAGGTGCGCTCGAACCAGGTGGCTCGTGCCCGGGCGAGGACGGTGCCGTCGGTCGTCGCCAGGGCGGTGCCGGCGAAGAGCTTGCGCCCGTCCCGGTCGATCTCCCAGCCGGTCACGATGTGGTCGACGCCCACCTCGGCCGGTGCCAGCTGCTCGAAGACGATCCGGCCGAGGAGGCCGGCGAAGGTGCCCCGCGCGATGAAGGCCATGGCCCCGGGGCAGTCCAGGGCGGCGAGCACCCACTGCGGGTCCACCGTCCCGCCCGGACCGGCCATCGCCGGCGTGGGGCGCCACACCGCGGCGACCTGCTCGTGGCCGTCGACCTCGAGCGGGCCCACGGCGATCTCGAGCCCGTCGTCGTCGTCCCGGGCCAGGCCGCAGCCCAGGCAGATCGGGTGCACGCCGAGCTCGTTCCAGTGGGACGGCGAGCCCTTCTCCGCAGCCACGGCGGCATCGACGTCGGGCACCGGGGGCACGTCGAGGTCGAGCGTGGCCGACTCCGCCTCGGCGATCAGCTCGCCCTCGTGGTGCAGCAGCACGCGCCCGTCGTCCTGGACGTCCACGACCAGCTCCACCCCCACCGGGGTGGCCCGGCGCAGCGTGACCTGCACGGCGCCCTCGACGTGGCGGGCGAGGATGCCGGCGACGTACCCGCCGTGGCCCATGCCCGGGGGGCCGACGAAGTGCTCTGGGACGACGACCGTGCTCACGGCCCACAAGGCAAGCAGCCCCGCCTCCCGGGAGGCGAACCCGCTCAGCGGGCCGCCGTCACCGGGGGCGGGCGCCCGCCGAGCACCGTCGCGAGATGCCTTCGACCAGGTCGGCGACCATCTGCTCCTCGGCCTGCCGGCGCAGCGCCGCCCGCCTCGCGTTGACGACCGCACGATCGTTGCCGAGCCCGAGCCGATCGAGGAGAGACTGTGCCATGGACCGACCGTACGGAAGCGTCGTGGACGGCCGGTCACGTCACGGTGACGGGGGCATGCAGAGCTGCTGAACGTCGGCTGACGAGCTCAGTCCAGGGTGGCGACGAAGCCCTTGAGGTAGTCCTTGAAGGCGGGGCCGAGGTCGTCGCGCATGCAGGCGATCTCGACGGTCGCCTTGAGGTAGTCCAGCGGCTTGCCGCAGTCGTAGCGACCCTCCTTGAAGGAGAAGCCGGTGACCGGCTGGGTCTGGTTGAGCAGGCCGATGGCGTCGGTGATCTGGATCTCGCCGCCGACGCCGGGCTCGGTCTGGCGGATGGCGTCGAAGATGTCGGGGGTGAACACGTACCGGCCGATCACGGCCAGGTTCGACGGCGCCTCCTCGGCCGACGGCTTCTCGACGATGCGCTCGAACCCGTAGAGGTTGTCCCGGATCGGGATCGGGTCGATGCAGCCGTAGCTGGAGATCTCGTCGGGCTCCACCTCGAGCAGGGCGATGACGGAGCCCTGCTGCGCCTCGTGCGTCTCGATCATCCCCCGCAGCAGCGCGCCCCCGTCGACCTGGACGTCGTCGCCGAGGAGCACGGCGAAGGGCTCGTCGCCGACGTGGCGCTCGGCGATGCCGATCGCGTGGCCGAGCCCGAGGGCCACGCCCTGGCGGACGAAGTGGATGTCGCACAGCTCGGCCAGCCCGCGCACCATCTCGAGCTCGGCCGTCTTGCCCTTGGCCTCCAGCGCGGCCTCCAGCCCCATGAGCCGGTCGAAGTGGTCGCCGATGGCGGACTTGCCGCTGCTGTCGATGATCAGCACGTCCTCGATGCCGGCGGCGACGCACTCCTCGACGATGTACTGGATCGTCGGCTTGTCGACGACCGGCACCATCTCCTTGGGGATGGCCTTCGAGGCGGGAAGGAAGCGGGTGCCGAGGCCGGCGGCGGGGATCACAGCGGTGCGCACGGAGGTCATGGGCTCTTCCTAGCCGACCCTCTCATCCTTCATGCCGTCCCCCCGGGCCCGGCCGTCCGGTCGCGGACCACGGACTCGCTCCCGTCGAGCAGCCGGGCGATGTTGGTGCGGTGGCGCACGACCACGACGAGCCCGATCGCGGCGGCCACGACGACCTCGAACCACCGCTGCCCGAGGGCCGCCACCCCGAGCGGGAGGAGCACGGCGAGGGCGATCGAGCCGATGGCCGCCTTGCCCGTCGCCTTGACCAGCACCACGAACACGACGGCGAGGGGGACGGCGGCAAGCGGCGCGCAGACGAACGCCACGCCGGCGGCAGTGGCCACCCCCTTGCCCCCGCGCAGGCCCCGGGTGACCGGCCACAGGTGGCCGGCGACGGCGGCGGCACCGGCGAACCAGGCCAGCGCCCGGCCGTCGACGAGGTGGCCGAGCCCGGCGGCGAGCGCGCCCTTGCCGGCGTCGCCGAGGAGCACGACGGCGCCGGCCCGCATGCCGCCGACCCGGGTGGCGTTCGACGCGCCCGGGTTCCCCGAGCCGGAGGTCGTGGGGTCGAAGCCGTGCCGGCGCCCGACCAGCACCGCGGTCGGGAACGTGCCGAGGACGTAGCCGAGGACCACGACGGCGACGGCCAGCACGGACATGCGCTGAGCGTAGGCCGGTCGGTAGCGTTGGCACTCGAACCCCGTGAGTGCCAGGACCTGGAGAGCTGCGATGCCCACCTACGAGTACCGCTGCAAGAGCTGTGGCCACGAGATGGAGGTCCAGCAGGCGTTCACCGACGACCCGTTGGACACCTGCCCGGAGTGCGAGGGGCCGCTGCGCAAGGTGTACGGCAACGTCGGCATCGCCTTCAAGGGCTCCGGCTTCTACAAGAACGACGCCCGCGGGTCGTCGAAGAAGACCGCATCGTCGTCCTCCGGCTCCACGTCATCGGACACGTCCAGCTCCTCCACGGAGAAGAAGTCCGAGACCAAGACCGAGACCAAGGCCGCCCCCGCCGCCTCCAGCAGCGACTGAGGCCGCCCGCTACCGTCTTCCCTGCCGGCCCGGCCGGCGCACCGGGCGACGATTCGTCGACGAATCGTCGCCCACGGACTTCCCCCGAGCTCCCGCGCCCCGGAGGTCCCCGTGCGCCCCGCCCCCGCCCGCTTCCCGATCCTGCGCCCACCGCCGCTGCGCGCCGTGCTCGCCGTCGGGCTCGCCCTGACCTGCGGCCTCCTGGTGCTGCGCGCCACCGGCCGGGCCGAGGCCACCGTCGACCGCTACGGCAGCCACATCACCGCGTGGGTGGTCCGCGCCGATCTCGAACCCGGTGACGTGATCGGTGCCGGCGACGTCGACGCCGAACCGCGTCCGTCGTCGTTCGTCCCCACCGGGGCCGTGGACGCCGACCCCCGCGGGCGGCGCGTCGCCGGTGCGCTGGGCCGGGGGGAGGTGGTGGTCGAGCACCGCCTCGCCGGGGGCGACCGCCGCGGCGCGGCCGCGCTCGTCCCGGCCGGCTGGCGCGCCGTCGCCGTCCCGGCCCTCGAGGCGGCGCTGCCGGTCGAGGTCGGCCAGCGGGTGGACGTGCTCGCCGCGCTGGATCCGACGGGCACCGGCTCGGTCGGCGACGTCGTGGCCGAGGACGGCGTCGTGGTCCACGTCGCCGACGACGAGACCGTCACCGTGGCCGTGACCCCGAGCCAGGCGAGGCGCCTGGTCGCGGCGCTGGCCACCGGCCTCGTCGCCCTCGCCCTGGTCGGCTGACCCCGGAAGCGGTGTCCGGGGCAGCCGGTACGGTGCGGCGCATGTGCAGCAGGTGGTGGCGGGCGCTGCTCGCGGTCTCGTTCGTGTCCGTGTCCGTCCTGGCGGCTCCCGCGCCCTCGTCCGCGCAGGAGGCCCCGGCGGCGACGACGCACGTGGTCGAGTCCTTCGACGGCACCCCGCTGCTGGCGAACCTGTTCGTCCCACCGGGTGCCGACGGGGCCCGTCCCGCGCCGCTCGTGCTGCTGACCCACGGGTGGGGCGGTACCGGCCAGAAGGCGCCCACCGGCTTCGTCGGCGACCTCCTGGAGGCCGGCTACATCGTGCTCACCTGGGACCAGCGGGGCTTCGGCTGCTCGGGCGGAGAGGTCCAGATCGACAAGCCCGAGTGGGAGGGCCGCGACGTGACGGCTCTCATCGACTGGACGGTGGCCAACGCCCCGGTCCAGGTCGACGACGCCGGGGACCCGCTCGTCGGCATGGCCGGAGGCTCGTACGCGGGTGGGGTGCAGACCGCGGCGGCCTCCGTGGACGACCGCATCGACGCGATCGCACCGCAGATCTCCTGGTCCGACCTGCGGTACTCGCTCTACGGCGGCGAGGTCGTCAACCAGGGCTGGGCCACGCTGCTCTACCTGGCCGGCCTGGCCACCGCCTCGGGCCAGGGCCTGGACCCGAGCTGCCCGACCGGCCCCCAGCCCGGCGGCCTGGACCCGATGATCACCCGCGGGTTCACCGAGGGCTCCACCAGCGCAGCGATCTCCGACGAGGTGCTGGACTTCTTCGCCGGCAGCAGCCTCGCCTCGTACGGACAGGACCAGCCTGTCGACATCCCGACCCTGGTCGTGCAGGGCAGCACCGACACCCTCTTCGACCTCACCGACGGTTGGCGGATCACCGAGCACGTGCGGGCCACGGGCGCACCCACCCGGTTCCTCGTCTTCTGCGGCGGCCACGTCGCCTGCCCGGACACCTACGCCGACGCGGGCGACGGGGCCCGCGTGGACGACGCGATCCTGGCCTGGTTCGCCCGGCACCTGCGCGGCGACGAGACCGTCGACGTCGGTCCCCCGGTCGAGTACCGCACCAACGAGGGCGTCTGGCGCGCGGCGGCCGGCTTCCCGGCGCCGGGGTCGACACCGCTCGAGGCCACGGGCGCCGGCTCGCTGGTGAGCGTCCCCGCCGTCGAGGCGCCGGACCTGGGCACGCTCGGCGGGGCCTCCTTCGACGGCGGCATCCCGGCGCTGCCCTTCACCTCCGCCGCCGTGTCCGCGCCCGGCGACATCCGGGCCATGACCGTGGAGGTCGCCCGGGCGGGCGATCGCGCGATCGACCTGCTCGGCATCCCATCGGTGACCCTGCAGGTCGAGGGCGTCGGCGACGAGGTGATCCTCATGGCCAAGCTGGTCGACCGCAAGTCCGGCGTCGTGGTCAACCTCCAGGAGGGGGCGATCCGCGTGCCGCTGCTGGACGGGCCCACGCAGGTCGAGGTGCCCATGCCGGGCATCGCCTACACGCTGCCCGCCGGGCACCACCTGGACCTGCAGGTCAGCACCGCCAGCCTGATGCACAGCAACGCTCGGACACCTGCGACCGTCGACGTCGTCGCCACCGTGGCGGTCCCCGTGCAGGCCGTCGACCGCGCCGCGGCGCCGACCACCACGACCCGGCCCTCGCCGGTCGCCCCGCCGCCGACGCTGCCCGCCACCGGCTCGGAGTCGGCTCCGTCAATCGCTGCCGCGCTGGTGGCAGCCCTGGTCGGTGCCGGCCTGCTCGTCGCCGGCGCCGCTCGGCGCGTTCGGCGTCCGCTCAGCTGTTGAATCCGGCCACCGCGAGCGCGATCACGCCGGCGCCCACCACGAAGCGGTAGCCCACGAACGGGGCGAAGGTCCGGGTCTGCACGAAGCGGATGGTGCCCCACACGGCAGCGAAGCCCGTCACCGCGCTGGTGGCCATGCCCACCAGGAACGGGGCGACGAAGTCCGAGGGGATCCCGCCCTCACCGACGACGTCGAGCAGCTTGTAGACGCCGGCGCCGGCGATGATCGGCAGGCTCATCAGGAACGACAGGCGGGCGGCGGCGGCCCGGTCGAACCCGAGGGCCCGGCTGACCGTGATGGTGACGCCGGAGCGGGAGACGCCGGGTTGGAGGGCGGCGGCCTGCCCCAGCCCCATCAGGAGCGCGTCGCGCAGCCGGAACTCGCCGGCCTCGCGGGGGCCACCCATGCGGTCGGCCGCCCACAGCAGGACGCCGCCGACGATGAGCATCACGCCGATCAGCCAGTAGATGTCGTCGAGGTCCTCGATGGCGTCGTTGAGGAGGAACCCGGTGATCGCGGCCGGCACGGCCGACACCACGAGCAGCCAGGCGATGCGGCCCTCGGGCGGGGCGTCGGCGCGGTTGGCCGGCACCACCACGCGCAGGCCCTCGCGGGCGAAGACGACGAGGTCCCGCCAGAAGTAGGCGATGGCGCCGGCGAGGGTGCCGATGTGGAGGGCGACGTCGAAGGCCTTGGCCAGGGAGTCGTCCCCGGCGAAGTCCTCCCAGCCGAACAGCCACGGGACGATGGCGAGGTGCCCGGACGACGAGATCGGGATGAACTCGGAGAGGCCCTGGACGATGCCGAGGACGATGGCGTGCAGGAGAGGCAAGGGGCGTGTTCTAGCGGCCGGAGAGGGACACGCCGGGAATCAGCAGCGTGACGCCCCCGGTGCCCCCGGGCTGCCACTCGACGTCGGCGCCGACGTGGGAGACGTCCAGGAGCAGCCGCTGCAGCGTGCTGGCGAGGGTGGCCTCCTTGATCGGCTCCGCCCGCTCGCCGCCTCGCACCCGCAGGCCCTCGACCGAGACCGAGAAGTCGCCGGAGATCGGGTTCACCCCGGAGTGGATGCCGCCGAGGGACGAGGCCAGCACGCCGTCGTCGACCGTGGCGAGGAGCGAGTCGAGGTCGCCCTCGCCGGGCAGGACGGTGAGGGCACGGGCCGAGATGCCCGGGCGGCTGCTGTAGCCACGCGCCGCGGAGGCGGTGGATGCCGTCCCGGCCCGGCGGGCCGAGTGGGTGTTGTGGAGGAAGCCCTGCAGCACGCCCTGGTCGAGCAGCGGCACCCGACGCGTGGCGAGGCCCTCGTCGTCGTAGGGCTCGGCGCCGAGCGAGTCCGGGTTGGTGGGGTCGTCGACGATGGTGAGGAGCGGGCTGCCGACCTGCTGGCCGACCCGATTCGCGAACGGGCTGCGACCCTTGGCCACCGCTTCGCCGCCGAGCATCCCGGACACGATGCCGAGCACCGTGGCGGTGAGGCGCGGCTCGAGGATGAGCGTGACGACGGCCGATTCGGGCTTGACCGAGCCGATCTTGGCGAGCAGCCGGCTGACCGCGTCGTCGGCGGCCTCGGCCAGGGACACCTCGTCGATGGCCCGACCGACCGACATGCCGCCGGCGATGACCGACGCGTCGCCGTCGTCGGCCAGGGCGGACACCGAGACGTAGGCGATGGTGGAGCGCCCGCCCACGGAGATGCCGGTGGACGTGGCCACGGCGAAGGCGCCCTCGGCGTCGGTGTAGGTGGCGGCCCGCACGCCACGGACCCGGGGGTCGGCAGCGCGCACCATGCGCTCGAGCTCGATGGCCATGGCCACCTTGTCCTCCACCGGCGTGGCGAGCACGGCCTCGCGGTGCACGTCGAGGGCGGTGGCGGCGACGCCGTCGGGCTCGGCCAGGCCGGCCCACTCGTCGGGCTCGGCGAAGGGCAGGTTGTCGCGGGCCTCGGCCAGCGCATCGGCGACGATGTCGTCGTCGTGGCTGCCGGCGTAGGCGAAGCCGGTGCGTCCGTCCTTGATCACCCGGATGCCGATGCCGGCCGAGCCGGCCTGGGTCAGCGATTCGATCTCGCCCTCGTAGGCGTCGACGGAGGTGTTGGTGCCCTGGCTGACGTAGGCCTCGACCTGCTCGCCCGGGCCGGCCTGGGCCGCGACGCGGTCGGCCAGCGCCCGGAGGGCGTCGACGTCGGTGCCGGCGGTGGCGGTGTCGGTCACGAGGAGGTCCCGCCGATGGTCAGCTGGGCCACCCGCAGCGTCGGGCACCCATCGCCGACCGGGACGCCCTGGCCGTCCTTGCCGCACGTGCCGGGGCCGCCGAATGCGAAGTCGTCGGCGATGACCTCGATGTCCTGGAGGCACTGGGGGCCGTTGCCGATGAGGTTGCCTTCGCGGATCGGCTCGGTGATCTCGCCGTCCTCGATGAGGTACGCCTCCTGCATCCCGAACACGAAATCGCCCGAGGCGGTGTTGACCTGGCCGCCGCCGAGCTTGGCCACGTAGACGCCGTGGTCCGTGCCGGCGATGACCTCGTCGGGGGTGGCGGTGCCGTTCTCGAGGAACGTGTTGGTCATGCGGACCATCGGCAGGTGCTTGTAGGACTGGCGCCGCCCGTTGCCGGAGTTCGGCCGGCCCTCCTTGCGGCTGCGCAGGAAGTCCCACATGTACTCGGTGAGCACGCCGTCCTGGATAAGCACGTTGCGCTGCCCGGGCGCACCCTCGTCGTCGACGGCGAAGGCGCCCCACTCCTCGGCGATGGTGCCGTCGTCGACCAGGGTGACGAGCGGGCTGGCGACGAGCTCGCCGATGCGGCCGGCGTAGACCGACGCGCCCTTGTCGACCAGGTCCTTCTCCAGGCCGTGGCCGCACGCCTCGTGGAAGAGGACCCCGCCGGAGCCGGCGCCGATGACCACCGGAAGCTGGCCGGAGGGGGCGGGCCGGGCCCGCAGCTTGGTGATCGCCATCTGGGCAGCCTCGACCGCGAACTCGTCGATGTCGATGCGGTCGAAGAGCTCCCAGCCGATCGTGAGGCCGGTGGACTTGCGGCCGGTCTGCATGCCGGTGTCCCCCGTTGCCACCGCGCTGACCGAGAACAGGGTGCGGACCTGGTCGTCGCTGGTGAGCAGGCCGTCGCTGTTGGCCACGAGGATGCGGCGACGGGACCCGGCCACGGACGCGGTGACCTGGGAGATCTCACGGGCCGCGGCCCGGGCCGCCTCGTCGGCCTGGCGCAGGATGGCGACCTTGTCGGCCTTGGGCACGTCGTCGGGCAGCACGCTGACCGGGCTCGGGCTGGCCACGTCGCGGCGGGTGAGGGCGATCTCCCGCACGCCGCCGCCGCCCTCTCGGGCTGCCGCGGACGCCGCCTCGGCCGCGGTCAGCAGGCCCTGCTCGCTGAGGTCCGCGGTGTGGGCGAAGCCGGTGGTGTCACCCACCACGACCCGGATGCCGGCGCCGCGGTCGCGACCGGAGCTGAGCTGCTCCACCCGCCCGTCGTCCAGGGTGGCGTTGCCGCTCTGCTTGTCCTCGGCGAAGACCTCGGCGAACTCGCCGCCGGTCCGCAGGGCTCGGGCCAGCACTCGCTCGAGCGTGGGATCCTCGATCACTTCGTCCTCCGGGGTCGCGGGACGGGCCTGGGCCGATGTGACTCGGGCCGACCCGGACGACGTAGCGTACCGACGTGCCCCTCCAGACCGGTCTCAGCGCCGCGGTCGAGATCGTCGTCGGTGACGACGACACCGCCATCGCCATCGGCTCCGGCTCGGTCCCGGTGCTCGCCACCCCCCGCCTCGTGGCGCTCTGCGAGCAGGCCGCCGTGGCGGCCATCGACGGCCAGCTCGAGGACGGCGCCACGTCCGTCGGCATGCGGGTCCAGGTCGACCACCTGATGCCCACCGCCGTCGGCGCCCCCGTCACGGCCGAGGCCACGCTCGAGAAGGTGTCCGGGCGCCGGCTGACCTTCACCGTGTCGGCCTCGGACCACCGCGGCCTGATCGCCGCCGGCCGGGTCACCCGCGTCGTGGTCGACTACGACCGCTTCATGGAGAAGGCCAACTAGGACCTGGCAGCGGCCACGGAACACCGCCGCTGGGGGTCAGACGCCGGCGAGGAAGTCGAGCATCACCGCTCGCCAGGCGTCGGGGTTCTCGAACTGGGGCGAGTGGCCGGCATCGGCGATGACCTCGAGCCGGGCGCCCGGCACCGCGGTGGCCATCGCCTCGGACGCACCCAGGAACGGGGCGTCCTGCTCGCCGACGATCACGAGGGTCGGCACCGACAGGTCGGCGAGGTGCTGCAACCGGTCGAGCTGGTCGATCATCTGACCGATCATCGACGCGTACATGGCCGGCGAGCTGCCCAGGAACTTCTGGTCGCCGAGCTCGCGGTAGCCGGGGCGCTCATCGAGGAGGCGCTGGTTGGCGGGCGTCCCGAGCGGGCCGTCGCCCTCCAGGGCGTCCATCGCCTCCTTGACCGCGGCCATGCCGCCCTCGCGCACGATCTCGGCGCCGAGCATGGCCAGCTCCCGGTCGATCTCCAGCGGCCCGTGGGTGGTGTCCATCAGCACGAGGCCGTCGAGCGCGCCCGGCCGCTTCGCCGCGGCGACCTGGGCGATCATCCCGCCCATCGAGTGGCCGAGCAGCACGAACCGGTCCCAGCCCAGGGCGTCGACCAGGGCCAGCATGTCGCCGGCGAAGTGGTCGAAGGAGTACTCGGACTCGTCCTCGGGGTGCCAGGAGTCGCCGTGGCCCCGCAGGTCCATGGTCCATGCCTCGTACCCGCGTGCCGCCAGCTGGCCGGCGGTACCGGACCAGCTGTGACGGGTCTGGCCGCCACCGTGCAGCAGCAGGACGGGTGGTCGCTCGGAGGTGCCCCCGAAGCGCTCGAGCACGACGGTGAGCCCCGCGCCGGTGCGGACCCGCCGCACCTCGGAGGTGGTCGGTTCGCTCATCGCTGGGTCCCCACCTTCAGCTCGGCGAAGGGCACGTCCTTGTCGACGCGAGGCTCACCGGGCAGGCCCAGCACCCGCTCACCGATGATGTTGCGCTGGATCTGGTCCGACCCGCCGGCGATGGAGATGGCCGGGCTGAACAGCGCGAGCTGCTGGAGCATGCCCCCCAGCGGCGTGTCCTCACCCATCAGCTGGCCGTGGGGCCCGAGCGCCTCCAACCCGACGTCACGCAGCTGGCGGACCATCTCGGAGGCCACCAGCTTCCCGGTGGAGACCTCGGGGCCGGGTCCTCGTCCGGCGGCCTTGGCCGCCTGGACCCGCAGGCTCGTGAAGCGGGTGATCTCCATCAGCGTGTAGATCCGCATCACCTTGTCGCGCAGGACCTTGTCGTCGGCGCGGCCGACGAGTGCCGGCAGGCCGGCGATCATGGAACCGCCACCGCCGAAGGCCGCGGCCATCCCGGCCATCTCGCCCCCGCCGCCGCTCTTGCGCCCGGCGGGGCGATCGAGGTCGTTGCGCCCGATCATCACGCCGCCCGCGGCGCTGGCCATCCCCGACGCGCCGAGGGAGTTGCGCTCGTGGGCGAGCGTGGTGACAGCCACCCCCCAACCGCGGTTCGGCTCGCCGATGACGTTGCTGTGCGGCACCCGCGCATCGGTCATGAAGACCTCGTTGAAGGTGGCTCCCCCGGTCATCTCCTTGAGCGGTCGGACCTCGATGCCGGGCTGGTCCATGTCGATCACGAAGAACGTGATCCCCTCGTGCTTGGGCACATCGACCGAGGTGCGGGCGATGAGGATCCCCCACTTGGAGAACTGCGCCCCGGAGGTCCACACCTTCTGTCCGTTGACGACCCACTCGTCACCGTCGCGCTCGGCTCGGGCCTGCAGCCCAGCCAGATCGGAGCCTGCTCCAGGCTCGGAGAACAGCTGGCACCAGACCTCCTTGCCGGTGACCATGTCGGGCAGGAACCGCTGGCACTGCTCCTCGGTGCCGTGGTCGATGATGGTGGGGCCGGCCATCATGACGCCGATGCCGCTCGGCGGTCCGACCGCGCCGACCGCGGCCCGAGCGGCGTCGGCCTGCTTGGCCTGATCGCTGCCGAGGCCCCGGCCGAACCAGCGCTCCGGCCACGTCGGGAAGCCCCAGCCGCTGTCGGCGAGTCGCTCCCACCAGTGGCCGAGGGGGATCTCGGGATCCCAGTTCTCCCGGAACCAGGTCTCGGCTTCCTCGCGCACGCTCGCGGGGCTGACCGTCGTCATCTCGTCCTCCTGTGGACCTCACGCGTCCGCCCGGCGGGTCGGACTCGGTTCTGGCGCGACGGTAGGACATAGGATCGCCTCTGTCACATGTGCTGGGGAGACGCCCCAGCGGGAAGGACGAGATGACGGACATCGGATTCGACGGTCAGGTCGCCATCGTGACGGGGGCGGGCCACGGGCTGGGCCGCCAGCACGCGCTCCAGCTGGCCTCTCGTGGAGCCCGCGTGGTGGTCAACGACCTCGGCGGCACGGTCGACGGTACGGGCGCCGACGCCGGACCGGCCCAGCAGGTGGCCGACGAGATCAACGCCGCCGGCGGCGAGGCGGTCGCCAACACGGACTCGGTGGCCAGCCAGACCGGCGGCGAGGCCATCGTGCAGACCGCGCTCGACGCGTTCGGGCGGGTCGACATCGTTGTCAACAACGCCGGCATCCTCCGGGACAAGGCGTTCCACAACCTGACGCCGGAGCTGCTCGAACCGGTCCTGCAGGTGCACCTGTACGGCGCTTTCTGGGTGACCCTGCCGGCGTGGAAGCTCATGCGGGAGCAGAACTACGGGCGGGTCATCAACACGACCTCGGCCGCCGGGCTGTTCGGCAACTTCGGCCAGACCAACTACGGCGCGGCGAAGATGGGTCTCGTCGGGTTCACCAAGGCCCTCGCCCAGGAGGGTCGCAAGCGCAACGTGCTGGCCAACGTCATCGCGCCAGGCGCCCGGACCCGCATGACGGAGGACCTCCTCGGCCCGATGGCCGACTCCCTCGATCCCGAGGCCGTCACCCCCGTGGTCGTCTACCTGGCGTCGGAGCAGTGCGACGTCACCGGACAGATCCTCTCCGTCGCCGGCGGGCGGGTCAGCCGTGTCGTGGTCGCCGAGCCGCTCGGCTACTACTCCAAGGAGCTCACCCCCGAGCAGGTGCGCGACAACTGGGACACGATCTCGTCGCTCGACGACCTCATCGTCCCCGACAACGCCAACGAGGAGATCGGCCAGCTCCTCAACGTCGTCCAGAGCTGACACCGAGCCCGGCCCGGATGTCCGGCGACCGCCGCTCGGTCGCAGGACATCGGCCTCCGGGGGTCGAACCTTCGCTCAGTCGACCCCCGGAGGTCCCCCGTGAGCGACACCCTCGTCCTCTTCCTCACCGTCCCCCTGATCACGGCCTTCATCGGCTACATCACCAACTGGGCGGCGGTGAAGATGGTGTTCCACCCCCGCCAGCCCTGGGGCCTGGGACCGTTCAAGTGGCAGGGGATCGTGTACCGGCTGGCCCCGAAGTTCGCCGCCGAGATCGCCACCACCACCGGGCACGTCCTGAGCCCGGAGGACATGGTGGAGCGACTCGACGCCCACGGCCTCGTGCAGCGGCTCGTGGCCTCGCATCCCGCCGAGATCGACGCCATGCTGGGCGAGGCGCTCGACATCGTCGCGCCGGGGACCTGGGACGCCATGGCGCCGGAGGCCCGTGAGCAGGTGCGCGGACTGATCCTGGGCCAGGTGGAGCAGAGCGTCGGTCAGGCCCTGGTGCGGATGGGCGAGCAGGCCGAGGACCTGATCGACCTGGACCGGCTCGTGGTCGAGGAGCTGAGCGGCCCGAACGCCGACCGGCTGGCCCGGGTCGCCCAGGAGGTCGGCCACCGCGAACTGCGCTTCATCGAGATCTACGGAGGCGTCTTCGGCTTCGCCGTCGGCATCATCCAGGCCGTCGCCTACTCGGTGTTCGGCGTGTGGTGGACGATGCCGATCGTCGGCGCCATGGTCGGCCTCGGCACCAACTGGCTCGCCATCCAGATGATCTTCCGGCCGCTCGAGCCCCGTCGCTACCTGGGACTGGTCACCTACCAGGGCATGTTTCCCAAGCGCCAAGCCGAGATCGCCCACGACTACGGGCGCATCGCCGGCAACGAGGTGCTGACGCCGGCCAACCTCATCGATCACGTCGCTGCCAACCCGGCCACCGGCGAGCTCGTCACCGAGCTGGTCGGCCAGGCCCGCGGCCAGCTCGACCAGTTCCGACCCATGCTGGCCATGATCGCCAGCGTCGAGCCGACCGACGACCAGCTCGACAAGGCCACCTTCGTGCTCACCCAGCGCCTCGGCGATCTGGTACCCCAAGCCCGCTCCGTCGTCGAGGAGCACCTGTCGCACAGCCTGCGCCTCGACGAGCTCATCGAGGAACGCCTGTCGGTCCTGGACAAGCACCAGTTCGAGCGCATGCTCCGGGGCATCTTCGAAGAGGACGAGGTCATCCTCGTCGTCATCGGCGGCGTGCTCGGCGGTGCCGTCGGCGCCCTGCAGGGCGCAGTCGTCCTCGCGGCGGGTTGGTGACCGCCCCGCTGGACCCGGTCACGTTCGTCTCGACGTCGGTGACGCCCAGCCGTCAGGGGTCTCGACCAAGATGGCCTCCAATCGCAGCCTGGTGCGCTGCGGCTCGTCGAACTGACTGCCGGTGACCTCCTGTTCGACGATGGCCAAGGTGCCGGCGTCGTGCTCGGCGAGGGCGGCACCAGCGGGCCGACGCCGATCCCTGACCTGCCCCGCCTCTTCTCCCGCAGTGCCTTCACGAAAACCCACACCACCGAGCAACGACCGGTAGCGGTTGGCCAAAGCCTCGATGGACGCCCTGGCGATGGCCTCCTCGGTCTCCTCGAAGGTCACGTGGTCGTAGGCCGTGAACAGCCCGTCGAGATGCAGTTCCTGGACCCGTCACAGTTGCGGGACGTCCTGCAGGCGATCGACGCCCGCTACCGACTATTCGTGGAGTTGCTCGCCATCAGCGGTCTGCGGTTCGGGGAGGGAGCGGCACTGCGCAGGTGTCGCTGCGATCTCGAACGCTCTCGGATCACAGTTGCCGAGAACGCCGTCGACGTGCGCGGAAAGCTGGTCTTCGGCAGCCCGAAGACCCATCAGGTCCAAACCGTCGTCCTGCCGAACTTCCTCTCCAACCCTCTGGAGGAACATCTCACTCCTGCCGGCGCCCCGGACACCTTCGTGTTCACTTCGCCACGCGGCGGACCCGTCCGGTACGGCAACTTCCTTCGTCGCGTCTGGAAGCCGGCACCCGAGGAGGTTGGATCCCCGAGATGGGGGTACACGCCCTCCGTCACACGTGCGCTGCTCTCCTCATCGCACAGGGTGCCCATCCGAAGGCGATCCAGCGCCACCTCGGCCACCGGTCGATCACCACGACACTGGATCGATATGGCCACTGTTCGAAGACGAGCACGACCGGTTGGCCGATCGGATCGACGACGCGTACCGGAGCTTCGCGACACCCCAGGACTCGGCCGGGGCGGGCGTCCGTCTCCGGGCGCCCAGTAGGCTCCGGTGAGCCTCTCACGGCCTATTCACGGCCTACGGGTCCAGCTAGCGCCATCGCGTGAGAGCACTGCAGCGCCCTGACCAGGGGGTTTGCACACATCGCCCGAGTAGCTCAATCGGCAGAGCACCTGTCTTGTAAACAGGAGGTCGCGAGTTCGATTCTCGCCTCGGGCTCGTCGTGCGTCAGACCCTGCGTCAGACGGCCGTGGCGAGCGGTTCATCCTCGTCGAGCTTGCCGTCGAGCTTGCGCTTGATGCGCTGCAGGGCGTTGTCGATGGACTTGGTGTGGCGACCCAGCTGGTCGCTGATCTCCTGGTAGCTCTTGCCCTCGACGTAGAGCCGCAGGACCTCGACCTCGAGGCCGGAGAGCAGGGCGTCCATCGACGCGTGCATCTTCTGCATGCGCTCGTCGGCGACGACGGTGTCGCACGGGTCGGCGTCGGAGTGGCTGACGAGGATCTCGTCGATGGCCGACTCGCCGGCCTCATCGCCAGGACGCACGCCGGAGATCGACTGGTACTGGTTCAGCGGCTGGTGCTTCTGGCGGGTGGCGGTCTTGATGGCCGTGATGATCTGGCGCTTGATGCACAGCTCGGCGAAGGCCCGGAAGCTGGCCTGGTGGTCCGGCGAGTAGTCCCGC
Organism: Acidimicrobiaceae bacterium; assembly: GCA_003476595.1. Lineage (GTDB taxonomy): Bacteria > Actinomycetota > Acidimicrobiia > Acidimicrobiales > Salinilacustritrichaceae > Salinilacustrithrix. The sequence goes on along the minus strand of DMTU01000298.1, from coordinate 2,117 downwards.
ACGGCCTTGTACAGGCCGATGAGCGCTTCCTGCTCGACGTCGTCGGAGTCGCCCCCGATGAGGAAGTAGCCCCGCGCTTTCGCTCGAGCGAAGCGCCGGTAGCGGCTGATGAGCGCCTCGAGGACCTCGGGTTCGCCGGAGCGCTGGTAGCGATCGACCAGCGCGGCGTCCTCGGTGTCCGGGGCGATGGTGGTGCGACGATTCCCCACGTGGTGCGTTCCCTGCGTCGGTGGTTCCCTGGTGTAGCGCCTGCCCATCCGATCCATGGCCCGATCGGACTAGTCAAAGTGTGACAACCGCAACGGTCTTGTGTCAATCACGCTTGCAGTAACCCCCGGTACGACCTACCCGAGTCCGCGCTGGCGCACCACCTCGTAGAGGGCGAGCGCGCCGGCGACGCTGACGTTCAGCGACTCGGTGCTCCCCCGCATCGGGATCGACGCGACCACCTCGCAGCGCTGGCGGACGAGGCGGCCGAGGCCCTTGCCCTCCGAGCCGACGACCACGATGACGGGGCGATCGACGGGCGGCAGGGCGTGGAGGGACACGTCCCCGGCCATGTCGAGGCCGATCACGAGTGCACCCTTCTCGGTCGCTGCGGCCAGGGCGGCGGGGAGGCCGCCGACGATGGCGAAGCGCAGGTGCTCGATCGCGCCCGCCGCGGCCTTGGTGACGGCCGGCGACACGTGCACCGCACGGTGGCGGGGCAGGACGATGCCGGTCACCCCGGCGCACTCGGCGGTGCGCAGGAGGGCACCCAGGTTGCCCGGGTCGGTGACGCCGTCGGCGGCGAGGAGGAAGGGCTGGACGCCGTCGCGCACCTCGAGCAGCTCGTCGATGTCGACCGACTGCAGGGGCGCGGCCGAGGCGATCACGCCCTGGTGCGAATCGGTGCGGGCGACGGTGGCGAGCTTGGACCGTCCGAGCTCGCGCACCGGCACGTTCAGCTGGCGCGCGAGGTCGAAGATGTCCTCGAGCACGGGGGCATCGGCGCGATCCGTCGACACCACGACCTCGTGCACCCGTCGCCGACCGGCGACGAGCAGCTCACGGACGGCGTTGCGGCCCTCGACCTGGTCGCCGCCGAGCTCGTTCGTGGCGCGCTTGCGCTGGCCACCGCCGCCACCGCCACCGGCGGTGCCGCTGCGGCCCTTCGACCGCCGGGCCGGCGCCCGGCCCGGTGTCGCCGAGCGACCCGTGGGCGGTGGGCGCCGTCCGCCCTTCTTGCCGCCGGCACCCGGCTTCCCGCCGCCTCCCGGCTTGCCGCCGCCTCGTCCGCCTCCGCGCCCTGCGCTCATCGTGGGTCCTCTCGTTCGACCATGGCGACCGCCCAGCAGGCGATGCCCTCGTGGCGGCCCAGGGCGCCGAGGCCCTCGGGACGCTTGCCCTTCACCGTGACCGGGCCGCCGGCAGCGTCGCTCAACCGGCGCTGCATCTGCTCCCGGCTCGGCCCGATCTTGGGTTCGTCGCAGACGACGGAGCAGTCGACGTTGGCGACCTGCCAGCCCGCGGCCCGGATCTCGTCCCCCACCGCGCGCAGCAGCTCGATGCTGTCGGCGCCGGCCAGCGCCGGGTCGGTGTCGGGGAAGTGGGAGCCGATGTCGCCGAGCCCGGCGGCGCCGAGCAGCGCATCGGCGCAGGCGTGGGCGATGACGTCCGCGTCGCTGTGGCCGACGAGGCCCGGACCGGGGAACGTGACGCCGCCGAGGACCATCGGCCGCTCGGGGTCGTCGCCGAGGGGGTGGACGTCGAAGCCCATGCCGACGCGACCGGTCACGCCGGGGCCCCCTGGCCGCTGCGCGACGCGAGCGTGAGCTCGAGCGCGACGCGATCGTCCGGG
>DMTU01000298.1:0-214 GCA_003476595.1 Acidimicrobiaceae bacterium | reverse complement strand
CGAGCGCGACGCGATCGTCCGGGTGGGTGAGCTTGGCGTTGGTGGTCTCCCCCAGCACCACCTCGACCGTGCCGCCGGCCGCCTCGACCAGGGAGGCATCGTCGGAGGCGTCCGCCCCCGATGCGTGGGCGGCGCGCAGGACGGCAGCGGCGAAGCCCTGCGGCGTCTGGACGGCGACCAGCTCGTCGCGGTCCACCGCGCCCCCGGACCGCCG
>DMTU01000186.1:2003-2639 GCA_003476595.1 Acidimicrobiaceae bacterium | reverse complement strand
CGACGGCCACGATCTCCTCGAGCAGCGCCCGACCCACGCCGGTGCCCCGGTGGTCGCCGTGCACGTAGATGGAGTCCTCGACCGTGGTGCGGTACGCCGGCCGGTCCCGGTACGGCGACAGGGACGCGAACCCGGCCACCTCGCCGTCGACCTCGGCCACGACCACCTCGAGCGCCCCCGAGCGCGACCGCAGCCACGCTGCTTGCTCCTCGACGGTGCGGGTGACCAGGTCGAAGGTGACGCGCGACCCCGTCACCTCCGCGTTGTAGATGGCGGCGGTGGCGGCGGCGTCGGCCGGGGTGGCGGGGCGCAGGAGCACGCCCATCATCGTGGCGCCCTCAGGCGGTCGTTGCGGCGATGGCCCCGTCGGTGATGGTCGGCTCGACCAGCGTCATCCGGCCCCGTCCGGCCTGACCCCGGGCCCAGGCCACCACGTCGTCGTCGGCGGTGACGACGACGAGCTGGAGGTCGCCGGCGCTCGCCGCCAGCATCTCGAGCAGTTGCGGCTTGACCTCCGGATCGAGCCCCTCGAAGGGATCGTCCACGACCAGCGGCAGGGGGTCGCCCGGCGTGAGGGCTCGGACCGCCCGGACCCGGGCGAGGATCGCCTGGGCGAGCTCGGCGGAGACGTCGCCG
>DMTU01000186.1:0-1810 GCA_003476595.1 Acidimicrobiaceae bacterium | reverse complement strand
CGGGGCCCCGGACCGATCGCCGAACGCGGCGTGCAGCTCGGCCGCGGCGCGGACCTCGTCTTCGTGCTCCAGGGCGAAGGGGAGCGGGGCCGGACCGGCCACCTGGGTCCACGCCGCCATCGCCCGGCGGTGGTCGCCCACGGCGCGCATGAAGGCCCGGCGCTCGTGGTCGGAGTCGAGCAGGGCGCTGACCCGCTCGTAGTGGAAGGTGGCGTAGTCGTCGGCACCGGCCTGGCGCAGCACGTTGCGCTCCGCCTTGGCCGCGTCGTCGACCGACCGGCGGAAGCGGAGCCCGAGCGCGAGGCCGAAGAGCGCGACGAGCAGGAACGGGAGCGCGGCCGGCCCGCCGTCCAGGTTGGTCATCCCCACGGCGCCCAGCGCACCGATGGTGCCGATCGTCAGGGCGATCAGGCGGACCCGCTCGTAGCTGTCCGTGGCGGCGACGAGGGCGGCGTGGCGCTCCTCGATCTCGCGCACGATCGGGGCGTCGTCGACGGACACGCCGCCACCGGCGGAGGCCTGCTCGAGCAGCCGCTCCGATGCCCGGCAGCGCATGGCGGTGTCCCACAGCGCCTCCTGGTCGGCGGCCGCGAGCCGGGCGATCCAGGCGTCGGACTCCTGCTCTGGCACCAGGTCGTCTCGGGTGAAGCGGATGGTGCGCCGGGCCAGGGCCCGGTCGACCCCGGCGGCGGCGAACAGATCGATCTCCCCGTTGGGCCCCAGGTGCTCGTCGGTGACGTCGCGGACCGAGTCCGTGTCGATCACGCGGTGGCGGCCGGTCTCCGGGCGGAAGACGGTGAGGCTGCGGCCGCCGGCGTGCAGCTCGAGGTGGACGCCCGGGCGTGCACCCGCCAGGGCGTCGATGACCTCGCCGGCGAGGGCCTCGCGGGTGCTCGGGGACAGGCCGCGGACCACCGTGAGGTCCGGGTGGAAGTCGGCGCTCAGCGTGTGCTCGCCCGAGCCGATCACGAGGCGTTCCAGTCGCACCGGGGGATCATCGGCGGATCGGTGCGCCAACTTGAGCCGAACCTGGGCCAGAAGACCCACGCCGGCGTCGATCTTTGCGCCGGGGGCGGGCGTGCGTAGACTCTCCCGCCGCGCCAGAACCGGCTCTCGGGCCGGCCCGGCGCGCACCGCAACACCGCCCCGTTAGCTCAGTCGGCAGAGCACAGCCATGGTAAGGCTGGTGTCGTCGGTTCGATTCCGACACGGGGCTCGACACCACCGCCGCTCCGGCGGTGGTGCCACCAAGGGCGACGTAGCTCAGTTGGTTAGAGCACTCGGCTCATAATCGAGTTGTCGTCGGTTCGATTCCGACCGTCGCCACGGACTGCGAGTCGCTCGCAATCGATCACGACACCGTTTCCGGCGCCCGGCACCCCGGCCGCCACCGACAGCGAAGAGGAAGCACGGCCATGGCCAAGGAGAAGTTCGATCGGTCGAAGCCCCATGTGAACATCGGGACGATGGGTCACATCGATCATGGGAAGACGACGTTGACGGCTGCGATCTCGCGGGTGTTGTCGGAGCGTGTCGATGGGAACAACGCGACGGCGTTCGACATGATCGACAAGGCGCCTGAGGAGCGGGAGCGTGGGATCACGATCAACGTGGCCCACATCGAGTACGAGACGGACAAGCGGCATTACGCGCATGTGGACATGCCGGGTCACGCGGATTACATCAAGAACATGATCACGGGTGCCGCGCAGGTCGATGGTGCGATTCTGGTGGTGGCGGCCACGGATGGTCCGATGCCTCAGACCCGTGAGCATGTGCTGTTGGCGCGTCAGGTTGGTGTGCCGGCGAT
>DMTU01000128.1:4760-4988 GCA_003476595.1 Acidimicrobiaceae bacterium | reverse complement strand
GGGCCCTCGGGGTTGACGTAGATGAGCCCCATGGTGACGGCGCCGAAGGGCTCGTCGCCGAAGTCGAGGGGGCCGTCGTCGGCGTAGCGCTCGTCGCCGAGCCAGGTGTCCTCGGGACCCCAGAAGATCTCCTCGGGCTCCCAGATGTCCTCACGCCCGAAGGCGAAGCCGAAGGTCTCGAAGCCCATGTCCTCGAGGGCGACGTTGCCGGCCAGGACGAGCAGGTCG
>DMTU01000128.1:2868-4625 GCA_003476595.1 Acidimicrobiaceae bacterium | reverse complement strand
TCCGGCCAGCTGTTGAGCGGCGCGAAGCGCTGGCCGCCGTCGCCGCCACCGCCGCGGCCGTCCTCGACGCGGTAGGTGCCGGCCTGGTGCCAGCTCATTCGGATGAAGAGCGGGCCGTAGTGGCCCCAGTCCGCCGGCCACCAGTCCTGGGAGGTCCGCATGACCTCGACGAGGTCGGCCTTGAGCGCGTCGACGTCGAGCTCGGCGACCGCCGCCTTGTAGTCGAAGTCGGGGTCCAGGGGGTTGCCGCGCCGGTTGTGCTGGTGCAGCACGCTGAGGTCGAGCTGGTTCGGCCACCAGTCCTGGTTGGTCCGCGGTCGGCCGCCGGTCTTGGGTTCCGGGGCGTCGATGGCCGGGTTCTCGCTCTCGCTGGTGCTCTGGGTGTCGGCCTTGTCGACCATGTCCTGGGGTTCGGTCATGTGCCTGTCCTCTTCCTCGTCGCGGCGGTGGTGCTCCTGTCTCTGTGATACCAGCCACACCTGGGCCTGTCTCCGCGATCGTCACTATGGGGTCCATAACCCAGGCTTCTGGTTACCGAACACCTGTTCGTCTACCGTTCCTGATGTGGGCTTCAACAACCCCGGGGTGTCCTGGACCGAGCTGGAGCGGACCCTCTCCGACCGGCACCGCAAGCCCACCCGCGCCGAGGGCGACGGTGGCGACAGCCCGGCGTGGTCCTACCACCGCCCGTCCTACGTCCCGCCGGCCGACCTGCAGCGGCGCAGCTCCACCGTGGCCTACGCCGAGCTGCACTGCCACTCGAACTTCAGCTTCCTCGACGGTGCCTCCCACCCCGAGACCCTGGCCGAGGAGGCCACCCGCCTCGGCCTCGAGGCCCTCGCCCTCACCGACCACGATGGCTTCTACGGCGTGGTCCGCTTCGCCGAGGCCGCTCGCGTGGCGGGGCTGCCCACCGTCTTCGGGGCCGAGCTGTCCCTCGGGCTGACCCAACCCCAGAACGGCGTCGCCGACCCCGAGGGCTCCCACCTGCTCGTGCTGGCCCGGGGCCCGGCCGGCTACGCCCGGTTGGCCGACACCATCTCCACCGCCCAGCTCGCCGGCGCCCAGAAGGGGAAGCCCGACTACGCCGGCATCGACTGGTCCCGCGCCCACGGCGGCGAGTGGCTGGTGCTCACCGGCTGCCGCAAGGGGGCGGTCAACCAGGCGCTGCACGCCCAGGGCCCGGCGGCGGCCGAGCGGGAGGTGCGCCGCCTGGTCGACACCTTCGGCGCCGGCAACGTGGTGGTCGAGCTGTGGGACCACCACGATCCGCTCGACTCGGCGCGCAACGACGCGCTGGCCGCCATCGCCGACCGGGTCGGGGTCGAGGTCGTGGCCACCAACAACGTGCACTACGCCACCCCGGGCGAGCGCCGGCTGGCCACCGCCCTGGCCGCGGTCCGGGCCCGGCGCAGCCTCGACGACGCCGACGGCTGGCTGCCCCCGGCGGCCACCGCCCACCTGCGCTCGGGTGAGGAGCAGGCCCGCCGCTTCGCCCGCTACCCGGGCGCGGTGGAGCGGGCCGCCGAGCTGGGCCGGGCGTGCGCGTTCGACCTGCACCTGGTGGCCCCGAACCTGCCGCCGTTCCCGTGTCCCGACGGCCTGTCCGAGATGGCCTACCTGCGCCGCCTCACCGAGGAGGGCGCCACCCGCCGCTACGGGCCGCGGCAGGCCGAGCGCGAGCCGGGGGCGTGGGCCCAGATCGACCACGAGCTCGCCCTCATCGAGACCCTCGGCTTCCCCGGCTACTTCCTCAT
>DMTU01000128.1:1147-2776 GCA_003476595.1 Acidimicrobiaceae bacterium | reverse complement strand
TTCCCCGGCTACTTCCTCATCGTGTGGGACCTGGTCGACTTCTGCCGCCGGTCGGGCATCTACTGCCAGGGCCGGGGGAGCGCGGCCAACTCGGCGGTGTGCTTCGCCCTCGGCATCACCAAGGCCGACGCCGTGAAGCTGAAGCTGCTGTTCGAGCGCTTCCTGTCACCCGAGCGCGACGGTCCGCCGGACATCGACATCGACATCGAGTCCAACCGGCGCGAGGAGGTCATCCAGTACGTCTACGAGCGCCACGGCCGCCGCCACGCCGCCCAGGTCGCCAACGTCATCACCTACCGGGCCCGGTCCTCGATCCGGGACATGGCCAAGGCCCTCGGCTACGCCACCGGTCAGCAGGACGCCTTCGCCAAGGCCGCCGACGCCTGGGGCAACATCGCCTCCACCATGTCCCAGCCCGGCGCGGCCGAGGAGCTGCCCGCCGACGTGGTCGAGCTGGCCGCCGAGGTCGAGCACTTCCCCCGCCACCTCGGCATCCACTCCGGCGGCATGGTGCTGTGCGACCGGCCGGTGGTCGAGGTCTGCCCGGTCGAGTGGGGCCGCTTCCAGGGCCGGGAGGGCGCCACCGTCCGGTCCGACGTCCCCATCCGCTCGGTGCTGCAGTGGGACAAGGACGACTGCGCCGCGGCCGGCCTGGTGAAGTTCGACCTGCTCGGCCTCGGCATGCTCACCGCCCTGCACGAGACCATCGACCTGGTGCAAGCCGCCCACGGCATCGAGCTGGACCTGGCCGAGATCCCCCAGGACGACGAGGTCTACGACATGCTCGTCGCGGCCGACTCGGTGGGCGTGTTCCAGGTCGAGTCCCGGGCCCAGATGGCCACGCTGCCCCGGCTGCGACCCCGCACCTTCTACGACTTGGTGGTCGAGGTCGCGCTCATCCGGCCTGGCCCCATCCAGGGCGGCTCGGTCCACCCCTACATCCGCCGGCGCAACGGCCAGGAGGAGGTCACCTACCTCCACCCGCTGCTGCAGCCCTCGCTGGAGAAGACCTTGGGGGTGCCGCTGTTCCAGGAGCAGCTCATGCAGATGGCCATCGACGTCGGCGGCTTCACCCCGGCCGAGGCCGACCAGCTCCGCCAGGCCATGGGTTCCAAGCGCTCGCCCGAGCGGATGGAGCGCCTGCACGACCGCTTCACCGCCGGCGCCCGCGAGCGCGACGTGCCCGACGACGTCATCGAGCAGATCTGGCTGAAGCTGGCCGCCTTCGCCAACTACGGATTCCCCGAGAGCCACTCGGTGTCCTTCGCCTACCTGGTGTACGCCTCGTCGTGGCTGAAGCGGTTCCACCCCGCCGCGTTCTGCGCCGGCCTGCTCAACGCCCAGCCCATGGGGTTCTGGTCCCCGCACTCGCTGATCCAGGACGCCCGCCGCCACGGCGTCGAGGTCCGCACCCCCGACGTGTCGGTCTCCGCCGCCAAGGCCACGCTGGTCTGGGAGACCCCCGATGGAAGCTGGCAGTCCCCATGTCGCGCGCCGGAACCGCCGGAGGTCGCCACCCGAGGGTTGGCGGCCGAGGTGTGGGGCAAGGGCGGCCCGGTGGTGCAGCTCGGCCTGCGCGAGGTGCGCAACATCGGCGACGACGTGGCCCGCCAGATCGAGGCCGCCCGC
>DMTU01000128.1:360-989 GCA_003476595.1 Acidimicrobiaceae bacterium | reverse complement strand
CCCGCCAGATCGAGGCCGCCCGCGATGCCGGCGGGCCGTTCGCCTCGATGGAGGACCTCGCCCGCCGGGTGACGCTCACCCTGCCCCAGCTCGAGGCGCTGGCCACCGCCGGCGCGTTCGGCTGCTTCCGCTCGCCCCGCACCGGCGAGCCGCTGTCCCGGCGCGAGGCGCTGTGGCAGACCGGGTCGGTGGCCCAGGGCGGGGTCGACCGGCTCCCCGGCATCGTCACCGGCACGGTGGCGCCGACGCTGCCCGGCATGGACGACTTCGAGGAGGCCCGGGCCGACCTGTGGTCCACGGGCATGAGCCCCGACGGCCACCCCACCCGCTTCATCCGCGAGGACCTCGACCGCCTCGGTGTGGTGACCTCCGCGGGCCTGTGGGACGTGGAGCCCGGTTCGAAGGTCCTCATCGGCGGGGTGGTCACCCACCGCCAGCGCCCGGCGACCGCCGGAGGCACCATGTTCCTCAACCTCGAGGACGAGACCGGCCTCATCAACGTCGTGGTGTCCCGCGGCTGCTGGAACGCCCACCGCAAGGTCGCCCTCAGCGCCCCGGCCATGCTCATCCGAGGCCGATGCGAACGGGCCGAGGGCGTCATCAACGTCGTGGCCGAGCGCCTGTCGCCG
>DMTU01000128.1:0-206 GCA_003476595.1 Acidimicrobiaceae bacterium | reverse complement strand
TCGTGGCCGAGCGCCTGTCGCCGCTCCCCGTCGGCGGCACGCCGCGCAGCCGGGACTTCCGATGAGCGTCCACGCCCCCCTGCAGGGGTCGCTCTTCGGTGCCGCCGAGCCCCACCTCACCGGCCCGCTGCCCGAGGATCGCGAGGACCTGGCCCACGGCGCGTGGATCGTCCGGGTGCCGGGTTGGGTCGGCGGTGACCAGACGC
>DMTU01000206.1:3361-3598 GCA_003476595.1 Acidimicrobiaceae bacterium | reverse complement strand
CCGGCCCGGACGACTTCGGGCTGTTCGGGTTCCGCACGCCGGCGTTCCTGCTCAGCCCGTACGCCCGCAACACCGGCGTCAACCTCCGGGCGCCGGCCGGGTCGCTTCCGCCGACGTCCAAGGGCAAGGCCCGGGGGCGGCGCTCCGACCGCGAGCCCACCGTCGACCGCACCCTCAGCGCCACGCTGGACCACGTGTCGATCCTGTCCTTCCTCTGCGAGAACTGGGGCCTGCCCC
>DMTU01000206.1:2591-3004 GCA_003476595.1 Acidimicrobiaceae bacterium | reverse complement strand
CGACTGGATCGAGGCGCAGGGCTACCGCATCAACACCCGCTTCGCTGACGCCCTGCCCTTCACGCGCTGACGACCGATCAGGTCTCGCCCGCCAGGAACGGCGCGACCCGCTCCGTGGGCCGTCCGATGATGGCCCGGCCGTGGAGCCACACGACCGGGCGCTCCATGAGCTCGGGGTGCTCGACCAGCAGGTCGACGACCGCGGTCGGGGTCGTGGCCTGCGACGTGTCGACGCCGGCCTTCTTCGCGTCGCCGTGGCGGATCAGGTCGGTGGGCGGGTCCTCGAGGCCGGCCACGATGGCGTCGAGCGTGGCCCGGTCGGGCGGGCTGTCGAGGTAGCGCACCTCGTCGACGTCGACGCCGAGCTCGCCGGCGGTGGCCATCGCCGCACGGGACTTCGAGCAGCGCGGGTT
>DMTU01000206.1:1396-2377 GCA_003476595.1 Acidimicrobiaceae bacterium | reverse complement strand
GTCCGGTACCGAGCGTGGACATGGTCCGAAGGTAGCCCCGTCGCCGCAGCGTGGGACCCTGGACGGGTGACGTCCCCGCGCGGCATCGACGAGCCGCACCCGAGCCGGCTCGCGCCCGACGACCCGCAGCGGGACCTGATCCTCGCCGCCCACCGCGCCGCCGTGGACGCCGGCGAACCCGGCTACCTCGACCCGGCCACCGGGCTGTTCGTGCTGACCGCCGTGGAGCTGGCCGCCGCGGGCTCGTGTTGCGAGCGCGGGTGCCGCCACTGTCCCTACGTCTGACTCACTGCTCCCAGGAGCGGTGAGTGACATCCGCCGGAGCGGCGCCCCGACGACGATGCTGGACGGCGGTTGCGGCGCCCGGTGACCTGAGCATCGCCAGACGCTGCGGCTGCGCCCGGGCGGCTCGGCCAGCGCGTTCCGTCCTGCGCCGTAGCCTCACGCCGTGCCCGGCACCATCGACCGCCTGCCCGACCTCGAGATCCCCGGGCACCGGCCGTCAAGGCCCGACGGCGCCGACCATCCCATGCGGATCATGACCCGCCGGGCCGCAGGGTTGCAGGACCCAGCCTGGGATGGCCGCGCCCGCCACGAGGTGGCGGCGCTGTTCGACGGCCTGGCCCCGGAGTGGCACACGCGCACGTCGCCGGAGCGGGCCCGGGTCGTCGCCGATGCCCTCGACCGCGGGCGGGTCGGCACCGGCGACACCGCGCTGGAGCTCGGCAGCGGGATCGGCGCCTACAGCGGCATGCTGGCCGAGCGCTACGCCACCGTCGTGTCGACCGACCTCTCCGTGGAGATGCTGCGGCTGGCTGCCGACGAACCCGGGCACCGGCTGCTGGCCGACGCGCACCGCCTCCCCATCGGCGACGACCGCGTCGACGCCGTGGTGCTGGTCAACATGCTCCTGTTCCCCGACGAGGTGGACCGGGTCCTGCGCCCGGGCGGATGCGTGGTCTGGGTGAACTCGAGCGGCGA
>DMTU01000206.1:979-1245 GCA_003476595.1 Acidimicrobiaceae bacterium | reverse complement strand
GTCTGGGTGAACTCGAGCGGCGAGTCGACGCCGATCCACCTGATGCCTGACGAGGTCGTCGCGGCGCTCCCGGGCTCGTGGAGGGGCACGTGGGCGCGGGCCGGGACCGGCCTGTGGACGGTGCTCCGCCGGGCTTAGCCGGCGACGGCCGCCACGAGCGGCGCGTCGCTGCTCGCGTCGGCGAAGCGCTCCGCCATGTCGGCGAAGAACACCGCGTTGGCGGCGGCTCGCCACCGGGCGCCGCGCACGATGCCGGCGGCCCAGCG
>DMTU01000206.1:0-821 GCA_003476595.1 Acidimicrobiaceae bacterium | reverse complement strand
CGCACGATGCCGGCGGCCCAGCGCGGGTCCTCGGCGAGGGGGGCGATGGCGTTGTCGAGCCAGGCCTTCCCGTGGTGCGGGTCGACGTCGCGGTGCTCGACGTAGAACGGGAACGCGGCGGCGGGGGCGTCGAGGCGCTCGAAGGCCTTCACCACCTGGCGGCAGCGGGGTCCGGCCTGCAGCTCGAGCAGGCCGAGGGCACCGACCATCTCCGGCTGCAGCGCCCGGTTGGTGGCGAGGATGCCGCCGAGCGTGGACCGCACCAGTGCGCTGGTGGGCAGCGCCGAGCGCGGCACGCGCGGCATGTCGATGGCCTCGCAGAGGTCGTGGTGGAGCTCGGTGTGGATCTCGTCCAGCTGGCCCCGGCCCATCTCGTCCCAGTAGTTGCGGGCCAGCTCGAGCTTGGGCTCGCCCCGCAGTCCGATCTGGCAGGAGGCCACGAGGTCGTCGAAGCCGGCGTCAGGTCCGCCCTCCAGGGCGAGGAAGTCGACGAGCTCGTCCCAGGTCGCATCGTCGGCCACCCACTCGTAGACCCGAGGGACGAGGTCCCGGCGGGCGATGGCGCGCATGGCGGCGACCGCATCGTCGTCGCCGTCGCTGGCGTCGCCCTCGATCATCCCATCGAGCTCGGCGAGCACCTCCTGCTCGAGGCGGGTCTTCAGCGCAGCCACCGCGGGGTGGTGCTGCCAGCGGACCGCGTCGCCGACCCGGTCGATGTCGCCGACGTGGAGGTCGTGGATGACCTGCAGGGTCAGCAGGCGATCGCGGTCGTCGAGGGGTCGGGCGTCGGACATCGCCGTGAGCGCGTCGTCGCCGGTGCG
>DMTU01000034.1:2765-3208 GCA_003476595.1 Acidimicrobiaceae bacterium | reverse complement strand
AGCTTGGCGGAGTTGCCGGACCACGTCGAGATGTTCTGGTGGCTCGCCGGCTACGACAAGCCGCACCAGGAGTTCGCCACCCAGGAGGAGGCAAGCCTCGCAGCGACCGATCTCCTCGCCGCCGTGTCCATGCGACTGATGGACAACGGCTACGACCACCATGACCTGCGCGAGTGGATGACCCGCATCCTCTTCATCCTCTTTGCCGACGACACCGGCATCTGGGATCGAGCCGCCTTCCACTCCTACATCTCGCTCCACACCCGCCAGGACGGCACGGACCTCGGCCCCAGGATCGAGATGATTTTCGAGGTGCTGAACACGCCGCCCGAGAAGCGCCAGAAGAACCTCGACGAAGACCTGCGAGACCTCACCTACGTCAACGGGGACTTGTTCTCCAACCGACTCAGCATCCCCGTGTGCGATCGCGAGACCCGGGACGC
>DMTU01000034.1:1877-2676 GCA_003476595.1 Acidimicrobiaceae bacterium | reverse complement strand
CCCGGGACGCTCTCCTGTGGGCCTCCGCCTTCAACTGGGGTGCCATCAGCCCCGCCATCTTCGGCTCCCTCTTCCAGAACGTCATGGAGTCACGGGAGCGCCGGCAACTCGGGGCGCACTACACGACCGAGGAGAACATCCTCAAAGTCATCGAGCCGCTGTTCCTCGACGACCTGTGGGCCGAACTCGACGCCGCAAAGACGGCGCCGGCCCTGCGGGCGTTCCACGACAAGTTGGCCGGCCTCAAGTTCATCGACCCCGCCTGCGGCTGCGGCAACTTCCTCGTGATCGCCTACCGCGAGTTGCGACGCATCGAGACAGAGACGCTCCGACGACTGGCCAAGAAGGACCAGGCTCGGAGGGGACGAGGCGGCCAGAAAAGCGGCCAGCGTGTCGCGTCGTTGGAGTTCCTCTGCCGGGTGAAGGTCGACCAGTTCTACGGCATCGAGGTCGACGAGTGGCCGGCGCGGATCGCCCGCACCGCCATGTACCTCACCGACCACCTGGCCAACCGAGAGGTCTCCGCCGAGTTCGGCGAGCACTACGTCCGGTTCCCCATCCCGGCCTCGCCATACATCGTGATCGGCAACGCCCTCCGCATGGACTGGACGGAGGTCCTGTCCGACCCGGACTGGGTGTTCGGCAATCCGCCCTTCGTCGATCGGAAGAACCGAGACGCAGACCAACGCGAGGATCATGCGCTGATCCACGGCAGCGGGCGCGGGACCGGCAACCTCGACTACGTCACCGGCTGGTTCGCCAAGGCGGCCCCCTACATGGATGCGACAGGGGCGCGCAC
>DMTU01000034.1:0-1708 GCA_003476595.1 Acidimicrobiaceae bacterium | reverse complement strand
GACAGGGGCGCGCACCGCCTTCGTCGCCACCAACTCAATCACCCAGGGATCGCAGGTCCCGGAGTTGTGGCCCCGCTTGTTCGACGCCGGCGTCACGATCACGTTCGCCCACCGCCCATTCGCGTGGAAGTCCGAGGCTCGCGGGATGGCGCACGTCCATGTGGTCATCATCGGCATGGCGATCGGTGACACCACCGGGACCCAGAGGCTATGGGACTACCCCGACCCCAAGGGACCGGGAATCGAGTCCGCAGCGTCATGCATCGGGCCGTACCTCACCGACAGCGCGCCGATCGTCGTGCACCGGGCCGGCGCGCCGATCGTCGCCAACGTCCCCAAAGCGACCTACGGCGCCACCGCCGGCGACAAGGGGCACCTGCTGTTCACCGAGGACACCGTTGCGGACGCCCTCGCCGACCCTATCGCCAAGAAGTACCTACGCCTCTACATCGGAGCCGACGAGTTGCTCAACGGCCAGCGTCGCTGGGTGCTGTGGCTGGACGGTGTGCCGGCGTCCGAGATGCGCAAGAGCAACCTCATCTCCGACCGCGTGGCAAAGGTGAAGAAGTTCAGGAGCGACTCCAACCGGGCGGGCACGAAGGCGGCCGCTGCGACGCCCTGGCTGCTGCTCGAACCCCGGGCACCGTCGAGCAACTACCTGTTCGTGCCGTGCGTCTCGTCGGAGCGCCGCGACTACGTGCCCATGGAGTTGCGCGGCACCGACACCATCGTCCGCGCCTCCTCGTGGTTCATCGAGGGCGCGGACATGTTCCTGTTCGGGATGCTGCACTCGGCGATGTTCATGGCCTGGGTGCGCATGGTCGGCGGTCGGCTGGAGTCCCGCCTCCAGGTCTCGGCCGAGACCGTCTACAACACCTTCCCGTTCCCCGACCCCACCCCGGCGGCCCGACAGAAGGTGGAGAAGGCGGCCGCCAAGGTGATCGCCGCCCGCAAGAAGCACCCGACCTCCACGCTGGAGGACCTCTACGACCCGAGGTTCATGCCGATCGACCTCCGCGCCGCTCACAACGATCTTGACAAGGCAGCCGACGCCGCCATGAACCCCCGCAGGCGGTTCCGCTCGGATGCCGACCGCCTGGCGTACCTGCTCGATCGCTACGAGGCGATCACGTCCCCACTGGTGACCACGCCCACACCGAAGCGCCGTCGCGCCGCCAAGCCCTAGGTCTTTCTAGGTCGGCTCTCAGCCCGCCTGTGTGGGCGTCTCCGGCGTTATCCGCCCGATGCCTAGCGGCTTCGGCCCAGCATCTGCGAATCCGTTTGCCGGTCGAGCGGTCCCGATCGGCATTGGCTCGGTATGGGCCGTCCCCGCCGAGGAGCCGGACAGTGATGTGGGACGGGCGCGACCAGTCCTCGGCCCACTACCGGGGCCATCGGCCGGGTGGTGAGTGGGACGAGGTCGTCGGGGTGCTGGTGATCGTGGTGATCGGCGCCGTGGCCGGTGTGCTGGCGATCGGGCACCTCTCCGCGGTGATCTTCGACCGGGCCTGGCCGTCCTACGGACTGGCCGACGTCCCCAGGGTGCTGGGCGGTGTCATGGCCCAGCCGGGCGATCCGGGTCGGGCGTGGGATCCGGTCAACACGGGCGGACGGCCCCCCGGGCCGCTGGCCTTCTGGGGCACCGGCCTCGTCGTGGTGGTCGCGGGGGTTGGCGGCTGGCTGATGGCGACGCGGGCGCCTTCGCCGG
>DMTU01000286.1:2963-5320 GCA_003476595.1 Acidimicrobiaceae bacterium | reverse complement strand
TCGCCCGGCTCGATGCCGAGCGCATCGCGAAGATCCTTGGGGATGACGACTTGGCCCTTGCGGCCGACACGGTGAGTCATACCAGTGAGTATAACCCTCGCAGCATCCGGAACGCGCGGAGACCGAGACGGGCGATCTGACAGGGCAGCGGCCGCCCTGTGGGGCCCATCGGCCACTGTGTTGAGGAGCGATGTCACAAATCGAGCCGCTCCGGTGTCCCTATGGATGAGATGCACGCCACGCCAGCAGAACGCCTCCGGCCCCACGGCCCCGACGACGGATGGTTCGACGGGGTCTACCCGCACCTCCACCGCGTTGCGTGCGTCGCAGCCCCGCCCGACGTGGACCCCGACGACCTCGTCCAGGACGCCCTCGTGAACTACCTCCAACTCGACAACCCCGACACCATCCGCAGCCCCAGGGCGTTCCTCACCACCGCCATCGTCCACCTGGCGTCCAACGAGCGGCGCTCGTGGTCGCGGCGCCGGTCGGCGGTCGCCCGCCTCGGCCCGCCCGACAACTCACGGAACCAGTTCCCGTCGGACCTCGCTGACCTCCTCGGCGTCCCGCCCCGCGAACGCGCCGTGCTCTACCTGCACCACGTGGACGGCCTCCCGTACGACGAGGTCGCCGAGCTCGTCGGCTGCACTCCGGCCGCCGCCCGCAAGGCCGCCGAGCGCGGCCGCTCACGCCTTGCCACCGCCCTCGCAGAGGAGGGGAACCAGTGACCCTCGAAGACCGCCTCGAACGCCTCGCCCACCGCACCCCGCCCGGCGACCCCGCCGACGTGCTCGCCGCAGCCCGTCGCCGCGCCTCAGCCGGTACCTCCCCGCAGCGTCGCGGCGCTCGCCCTCTCGCCGCCGCGGCGGCGGTGCTCGCAGTCGTCGCGTTCGCCGCAGGCGGATTCGCTCTGCTGGGCAACGACGGTGACGCCGCAGTGACCGTCGCCGGCCCCGACGGCGCCGACACGGAGAGCCAGCTCACGGTGCCGGAATCGGGTGCGCTGGCGCAGCAGCTCGCTGACGGCACGCCCGTGTGGGTCGTACGTCATGCCGACGGGTCGGTCAGCGTCGTCGACGCCGTGTCGACACACCGGCCGTTCGGAGCGGGAACGCTCGTTGGCTGGTGCGAATCTTCGCGTGGGTTCGTCGACCCGATGTACGGGTCGCAGTACGACGGGCACGGCCGCAAGCAGGCCGGCCCCGCGCCCCGCGGGCTCGACGAATATCCGGTAGCCAGCGTCGACGGTGACACCGTGACCGTGACCGGGACCGCTGTCGAGCAGCCGCGCGCAGCGGACGGCGGGCCGGAGGCGTCCGAGCCCGCAGGACCGCACTGCTTCCACACGGACGGCGACGACGACGCCGACGTCGTCGAAGGGTCATTCCGGAGCCACCCGGTCGCGTCGGCGGCGCCTGCGACGCCGGAGGATGCGATGCGCGAGCCCGACGGGACGCTCGTCGTCGTCGACGCCCGCGTGCTCGTCGTGAAGGGACAGGAGCCTCTCGTGTGCACATCGGAGGTCACCGGGCCGCCGCCCTCCTGCGACGGGATCCCTGCCCCTGAACTGTTCGCCCAGGACGAGACGCCGGTGGTGATGCGCGGCGTGTTCGTCGCCCGCCCCGACGCTGGGACGCTCACGGACATCGCGTACGTCGGCGAACGCAACGTCGTCGAGGTTCTCGGCGTCTCTGCGCCGACGTACGACCTCACGCTGCCCGGGGCGGAACTCGTCGAGGACACGCCGCACACTGCCGGGACGACCGACGCCGTGCTGTGGACTGGCGGGGACGGCACGTACCTGTCGCTGGCCGTGCGCCCGGGCGAACCCGGCACGTACGGAACGCCCTCCGGTGCCGGCGCGATGACCAAAGACGACACGTTCCCCGCCGACCAGGGACAGGCGTGGCTAGACGAGTCCGACGACCTGCGGACGGCGACGGCGTGGGTCGTGAAGGCGTCCGGCGACCTCTGGATGCTGACGGCGCACTGGTACGGCGCGACCGTGCCCGACGACCCGCAGGACACCGTGCGCCGGTGGGCGCTCGGAATCGAGCACCGGCCTGACGCGAGTCCGCCGTACGTGATCGACGACAGTGCGCTCGCGCCTGCGGCGTTCGACGCAGCGGGCTCCCCGAACGCCCGGTCCCGCGTCTGGGAGTACCGGGGGCACGAGGTCACGCTGCTGGTCATCGAGGGGTCGTCCGCTGCGGAGCAGGGGAACATGCTTGCCCGCGGCGCCCCGACCGTCACCGACGTCCCCGGCCTCGGCGAGGTCTGGTCGGTCGAATCGACGCACGGATGGGCGCTCTCCCGGCCGAAGGGAGCGTGGGCGACTCTCGCAGTGCCCGAGGCGC
>DMTU01000286.1:0-2903 GCA_003476595.1 Acidimicrobiaceae bacterium | reverse complement strand
CAGTGCCCGAGGCGCTCGCAGACGAAGCCGACGAGATCCTCCGTTCTCTCCGGCCCATCGAGCCGTAGGCGCCGCCAGCGATCCCAATTGGGAAATCCCGTCACCAGTCGTGGGAAGCGCCCGCTGACAGGGCCGCATCAGCCCTGGTCAGAGATTTAGTCTCTGCCCCACTCTTCCGTGCGGTGTGCAGGTCGCCGCTGCGGGTCCGGCGAAGGAAGTGTTGTGGGCGGAGGTATGGGGATGCGCCGGAACTTCATGGACCGGCTTCGGCCGATTCGTCGAGTGCTGCGAGGGATCGAAGCGGCACAGGTTCGGTGGTTCGGTCGGAGCCTGCTCTCCACGTTGTTCCGCACGCCGGCTCTCGTACTCGAAACGGTTGGGCGCAAGAGCGGCCAACGGAGGCAGACGGCACTCGCGTATCACCGGCTTCGTGACGGCGATCTGGTCATCGTCGGCGGTGCCGGAGGACAACGTCGGGTCCCGGACTGGGTGGCCAACGTCCGCGCCGACCCGGACGTGCATGTGGTGGTCGACCGAGTCCGGCGACCGATGACCGCAGTGGAGCTGGTCGGTGACGGACGAGCGACCGTCTGGAACGAGATACGCCAGGTGTGGCCGCAGATCGTGACCTGCCAAGCGCGGGCCGGCCGACCGGTCCCCGTCTTCCGGCTGGCGGCCGTCTACGCGAACTGGTTGGTCGGTGTGCGGGCCGGGCTGCGGCTCCGACTTCGCGGCACCACCGATGCGCTCGACGTGTCCATCGCACGAGGCGGCGAGTTCGTCCGGCGCAAAGTTGAGGCGGGTGAGCCCGGATTCGTGCAGATGTGGGCAGGCATGGGCGGGATGGAACGGTTCGATCGCCGACGCCGATGGTGGGCGACAGCTCGAGCCTCCTTCAGTGCGGCGATGCGGTAGCGCTCGACCGCATCAGGATCCTCCGCGCACTCGAGACGACCCGCTGCACCCAGCAAGAAGGGGCGATGTACTGGGACGCCCAGATGGGCTGTCATCGACCGGCACCTTCGGGACGATGTCCCCTGCGATTATGTCCGCTCGATATGGGACGGTCGGCGCCCGCGAGATCGATGCACCTCGGTACTACCTGACAACGACGGACTCTGACCTCGGTTCCCGGGGTGCGGCCACAACACGGAACGTTCCGACCCATGACCGTCGAGTACGGAAGAACGACGAGCGCCCACAGGGCAGTGTCCTGGGTCGAGTCCAAGTCGTCGAACCCGACGACCGCACTGCCGAGCCAACCGAGCGTCCATGCGGTGGATGCAACGAGCAGGTGGACCCGTGCTGCCCGACCGAACGATGCACGTCCACGGGCAACCCGCAACGACACCCACCATGGCCGCCCGAACAGCAGGAGCAGCGGCAGACCGATGAAGATCGGAAGGATGGCCACCGTCATCACAAGGCCGAGGGCCGCTGGCGCGAACAAGTTCAGTGCGAGTGCGCGGCGCGGTCCACAGCAGCCTCGCGCTCGTGGACGGAGCGTTGATCGAGACCCGACCGGGGGTTGACGCTGCTCAGCCCATCGGTTGTGGGTCGCGCCACATCGCGCGCGACGTGAAGCCCGCCGCAATGGGCTCCTCGGCGATCACCCGGAAGCCGTGGCGTTCGTAGAACGGCACGTTCCGGGTGTTGCTCGATTCGAGATAGGCGCCGATGCCCTGCTGGTCGCACTGGGCGAGGATCTTGCGGAGCAACACGGATCCCAGGCCCGCACCTCGGCGCGCCGCGCCGATGACGAACAGGTAGAAGTGCGGCTCGTCGTGGGGGTGGAGGGCGTTGATCGCCATGAGGCCGGCGCCCACGGCGTCGGCACCGGGGCCGAGCTGCTCGCCGAGCATCGTGAACAGCAGCCCGGTGGCCTCGTCGTCGAACAGCTCGATGTCGGGCGGCGACCAGATGGCAGCCGCATGGTCACCATCGGTCGCGTAGACGTGCCCGTGGGGCAGTCCGATGTCGAGCGCGGTCCGCATGAACTGCCGGCTCTGGGCGGGCCGAGCGGCGGCTTCGGGGTACATCCACGCCATCATCGGATCGTCGGTGAACGCCTCGCCGAGCGTGTCGGCGAGGGTGTCGAGGTCGCGTCGCACTGCGTGCCGGACGGTCGTCATCGCCATATCATGCCCGAGAGAAGAGACCGGGGCCCGCGGTCGCATCCGGGAGAGGAACGACCGCTGCTGCACCGGGGACATGTCGGTTCCGTCTCGCCGGTTGAGCCACCGGGGCGCCCGGCGTTACCGGCGAGATGCATGGGATGCACGATCATGAGAGGACGGCGGTCCGATGGTGGTGATGCTCGGCACCGGAGGTGCATGCCAGTCGGTCGAACCGGCGCGCGGCGGTCCGGTATTCGGGTACCGGACGGCCGGCCCATGGCTGCTGTGCGGTCAGGGGCAGGCCGGAGAACCGACCGACCGAGCATCCTTCACTGCTCTGGGCCTCGGTGCTCAGCGCACGACGATCGCACCGGCCTCGGCGTCAACGGTGACGGGAGCTTCGGTGATGACCGGGCTACGGCACCGACTTCGCGGAGTTCGGCGACGACGGGACCATGAAGACCATCATCGTCTTCAGCACGGGCCGCCCCGCCGGCACGGTCGCCGCAGGATGACGCCCTGTGTCTGAGGCCGACGCTGTAGCTCTGGTCGACCGACCGGCCGCGGTCGACGATCTTTTCGCGGACCTCCGCTCCTTGGGCGTGGCCGAGGGCGCGACCGTGCTGGTTCACTCGTCGCTGTCACGACTCGGGTACATCTGCGGTGGCGCTCAGGCGGTAGTGGCCGCGCTGCTGCAGGCGGTGGGCCCGGATGGAACGGTGGCGATGCCTACCCACTCGAGCAACCTCAGTGACCCGGCGGCCTGGGTCAACCCGCCTGTACCTG
>DMTU01000094.1:2981-3416 GCA_003476595.1 Acidimicrobiaceae bacterium | reverse complement strand
GGTCGTCGGTGCCGAGCACGAGGGTGTCGGGGGTGGGGGTGAACCGTGCCGTCGTGCCCTTCGCTGTGCGGTCGGCGGTCACCGTCCCGTACCCGCCGCCCTCGGTGGAGCCGAGGCCGTCGGACAGCACGGCGGACGTGTACCGGGTGAGGCCGTCCTTGATCTCCGCGCTCCACATCGCGCCGGAGGAGCTGATGGTCTTGAGCGACGACAGGTCGGGCAGCTCGCCGCGGGCCTCGGCGGCCTCCAGTGCCCGCAGGATCGGGCGGGCGAACGCGTCGCCCACGATCGCGCACCGGGTCACGCCTTCGGACTCGATGACGTCGAGCAGCTCATCGGCGTCGAAGCTGCGGGACTGCAGCAGCACCACGGTGCCGCCGACGTTCAGCGCGGGCATGGCCCCGACCCACATGCCGGTGCCGTGCATGAGCGGGC
>DMTU01000094.1:2306-2766 GCA_003476595.1 Acidimicrobiaceae bacterium | reverse complement strand
CCTTGGGCAGGCCGGTCGTGCCGCCGGTGTAGAGCATGTAGAGGTCCTGGGGCGAGCGCTCCCAGCGCGGCTGGGGCTCGTGGGCGGCGACGAGGTCGTGGAACCCGGCGGCGAAGTCGTGCTCAGCGGCGGTGCCGTCGTCGTCGACCACCACGAACAGCCGCACGCGGTCCAGGCGGTCCCGCACCCGGCCCACCCGGTCGCCGAGCGAGGCGTGGAAGACCAGCACCTCGCTGTCGCTGTTGTCGACGAGGTACACGAGCTCGTCGTCGAGGTAGCGGTAGTTGACGTTGACCGGCCCGCAGCCGTGCTTGAACGCGGCGTGCTGGGCGATCAGGTACTCCGGGCAGTTGTGCAGGTACAGCGACACCTGCGCGCCCCGGGCCACGTCCGCTGCCTCCATCGCCGTGGCGAACCGGGCCGCGGCGTCGTCGAAGGCCGCGTAGGTCCAGCGCTGGTC
>DMTU01000094.1:1836-2085 GCA_003476595.1 Acidimicrobiaceae bacterium | reverse complement strand
GCTGGTCGCCCATGACGACGGCTTCGACGTCGGGCACGGTGTCAGCGACGCGCTCCCATGCGGACGCGAAGTGGAAGTCCATGTCTGTGTCCCCCCGGACAGCTCGAGTTCGCACGGACAGTACCGAGAGGTGCGGCCCGGCGCCTGGCGTCAGGTCGAGGGCTCGGTCCCGGCCACGACCAGGCCGACGTCCTCGGCCGGCACCCGCCGGGCGACGGTGACGGCGACGACGGTGAGCACGCTCGCCAG
>DMTU01000094.1:1317-1604 GCA_003476595.1 Acidimicrobiaceae bacterium | reverse complement strand
CCGCCGAGCACGGCACCGAGGGTCAGCTGCGCGGCGCCGATGACGGAGGAGGCGGTGCCGGCGACCGACGCCATCGGCGCCATGGCGAGGGTGTTGAGGTTGGGCAGCAGCTGGGCGTGGCTGGCCAGGAGCAGCGCCATCACCGGCATGAAGACCCAGAGCGCGGGCTGTCCCGACGTGAGGACGGCGACGGTCAGGAGCACGACGGTCATGACCACGTACACGGACAGGGCGCCGCGCACCATGGACCTGGTGCCGAACCGCGAGACGATGCGGCCGTTCAGCAC
>DMTU01000094.1:589-1140 GCA_003476595.1 Acidimicrobiaceae bacterium | reverse complement strand
GAGACGATGCGGCCGTTCAGCACGGCGGCCACGCCCATGGAGCCGGCGAGCGCGCCGAAGATGAGCGGGAACTGCTCCTCGCTGTCGAGGGCCTGGCCGATGATCGCCTCGGAGGATCCGAGGTAGGACGCGAACACCCCGTAGAGGGCCACGGTGGCCGCCGCGTAGGCGACCGCCGTGCGGCTGGACAGCACCAGTCGGGTCGCCGTCTTCACCCGGTGGAAGCGCAGGTCGGGGATGCGGTGCTCGGCGGCCAGGGTCTCGGGGAGCCGTTGGGTCCACAGCGCCACGAGCAGCGCGCCGGCGGCGCAGAGCACGAACAGCCAGCGCCACGGCGCGACCTCGAGCAGCAGCGCGCCGAGGGTCGGGGCCAGCACGGGCACGAGGAGGAAGACGGCCATCAGCGACGACATCGTCCGGGACATGGCGTCGCCCTCGAAGCGGTCGCGCACGATGGCCAGCGCCACGACCCGGGGGCCGGCGGCGCCCATGCCCCACAGGAAGCGGGCGAGCATGACCATCGGCAGGGTCGGCGCCACCGCGGCGAGCAG
>DMTU01000094.1:0-415 GCA_003476595.1 Acidimicrobiaceae bacterium | reverse complement strand
GCCCCGGTGACGTAGATGCCGAGGCCGAGGCGCATCGTCCAGCGCCGGCCCTTGTGGTCGGCGAGCGGGCCGTAGAACACGGTGCCGAGGCCGAGGCCGACGAAGTAGGCGGTGACCAGGCCGGTGACCGCAGTGGAGCCGGCGCCGAGGTCGAAGTCGGCTCGGATCTCGTCGAAGGCCGGGAGCATCAGGTCGATGCCGAGCGCGGTGAGCGCGGTGGCCATGGCGAGCAGACCGATGAGCTCGCGCCCCTCGGCGGTGGACGTGCGACGGCGGCTGCTCACCGGAGGAGTCTGCCGGGCGACGGGTGCGGCGACACCCATCAGTCGTAGGTGGCGGCGATCGTCCACCGGCCGCCCTCGAGGACGACGAGGTGGGCGGCACCGTCGTCGGTGACGACCTGGTAGCGGACCCG
>DMTU01000043.1:4353-4680 GCA_003476595.1 Acidimicrobiaceae bacterium | reverse complement strand
GGGGGTGGATGTAGGCCAGAACGTCAGATGAGGTGGGCGCCGGGACCGGGCCGGGCGTGCCAGCCCTCGTCGAGCGCGCCGGGGTCGGTGACCGCGACGACGCAGCCGCCGAAGCCGCCGCCCATCAGGCGCACGCCGTGGACGCCGGGCTGCGCCCGCAGTCGCGCCACGGTGTCGTCCACGGTCGGTGTGGAGACCTCGAAGTCGTCCCGCAGCGATCGGTGGCCCTCGTCGAGCAGGGTGCCGAGGGCGACGACGTCGCCGGACCGCAGCGCGTCGGCGGCGTCGAGGACGCGCTGGTTCTCGGTGGTGACGTGCCGGGCGCGC
>DMTU01000043.1:369-4183 GCA_003476595.1 Acidimicrobiaceae bacterium | reverse complement strand
GGGCGCGCCGGCGCAGCACCGGGTCGTCGATCGCGCCGACGTCGGCGGGTGACGCGAGGCGGAGCGGGCCGATGAGGGCCTCGGCCGCCTCGCACTGCGCTCGCCGCTCGGCGTAGGCCGATCCGACGAGCGTGCGCTCCTGACCGGAGTGCACCACCCGGATCTCGATGTCGTCGGGCACCGGGACGTGCGTGCGCTCGAGGGTGTGGCAGTCGAGGACGAAGGCGTGTCCGTCCCGGGCGGCGGCCGACGCGAGCTGGTCGAGGATCCCGCACGGGACGCCCGTGGCGCGCTGCTCGGCCGCCTGGCAGCGCCGGGCCAGGTCCTCGACGTCGCCGTCGTGGCCCAGCGCCAAGGCCACCGCGACCTCGAGGGCCGCCGACGACGACATGCCGGCGCCGACGGGGACGTCGGAGCGGAGCCCGCCGGTGAACCCGACCTCGGGACGCAGCTCGGCGACCACGCCGGCGACGTAGCGGGCCCACGCCGGCTCGACCGCGGCCGGGTCCTCCACGTCGAGCGCGATGTCGGCGACGCCGGGCACCTCGGCCGACGAGAGCAGCACCCGCTCGCCCTCGCGCCGGCCGTGCACGGCGACGCCCATCGCCACCGCCATCGGGAGGCAGCGACCCCCGGTGTGGTCGGTGTGCTCACCGATCAGGTTCACCCGCCCCGGGGCGAAGGCCCGCACCTCGGTCTGCGTCGACACGGCGCCGACCGTACCGGGCCGGTTCTTGACCGAGCAGTCAAGGAACGGCAAGCATCCCCGGCATGGGGGAGACGATCCATCAGGTGAACGGCATCGAGCTCTGCGCCGAGGTGCGCGGACCCACCGACGGCGTCCCGCTGCTCCTGGTCATGGGCCTCGGTGCGCAGCTGGTCAGCTGGGAGGACGACTTCGTCAGCCGCCTGGTCGACCGGGGCTACCGCGTCGCCCGCTTCGACAACCGTGACGTCGGCCGGTCCACCCACTTCGACGACGCCGACATCGACGTGATGGCCACCCTGCGAGCGCTGGCCAAGGGCGAGCAGGTCGACGTCCCCTACACGCTCTCGGACATGGCCGCCGACGCCGCCGCGCTCCTCGAGGAGCTCCGCATGTCGCCGGCCCACGTCGTCGGCGCCTCCATGGGCGGGATGATCGTGCAGACCATGGCGATCGAGCAGCCCCAGGCCGTGCGCTCCGTGGTGTCGATCATGTCGACCACGGGCGACCGCGACGTCGGCCAGCCGACCGCCGAGGCCAACGAGCTGCTGTTCTCGCCGCCGCCCACCACCGAGGACGAGGCCGTCGAGCGCGCCCGCGCTTCAGATGCCACCTGGGGCAGCCCGGCCCACCGCGACCCGGACGCCGCCGTCGAGCGCGCCCGCCGCGAGTGGAACCGGGTCCGCAACCCGGCCGGCGTCGGCCGCCAGATCGTGGCGATCAACGCGTCCGGCAGCCGCACCGACGCCCTCGGCGGGGTGCAGGTGCCCGTGACCGTGATCCACGGCGACGCCGACACCCTCGTCACGCCCTCGGGGGGTCGCCGAACCGCGGAGGCCGTGCCCCACGCCGTGCACGTCGAGCTCGAGGGGATGGGCCACAACCTGCCCCGCGCCCTGTGGCCGCGGATCATGGACGAGATCGACGCCACGGTGGCGCGCACCCGCGACACCGACCCCACCCGCCACACCGACTGAACCACCCCCACCACGAAAGAGGAACCCCACCAACCATGGGACCGCTCCAGGGCACCACCGTTCTCGAGATCGCCGGCATCGGGCCCGGCCCGTTCTGCGCCATGCTCCTCGCCGACATGGGCGCCGACGTCATCCGCGTCGACCGGGCCGGCCAGGTCATGGGCGGCGACCCCGAGTCGCCGCCGGCCGACGTGCTCAACCGCGGTCGTCGCTCCATCGGGGTGGACCTGAAGAGCCCCGAGGGCGTCGAGACCGTCCTCGCCCTCGTCGAGCAGGCCGACGTCATCATGGAGGGCTTCCGACCCGGCGTGGCCGAGCGCCTGGGCATCGGGCCCGAGGAGTGCAAGGCCCGGAACCCGAAGATCGTCTACGGGCGCATGACCGGCTGGGGCCAGGACGGCCCCTACGCGCAGGCCGCCGGCCACGACATCAACTACATCGCGCTCGCCGGCGCCCTCGAGCCCATCGGCCGGCGGGGCGAGGCCCCCGTGCCGCCGCTCAACCTGGTCGGGGACTTCGGCGGCGGCGGCATGTTCCTCGCCTTCGGCATCGTGTGCGCCCTGCTCGAGGCCCAGCGCTCCGGTGAGGGCCAGGTCGTCGACGCCGCCATGGTCGACGGGGCCGCCGTGCTCACCACGATGTTCCACGCCTTCCGGGCCATGGGCATCTGGAACGACGAGCGGGGCACCAACCTGCTCGACACCGGCGCGCACTTCTACGACGTGTACGAGACCAGTGACGCCAAGTACGTGTCGATCGGCTCCATCGAGCCGCAGTTCTACGCCGAGCTGCTCGAGCTGTCCGGCCTCGGCGCCGACGAGGAGCTGCCCCACCAGATGGACCGCAGCCAGTGGCCGGCGCTCAAGGAGCGGGTCGCCGAGATCTTCAAGACCAAGACGCGCGACGAGTGGTGCGAGATCATGGAGCACACCGATGTGTGCTTCGCCCCGGTGCTCAGCCTCGGGGAGGCGCCCCAGCACCCCCACAACGTCGAGCGCGGCACCTTCGTCGAGGAGCACGGCGTGCTCCAGCCGGCACCGGCGCCCCGGTTCAGCCGCACCGCGGCCACCATCCAGCGCCCGCCTGCGCACGCCGGTCAGCACACCGACGAGGTGCTCGGGCAGTTCGGCTTCGACGGCGACCGCATCGCGGCCCTGCGCGAGGCCGGCGCCATCGCGTGACGACCGCCGGCCACCTGGCGTCTGGCCCGGGCTCCGGGCCAGCAGCCAGGATGGGCCGGTGACCGTCATCAAGATCAACGCCATCACCGTTCCCGAGGGCTCCGGTGACGAGCTCGCCCAGCGCTTCGCCGCCCGGGCCGGTGCCGTCGACGGGCAGGAGGGCTTCGAGGGCTTCGAGCTGCTCAAGCCCACCGACGACCGCAACGTGTGGCTCGTCGTCACCCGCTGGGCCGACCAGGCCTCCTTCGATGCCTGGGTGGCCTCGCCGGGGTTCGCCCACGGCCACCGCGGTGCCGACAAGCCCACGGAGTCCGGCGCGCCGGTGTCGGTCTCGGCCGAACTCTGGAGCTACGAGGTCGCCGGCGGTTCCGCCGGCTGATCCGTGGTCGGCGACCTCCACGCGTCGTTCGCGTGGTTCGTGGTGGTGGGCAACGGCCTCGCCGGGGCGTGGGCGCTCGCCGCGCACTGGTGGGAGCCGGCCCGCGTCCGCGCCCTGTGGATCGCGACCGTCGTCGTGCAGGTGTCGATCTTCGTGCAGGTCGCCCTCGGGGTGGCCGCACTCGGCGACATCGAGGGTGACCCCGACCAGTTCCACCTCTTCTACGGGTTCGTCGCCATCGCGACCGTGGGCATCATCTACAGCTACCGGGCCCAGCTCGCCGCGCACCGGTACCTGCTCTACGGCGGGGGCGGCCTGTTCCTGATGGGCCTGGCCCTGCGATCGATGCAGTTCAGCCAGCCGGCCTGACCGGCGCCGGCTCGGCTGCTCACTACATTCGACCCCGTGCTCGCGGTCGCCATCGTCCTCTTCGTCGTCGCCGTCGGGCTCGGCGTCCAGCTGCTGCGCACGCACCGTCGGCTGCAGGCCGTGACCGGCGAGCTCGAGGAGGCGCAGCGGTCGCTGAGCGCGGCGGAGTCGGCTCGGCGCATCGCCGACGGCCAGACGGTCG
>DMTU01000043.1:0-222 GCA_003476595.1 Acidimicrobiaceae bacterium | reverse complement strand
GACGGCCAGACGGTCGAGGCTCGTCGGGAGCGAGACGACGCCCTCGAGCGGGCCAGCCGAGCCCGGCGTGACGCAGCCGACGTGGCCAAGCGGATGAAGCAGGAGGCCGCGGCTCGCGCCGCCGCCGAGGTCGCGCTGGCCGATGCGGAGGCGGCGGCGACCGGCAGCGACGAGCAGGCCGTCGAGCTCTGGAGCCTGGCCGTGGCCGCCGTGCAGCGCACG
>DMTU01000238.1:2289-2603 GCA_003476595.1 Acidimicrobiaceae bacterium | reverse complement strand
GCGAAGTGCGACGCGAACGCGTACGGGAGGCCGAGCATGGCGGCGAGCTGGGCACCGAAGAGCGAGGACCCGAGGATGTAGAGGGGCACGTCGGTGCCCCGGCCCGGGATGGCGTTGACCCCCGGGATGCGGGTCTCGTCTCGCAGGTAGCCCTGCAGCTCGAGCACGTCCTGGGGGAACGAGTCGGAGGAGCGGGGGTCCCGGCGCAGCGCCCGCATCGTGTTCTGGTCGCTGCCCGGTGCCCGTCCGAGGCCCAGGTCGATGCGGCCGGGGTGGAGCGACTCGAGCGTCCCGAACTGCTCGGCGATGGTGAG
>DMTU01000238.1:0-2050 GCA_003476595.1 Acidimicrobiaceae bacterium | reverse complement strand
GTACCAGACCCGCCGGTAGCCGTGCTCCTCCGCTCGCTGCGCCAGCGCGACCGTGCCGGCCAGCGCGTCCTGGGCGGTCTGGTCCCGGCCGATGAGGGCGAGGTCCAGGATGGAGAGGGGGACGCGGGTCATGCACGCGCCGAACAGCATCCGGTGCCGGGCTATTCCGCCCGGCCGCAGACGTCCAGCACGAGCAGGGCGAACGCGCGAGCGGCGGTGACGACCTCGTCGACCGGCACCGACTCGTGGGGTCCGTGGGCCAGCTGCACGTCGCCGGGGCCGTACTGGACGGTGGGGATGCCGCCGAGTCCGGTGAGCAGGCGCAGGTCGCTGCCGTAGGGCGCGCCGTAGACCTCCTGGTCCGGGCTGCCGCCGGCGGTGCGGTGGGCGCGCTGCACCTCGTCGACCAGGTCCGAGCCCGGCGGGATGCGCCCGGAGGCGAACTGCCCGCCCCACCACTCGACCTCGACGGGGTGGTCGCGCAGCCAGGGGTCGCCGTCGCAGGCCGAGGCGACCGCGGCCTCCAGCGACGCCCGGGCGTCCTCCACCGGCTCGCCGATGGCCACGCCGATGCGACCCTCGGCCACCAGCAGGTCGGGCACCGACGACGCCCAGTCGCCGGCCCGGACGGTGCCGAGGGACAGCGGGTGGGCGAGCTCCCAGCGGGCGGCGAGGGGATCGACCTGCTCGTGGCGCCGCTGCTCGAGCTCGGCGAGGGCGGCCAGCACGGGGACGAGCTTGTCGACGGCGCTCACGCCCTCGGCCCGGCGGGCGGCGTGGGTCGCCCGACCCCGGATCGTCAGGCGGAAGGTGAGGGCCCCGGCGTTGGCCGGGATCACGTCGAGGTCGGTGGGCTCGGGGATGACGCAGGCATCCGCCGACCAGCCCCGCTGCAGCAGGGCGAAGGTGCCGAGGCCGCCGTCCTCCTCGCCCTGCACCGGCGCGAGGAGCACGTCGCCCCGGAGCGCGACACCGGCGGCGCGGACGGCCTGGACGGCCCAGTGGGCGGCGAGCAGCCCGGCCTTCATGTCGGCGCTGCCCCGCCCGTGGATCCGCCCGTCGCGGAGCGCTCCCGAGAACGGATCGTCCGACCAGGCCTCGGGGTCACCGATCGGGACGACGTCGACGTGGCCGTCGAACAGCAGGGTCGGGCCGTCCCCCGAGCCCGGGAGCCGCCCGACCAGACCCCACGCCTCCCGCCGGTCGACCTCGGCCCCCGGGAAGTCGGGGTGGGAGGTGGTGGCGTCGAGGTCGATGCGCCAGTGGTCGACCTCGAGCCCGCCGCGCTCGAAGCGCCGGGCCATCGCCTCCTGGGCCTCGTTCTCCGCGTCGGTGCCGCCGACGCTCGGGACGCGCACGAGGTCGCGCACGTCCTGGATCATCGTGGGGACCAGCTCCTCGAGCCGGTCGAGCACCGCTGCCTGGTCGTCCTGCACCTGACCTCCTCGGCGGCGCACCGTATCGACGCGGCCGGGGGACGTGTGACCTCAGACCCTTCCGTCGACCTCGGCAGGCCGCGACCGTTGCGGTGTGCTCCAGATGAACGTGCAACCCATCCCACGCGCCTCGGACCGCATCAACGAGGTGCGTGCCCTCACCGCGCAGATCGTGAACCGGGAGATCCTCCCGAACGAGAACATGATCTGGGCCGAGTCCCGCGGCACCACGCTCACCGATGAGGAGCGCGAGATCGCGAAGAAGACGCGGGAGCACATCAAGGACGTGGTCAAGCAGGCCGGGCTGTGGGCGCCGCACCTGCCGGCCGAGTACGGCGGCGCCGACCTGGACTTCCTCGAGCTCGCCTACATGTACGAGGTGCTCTCCTACGCCACCGGCGCCGCTGCGCTGTTCGGGGTGGTCGCCCCCAACTCCGGCAACCAGAAGATCCTGCTCAAGTACGGGACCGAGGAGCAGAAGCAGAAGTGGCTGATGCCACTCATCGAGGGGACGATGGAGTCCGGCTTCTCGATGACGGAGCCGGATCAGCCGGGTTCGGACCCCCGCTCGATCAAGACCACGGCACGTCGCGAGGGCGACGAGTGGGTGATCA
>DMTU01000252.1 GCA_003476595.1 Acidimicrobiaceae bacterium | reverse complement strand
ACGGTGACGTCCTCGGCGGCCGAGGTGTACTCGCTGGAGTACAGGGGCTGCGTGCCGGCCACGCACTCGCCCCAGCCCTCGACCGGACCGTCCGGTCCCTCGGCGAGCACCCGCACGAGGAGGATGTCGCGGAACGTCCAGGTGCCGAAGCTGGTCTGGAACGGGGTGACCAGGGGCAGCTCGATGCGGCGCAGCTCCACCGATCCGATGTCGATGCCCGGCAGCTCCGAACCGGCAGTCGTGGTGTTGCGCGCCGGAGTCGGGCCGGCGGGGTCGGGTCCGGTCATCGGTCCTCCGGTCGGGTGAAGAGGTAGTGGCGGTCGGCGGTGACGGCCACGGGCTCGAGGCCCTCGGCGAAGGCCTGCAGCATCGTGTCACGCACCGCGACCCGCCATGCCCGGGCGGCCTCGGGGTCGTCCCGGCGAAGGGCGACGGCGTCGATCGGCGTCGCGACGAGGCGGGCCGGGGCGTCGGTGTCCACCCGGCGGGGCCGCCCGCCGTCGTCGGCCAGGGCCACCTCGGCGTGGTCGACGTCCGCCGGGGTCGGCAGCGGGCGGTCGAAGGCGGCCACGGTGCGCTCGTCCTCCAGGTCCCACCGGATGAGCAGCCGGTCGGAGGCGTCGCCCCGGTTGATCTCGTCCTCCATCACGCCGTAGAGCTCGACCAGGTAGCGCTCGCCCCTGGCGCCGAGGTGGTGGAGGTTGAACCGGGCGTTGGCGTGGATGAGCGGGTCGAAGGTCCAGCTGATCGTGGTGATGCCCCGCTCGAGGCACCACTCCCGCTGGTGCCGCTTCAGCGCCCGTCCGATGCCGCCACCCCGGTGGGCCGGGTCGACGGCGGCGAGGTGCGAGTGCAGGTGGAGGTGGTCGTCGTGCACGCCGACGATGCCGAGGCACATGCCGACCTGTCGGCCGGATCCGTCGAGCGCGACCGAGACGTAGCTGCCCGCCAGCTCCAGGGCACGCAGGACCGCGTCGTTCAGCGGGCGCTGGCCCCACACCGACTCGGCCAGGTCGAGCGCGCGGTCCGCGTCGGCGCCGGTGACCGTCCGGATCTCGTACCGGGCCGCGAGATCTGGCATGTGGTGCGCGTCCCGCGGCCCAGAACGGTTCACAGGCGGCCGGCGTCCGCGGCCGCCTGCTCGGCCTCGGTGAGCTTGGTGTCGATGATGGCGAGGCCGGCGTCCCAGAAGCCGGGGTCGGTCAGGTCGCAGTCGACGATGCGGCCGAGGTCCTCGGGCCAGCGGGAGCCGCCGGCGGCCAGCAGCTCGAGGTACTTGGGGACGAACTCGTCGCCGCGCTCGACGTAGCGGGCGTAGACCGACAGGGCGAGCAGCTGGCCGTACGCGTAGGCGTAGACGTAGCCGGGTGTGCCGATGAAGTGCGGGATGTAGCTCCACCAGCTGCGGTACCCGTCGGTGACCTCCATGGCGTCGCCGAACAGGTCGCCCTGGGTGCGGGCCCAGTGGTCGGCGAAGTCCTCGGTGGACAGCTCGCCGTGCTCGCGCCGATGCGTGTGGACGGCATCCTCGAAGCGGTTCATCGACACCTGCCGGAACACGGTGGCGATGTTGCCCTCGAGGTTCTGGGCCAGCAGGGCGAAGCGCTCGTCGGCGTCGTCGACCATGGACAGCAGGCGCTCGAAGGTGACGGTCTCGCCGAACACGCTGGCGGTCTCGGCGAGCGTGAGCGGGGTCATCTGCTCGAAGACGCCCTGGGGCCGGGCCAGGTAGCCGTGCAGGCCGTGGCCCAGCTCGTGGGCCAGCGTCATGACGTCGCCCGGTGTGGCCGTGTAGTTGAGGAACACGTAGGGGTGGTGGCCGGGGACGGTGTAGGAGCAGAACGCACCGCCCCGCTTGCCGGGTCGGGTGGGGGCGTCGATCCAGCCCTCGTCGATGAAGCGACCGACCACCTCGGCCAGCTCGGGCGAGAACGAGGCGTAGGCGTCGCGCACGATCTCGGTGGCCCGGTCCCAGCCGATGGTGGCCTTGGTGCTGGCGACGCTGGCGTTGCGGTCGTAGTCGGCGAGCCTGTCGATGCCGAGCACCTGGGCCTTCAGCCGGTACCAGCGCTGGGGGATGTCGTAGCGGGCCACGACGGCATCGACGAGCGCCTGCACCGACTCGTCGCTGGCCTCGTTGTCGAGGTTCCAGGAGCTGATCCAGCTCGGGTAGCCGCGCAGCTCGTCCTGGATGCGGCGGTCGGCCAGCAGGGTGTTGAACACGTAGGCCCGGGTGCGCAGGCCCGGCTGCAGCGCCTCGGTCACGGCCTCGGCAGCGGCCTTGCGGGTGGCCCGGTCGGGATCGAGCAGGCGGCTGAGGCCGGCGTCGAGCGGGACCGGCTCGGGCTCGTCGGGGAGGTCCACCTGGATGGCCGAGGTCTGCTCGGTGAACAGGCGCACCCAGGCCTGGCGACCGGTGGGCGCGGTGGTGGCGAGCAGGCGCTCCTCGACCTCGGACAGGACGTGGGGCTTGCCGGCCCGCAGGTTCTCGAGGTGGTGCCGGTACCCGGCGAGGGCGGGGTCGTCGAGCAGCGCCGCCGCCCGGTCGTCGTCGATGGCGACGACCTCGAGGTCGAACCACACCAGCTCGGCGGACAGGGCGGCCGAGCGCTCACTGACCTCCTGCATGAGGGCACCCCGAGCCGGATCGGAGGTGTCGACCGCGAAGTCGAGGCTGGCGAAGCTGCCCGCCCGGCGGGCCTGCTCGTAGATCTCGGCCAGCCGGCCGAGCGCCGCGGCGAGGGCGGCAGCATCGGCGTCCATGAGCGTGCCGTTCACCTCGGCAGTGAGCGTGCGGGCCGACTGCAGGGCCTCGTCGAGCAGGCGGCGGACGCCGGCCGCACCCTCCCCGTCGACGAGGGTGCCGATGTCCCACGCCACCCCTTCCGCGCCGGTGGCCTCGGGTGCGTGCGTCTCGGTCGACATCTTGCCGAGCATACGAACGCCTACGGTCCGGTGCCATGGAGCTCGGGGTGTGCGTGGCGGCGAAGATCGACGATGTCGACCACATCGTGCTGGCCGAGGAGCTGGGCTACGCGTCGGCGTGGGTCGCTGACAGCCACCTGATCTGGAGCGACCCCTACGCCACGCTCGCCGTCGCCGCCACCCGCACCGATCGCATCCGGCTCGGCACCGGGGTCGCCGTGGCCGGGATCCGGCCCGAACCGGTCACCGCGGCGAGCATCGCCACCATCAACCGCTTGGCGCCGGGGCGCACGTTCCTCGGCATCGGCTCGGGGAACACGGCCATGCGGATCATGGGGCACCCGCCGCTGCGCATCGCCGAGCTCGACCGCTACCTGGCCACCCTCCGGCCGCTGCTGCGCGGCGAGGAGGCCGAGCTGACGTGGCGGGATCGCACGACGCGCATCCGCCACGTGATGCCCGACGCCGGCTTCGTCGACCTCGACCACGAGATCCCGGTCCACGTCTCCGGCTTCGGTCCCCGCTCGCTCGGCCTCGCCGGCGCGCACGGCGACGGGGTCGTGATCTCCGGCAACGTCACGCCCACCGCCATGGCCCGCATCTGGTCGGCCGTGGAGGCCGGTGCCGACGCCGCCGGTCGCACCATCGACCTCCGCACGTTCGGGGCCGCGTGCCTGACGACCATGGTCGTGCTGGAGCCGGGCGAGGCGCCGGACTCGGCCCGCTCACGGTCCCTGTGCGATGCGTTCGCCATCGCCACCCTCCACTACGCCTACGACCAGTGGCGCAACTTCGGGAAGGCGCCGACCCAGCCGGCCGTGCTCGAGGTGTGGGACGACTACGTCGCCGAGATCGAGCAGATCCCCGAGGAGATCCGCCACCAGCACGTCCACCGGGGCCACAACTGCTGGGTCGTGCCCGAGGAGGAGCGCTTCGTGACCCGGGGCCTCATCGAGGCGTCCTGCATGGTCGGCACCGCCGACGAGCTCGTCGACCGGCTGCACGAGCTGGACGAGGCCGGGCTGGACGAGGTGCTGCTGCTGCCACCGCTGGCGACGCGGGACGAGGCGCTGCGGTCGGTCGCCGAGTCGGTGCTGCCGCGGCTCTGAGTCGCTTTGCTGGCGGCTTGTTCGGCTGCCTCTTGTGTTCCGACTGCTGCGAAGTGGCAGTGGCCTCGTCGCACCGCTCTGGTCCTGTTCGGATCGTCCGCCTCTGTCCGGCGCGACGATTCGACTGCCAGTTCGTTTTCCGGGTTGGGGTGGCCGACTACGCGGCGTCGGGGAGGTGCTTGGCCTCGGCCTCGTCGCGGACCTCGACGACCTCGACCCGGTCCTTCTTGCCGCCGATGCCGAGGAGGCGGAGGGGGAGCAGGAGGATGCCGACGACGGCGGCCAGGATCGTGGTGACGATCTTCAGCACGACCCGACCGATGGTGATGGCGATGCCGATCACGGCGGCGATCGGGATGGCGATGATCGTGAGCGCCAGCTTCACCAGCTTGAGCACGGCGGCGACCAGGGTGAACAGCAGTCCGAAGAGGGCCATGATCAGGCGGCGCACCAGGCCGATGAGGGCCAGGACGGCGCCGATCAGCAGGCCGAACGCAGCGAGCACGGCGCGCACGACGGTCATGGCGGCGCGCCACAGCGCGTAGACGAGGTCGGAGGCGAGGTTGACGACCGTGCGGACGGCGCCGACGGCGAGGCGGACCGGCACGGCGACGATCAGGCCGAGGAAGGTGACCAGGCGGACGACGATGCCGAGGACGCTGCCCACGGCACGGAAGGGGAGGGTGACCAGACCCATCAGCGCACCTCGGCCGTTGCCGTCGAGGTCGTCGGAGAGTTCGAGGTCGGCGTCGGAGTGGGAGCGCATGGGTCCGATCTTGTCAGGCTGGGCGGAAGCGGACGAGGGCCACGCCGCGTTCGGTCGGGTGGAACACCGCCCTTACCCGATCGCCCACCGAGACGGACCACGGATCGCAGTCGACCAGGTTCGTCATGATCCTCGGGCCGGGACCGTCGCTGCCGACGCCGTCGGGCAGGTCGAGCTCGACGTAGGCGACCACGTACGGCGCGGCGTCGCGGTAGGCGCCCTGGCCCCGTCGGGGGATCGAGAAGCTGTACACCTCGCCG
>DMTU01000010.1:3240-3412 GCA_003476595.1 Acidimicrobiaceae bacterium | reverse complement strand
GTGGTCGCCGTCGACATCTCCGACGTGGCGATCGACCGGGCGGCGAAGGCGGCCAGCGACGCCGGCGTCACCGTCGACTGGCGGGCCGTGGACCCCACCGTTCACCCCCCGGAGCCGGGCGCCTACGACCTGGTGTCGCTGCAGTACCCGGCGCTGCGCCACGACGCCGGCG
>DMTU01000010.1:2578-2904 GCA_003476595.1 Acidimicrobiaceae bacterium | reverse complement strand
CCTCGTCGTCGGCCACTCCTTCGACCGCGTGGACGGGCACCACCACCCCCACTTCGACCCGGCCGACTACGTGCAGCCGTCCGACGTCGCCGACCTGCTCGGCGACGGCGGCGGCTGGACCATCGAGGTCCACGAGGTCCGGCCCCGGGAGATGCCCGAGGGCCGCCAGGGCCCCGACGTGCCCGACGTGGTGCTGCGGGCCCGTCGGGACGGCTGACCCACCCGGACTCGGCGATTGCGTCAGATCACGAGGATCGTCGCCGTCGGATCGAGGGCGCGCAGGTCGTCCGGATCGGAGGTGACGATGCGCTGGTGCGCTCGACTGG
>DMTU01000010.1:1773-2435 GCA_003476595.1 Acidimicrobiaceae bacterium | reverse complement strand
ACAGATGGCGACGTGGGCGTCCACGACGTCGGAAGTCCCGCTGGCCGCGAGCAGGCGGCCGACGCTGGTGGCGTCCACCCGATCGAGGGGCACGACATCCGTCGTGGGCTGGCGTACCAGCCGAGCGAGTCGGGCCTGCTGCGCCGGTCGACGGAGCGCCTGCGCCAGCGCTGTCGCCGGCACGGTCACGCGGGCACCCGTCTCTCTCGCTCGTGCGAGGAGTGCCACGACCCGTCGGTCGTTGCGGTCCAGGGCGATCAACGGACCGGCGTCCAGGGTGATGCCGACGCTCATCGTGTCGAGCCGGTCGGCGGCGGATCGCTGAGGATCTCGTCTGCCCACGCTCGCTCGGCGTCGGTGAGCGGTCCACCCGTGTCGTGCAGGGCGTCTGCGAGCAGGGCGCCCCAGCCGGCAACGTCGGCCAGAACCGTGGCGACCGCATCCTGTACGAATCCGGAGACGCTGGCTGCCGAGCCGGACTGCACGAGCGAACGGATGGCTGCGACCTGCTCTTCCTCCAGCGTCACCGTCACCTTCTTGGTCGCCATACCGGTCACCATACCGGCGGCTCCTGGGTTCGGGCTCGCCGACGGGACAACGCGTCGAGCGTGCACATGATGCACATGGGTGGTGTCCTCCTTGCGCGGCGATGAGCCGTGCTC
>DMTU01000010.1:1272-1578 GCA_003476595.1 Acidimicrobiaceae bacterium | reverse complement strand
GCGATGAGCCGTGCTCCTTTCGAGGACACCCCTTGGCGCGTGGTGTCGAGCGCTACTGCCAGTGTGCCGAGAGGGTCGGACAGGAACCGGTCAACTTCGCTCCACCCAGGTGGCGATGGCTGCGCTCTGATCGTCCACGATGCACCGGATCCGCACGCCGTCCGGCGTGTCGACGTGCGCGCCGTTGTAGGTGGCGACCCGGCCTGACGGCATCCAGGCCTGCACCGGGACCTCGAAGCTCGGGCTCAGGGTGTCGACGTCGAGCAGGGTCAGCCCGCCGAGTTGCACCCGCCCGTCCGGCGCCGC
>DMTU01000010.1:427-1089 GCA_003476595.1 Acidimicrobiaceae bacterium | reverse complement strand
TGCACCCGCCCGTCCGGCGCCGCGATGGCGCCGAGCCCGGAGGCCACGACGGTGGTGGCATCGATCACCGTGAGGTCCTGGTGGTCGACGAACAGGTTGGGGTTGGTCCGCTGGTCCAGCACCGCGCCCTCGTGGTCCAGTCGGTAGAGGGTGCGGGACCCCCACGACACGGCGAGCAGGGTGTCGTCCGGCAGGTCGCAGACCGCGCCGAGGTGGTCGTCGAAGCCGAAGCGCGCCGTGGTGCGCAGCTCCACGTCGACGCAGATGACCGTGGTGGTCGATGCCGGCCGGTACTCCGCCACCGGCACCCAGCAGCGACCCCGGTCCGAGGAGATGCCGCCGGGGTGGAAGCGCTCGCCGTCCGTGATGTCTTGCCGTTGTTGGACGGCCCCGTCGATGTCGACCACCAGCAGCTCGCCCCGCCCGTCGCCGTGCACCGTCGACACCAGCCAGTGCTCCCCCCATGGCATCAGCCCCTGCGGGTGTCCGACGTCCGTCTGCACCTCGACCGACGACTCGAGCTGCCAGCGGGTGCTGCGGTCGAGGCGCTGCAGCGCCTCCGGGACGATCACCGTCCGACACGCACCTCGTCGAGAACCTCCCGGGTGATGGCACGCGGCACGGACCACGCTCGAGGCGCGGCTCGGCTCAGCGCTTCGGCG
>DMTU01000010.1:0-255 GCA_003476595.1 Acidimicrobiaceae bacterium | reverse complement strand
GGCTCGGCTCAGCGCTTCGGCGTTGGCCGAACGTCGTGCGACCTGCCCGAGCTCGTGGAGGACGTAGTCCGACAAGGAGATGCCTGCCACCGCTGCTCGTGCTTCGAGCAGGGCGTAGATCTCATCGGGAACATTCCGGACCCGGATCGTCTTCATGCGCCCACGGTATGTCCGAGGTGTTCTTGTGGCATCCATGTTCTGCGTCCTGGCGCGTCGGAGCCGCCGGCCTGCCGGTCGGTGCTCCGTCGGGTGGTG
>DMTU01000038.1:40560-43344 GCA_003476595.1 Acidimicrobiaceae bacterium | reverse complement strand
GCCGACGAGGTCGGCGCCGACGTCACCTTCGCCGGCCCGGTCGCCCCCGATGAGCTCGGCCCGCACTACCGATCGGCTCGCATCGTCGCCGTCCCCAGCCACCGGGAGGGCTTCGGCCTCGTCGCAGCCGAGGCATTGGCCAGCGGGCGGGCGGTGGTCGCGTCCTCCGTCGGTGGGCTCGCCCAGGTCGTGGCCGACGGGGTCACCGGCCGCCTCGTGCCCGCCGGTGACGTCGCCGCCCTCGCTGACGCCCTGGTCACCACCGACCCCGAGCTCGGCGCGGACGGGCCGGCCTCCATCGCCTGGATCGCCCCGGAGCGGATCGGCCCGGCGACGATCGACGTCTACCGAACGGTCCTCGCGCCCTGACCGCAGGACCTTGGTCACCTGACGCGGATGAGTCTCCCTCCTGACCGGGCGGTCGGGTTAGGATTCGGACACCTCTCGGCGGGAGGGCGTTCATGGGACAGGTGTCCCGCGCTCTCGGAGCACGACGGTCAGGACGTAGCGCATGGCACTCATCACTGATCTCGACGACCGCACGCTCGTCGAGCAGCACCGTGCCGGCGACGCCGACGCGTTCCGGCGCATCGTCGAACGCCACCACCGGTCGCTCTACGCCAACGCCCTGCGCCGCCTCGGCGACCCGGTCGCGGCCGAGGATGCGGTGCAGGACGCCTTCCTGCGGGCGTTCCGCAACCTCGAGCGGTTCGACGGCGACTACCACCTCGACGCCTGGCTCCACCGGATCGTCACCAACACCTGCCACGACATCGGTCGTCGGCGGGGCCGGGACACCCGCCTCTTCGACCGGGCGTGCACCGAGGTCGAGGTCGAGGCCGCCCCGGCCGACGAGGCCATGGACGCCATGCCGCGGGAACAGATCGCCGAGGCGCTCGACGCCCTGCCGGAGAGCTACCGCGAAGTCCTGATGCTCCGCTTCGTCGACGAGCTGCCGTACGCCGAGGTGGCCGAGAAGGCCGGCATCTCCGAGCAGAACGCCCGGGCCCGGGTCTCCCGGGGCCGCACCATGCTCAAGCGGATGCTCACCAGCACCTCTGCGCTGGTCGTGTGGGCCATCCCGCCGCTCCGTCGACAGACTCAGCTCACCGGCGCTGAAGCCGAGGCTGCCAACCAAGCGGCCGCGCAGGTGCACGGCATCGCCACCATCGCAGCCTCCGCTCCAGCCCCCGCGCACGCGTTCACGCAGGTCAGCGGCATCATCGCCCAAGCCGGCCCCGCCATCGCCACCGCCGCACCGGCCGCGTCCAGCACTGCGCCGGCCTTCGGCAAGGCCGCCATGGCCGTGGGTCTGGCTGCGGCTGCAGCGATCCCCGCCGGCGTTGCCGTCGACCGGGCCCGTGAACCCAAGGCGCCCGTCGACCCCACGACCCAGACCTCGGCCGACCGGTCGACCGCCGCCGCACCGAGCGATCCGGTCGTCGTCGATCCCCCGAAGACCCAGACCTCCGCACCGTCGACGACCGCAGAAGCAGGCGGTGAGGTCGGCGTCCTCTCGGTGGGCGGCGTCGCCGACATCGACAGCACCGACGCCGCGACCACCGACGCCTCCACGTCCACCACTGCTGCGCCCTCGACCTCGGTCCCGGCCGAGCAAGGTGCCACGACCCCGCCGCCGAGCGCTCCGCCGTCCACCGTCCCGCCCGCCGAGGAGCCCGTCGCCGAGACGCCGCCCCGGCCGACGCCGGACCCGGGCGCGGTGTCAGCCACCCTCCATGTGACCGAGGACGGCCCCCGCCTCGGGCTCGACGGCGGGATCACCATCGCCGTGGGCGATGCCTCCTACGTCGGCCATCTGTCCGGCAAGCTGTCGGTCGGCCCCGCGGATCCGAAGAACCCTCAGGCTCAACGTCAGGTCGAGGTCTCCACCCTCACCATCGTCATCGACGGCCGCTCCTTCGACCTCATGGTGAGCGGCTGGACCACGGTCACCGAGCAGGGCAACGGGCAGCTCTTCGATCTGCAGCTGAACTACCGCCTCGTAGGCGCCGCCGACCTCGGTCTGGCCGAGACGGGCGCCGCCACCGGCACGCTCGACATCCGCCATGGCGAGGGCACCCTCTCGCTCACCCTGCCCGGCGCGGACGGCGGCGCGAGCACCTAGCCTCCCGGCGTGGCCTCCGGACCCCGCTCCTCGGTTCGCTCCCTCGTCGCCGTCCTGGCGACGCTCGTCGCGAGCGTCGTGGCCGTGGCTCCGGCCGCCGCCGACACCCCGGACCCGTCGCCGTGGCCCACCGAGGCCGCCGCCGATCCCGGCATCGACGCCAACGCTCACGCCATCCGCATCGCTGGCGCCGACCGGGTGCAGACATCGTTCTCCGCGTCCCTCCTGCTCCGCGGTGCCGGGACCTACCCCTTCGGCACCGCCGATCGCACCTCCGGTCCCGCCGCGACCCTGGCCGACGCCGACCGGTGGTGGGGCCTGGGCACCTGTCCCTACGCCGTGATCATCACGGCCGCCGACACCGCGGCGGACTCCCTCGCAGCCGCCTCGCTGTCCGATCCCACCGACCGGTCGACCGAGCCTCGGCTGATCCGCACCACGACGAGCGACCCGTTCCTTGCCCCCGTCGGCGCCGAGAGCGGCATCGACACCGATTCTGCACCGATCATCGTGACGGCGTCAGCCCGCCAGGGCGCCACCTTGCTCTCGCCCGCCGCCCAGCGGACCGTGGCCGACCTGGCCGATGGGGGCTGCCGCACCGTGAGCTCGGCCATCGTCGTCGGCGGGTCGAGCGCCGTGCCCGAGGGCGTCGATCAGCA
>DMTU01000038.1:40008-40510 GCA_003476595.1 Acidimicrobiaceae bacterium | reverse complement strand
CCCCGAGGGCGTCGATCAGCAGCTGCTCGGCCTCGGCATCGATCAGGTCTTCCGGGTCGCAGGCACCGATCGCTTCGGCACGGCCGCTGAGGTCGCCCGGGCCCTCGGCACCGGCGAGTCCCCGAACGACCCCGCCTGCATCGATGACGACGTCACGGACGGATCCGCCCGCATGGGGTTCTACGGCAACGCCGCAATCGAGCTCCGTGCCGGTCCGACCGAGTGCCGGGTGCTCGGGCGCACGGTCGTGCTCACCGACGGCATCACCGGCGCCGATGCGCTCGCTGCGGGGTGGTGGACCTCGACGTGGCAGGTGCCCGTGCTGCTCGTCGACGGTGACGGCGCCCTCCCGACCGCGACCGAGCAGGAGCTCAACGCCCTGGTCATCGACAACGTCATCGTCCTGGGCGGTCAGGCCCGCGTGCCCGACGCCACGCTCGCACGGGTCCGCTCCATCACCGGTGCCGACACGCACCGGGTCGCCGGCGCCGACCGCTACGCC
>DMTU01000038.1:38773-39875 GCA_003476595.1 Acidimicrobiaceae bacterium | reverse complement strand
TCGCCGGCGCCGACCGCTACGCCACCAGCGTCGCCATGGCCGAGACGTTCGGCGGTTGGTTCGCCACCGGCGACGGCGGGGACCACGACGCCTCCATGGTCTGCCTGGCCGCATCCTCCGGTGGCGGTGCCGCCTCGGTGGGGTGGCCCGATGCCCTCGGTGCCGGCCCGTGGTGCGCCGCTGCCGGCGGGCTGGCCACCGCGACCCCGGCCCCTGCCCGAGGCCTCCCGCCCGTCTCGGGGCCCCACCCCCGGACGACGCGGGCCGGTACGCCGAGCCACGACGCCGTTCCCGTGCTCCTGACGCCCGTGAACGCCACCGACCTCGCCGGCTCCGTCGCCGACTTCCTCGGGGGCACCTTCGATCCGGCCGAGGCGTGGTGCTCGAGCGTGCAGGCCAGCGACACCTGCCTCGACCCGGGGTTCGTCGTGGCCTTCGGCGGCCCTGCCGTCGTCACGGGCGCCGCCCTCCGCCAGGCCGCCCGGGCGGTGTCCGGCGAGACCTACGTCGTCTACGAGGACCAGGTGCCGACCGCCCAGCCGTCGTTCTGGACGGAGCTCGACCTGCGACCGGTGTACGCCCAGGGCGGGGCGGCCGACGAGGTCACCCTCGGTCGGGCCTGCGCCGCGCGGGGCGCGCTGCGCGGGGTCCGTTGGCTCGCCGCCTACCTCGACGCGTCGGCCGACGTCTTCGGCGCTGCCGACGACGTCTTCGGGGCGGGGCGCTACGTGAGGGACCACGACGGGACGGCGCGGACGCCGGGGGAGAGCGCCCCGGCGTGCGTGCAGGTCCCGGAAACCGGCTCCACGACCGTGAACGCGGTCGGTGTCAGCGTGTCGGGGAACGTCGCCGATGCCGGGATCTTCGACGTCTCCGAGGATCGTCGCTTCGAGCTGTCGCAGCCCATCGAGCAGACCGGTGCGGAGGTGTTCGAGGGGACCGACGCCACGATCGACGACGACGGCACCATCTCCCGTTGGACCTTCGCCGACGACGGGCTCACGGGGACGGTCGCGACCTCGGAAGGCGAGTCGGCGGCGGTGACGGCCGCATCGGTCGACATCCGTCTCCGGCGTGGCGGGGGCTCCGAGGATCCGGACAC
>DMTU01000038.1:31354-38622 GCA_003476595.1 Acidimicrobiaceae bacterium | reverse complement strand
TCGAGGGCGAGGCGATCCTCGCCGATGGGGCCTGGGCGATGCGGGGTCGAGCGGACTTCGGCGGGGGCACCTGGGGCTTCGGCACGGGTGCCGGTGGCTTCCGGGCCGACGTCGTCGCCAACCAGCCCGATCCGACCGATGACGAGCTCCGGTGGCAGCTCGATGGGCTCCGGACTCCCTGAAGGCTCACTCCATCGGCGGCATCCTGCGCGAAGTGCGCCGAGAATGGTTGATTCGTCGCCTCCGGGTCCCTAGGGTTCGGCGACGGCGAGGACGTCTGTCACAAACATCACACTGCTGTCGTTCTCGTCATTGAGGTTCGTCAGCCTCGGCGGGACCGGGCTCTGTTCCGGTGCCGTGTTCAAGAAACATCATCACGAACACCCAAACAGGAGAACTTCTGTATGAGTTCCAGGTCCCTTCGGCCTAGCCGCCGGAAGATCGCTGCGTCTGCGCTCGCCGCAACGCTCGGTCTCGCCGGTCTCGGCATGGTCACTACTCCCGCAGGCGCGGTGGAGCCCACCAGCTCCGTCCGCGTCGACGGCCCCACGCGGTACGGCACCGCTGCGGCGATCTCCGCCGCCACCTTCCCCGGCGGCTCCGACGACGTCGTCCTGGCCACCGGCCAGGAGTTCGCCGACGCGCTGGCCGGTGGTGGCCTCGCTGGCGAGCTGAACGCTCCCATCCTGCTCACCCAGATGGACGCGATCCCGACCGAGACGGCGGCAGAGCTCGACCGCCTCGATCCGGACACCGTGTACATCATGGGCGGCCCCGCCGCTGTTTCGGCCTCGGTCGAAGCCGCCATCGAAGCCGACGGCATGACCGTCGAGCGCGTTGCCGGCGCCACCCGGTACGGCACCGCGACCGAAGCCGCCTCGATGATCACCACGATCGGCGAGACGCTGGGCAACGAGACGACGGCCATCCTGGTCAACGGCCTCCGGTTCCCCGACGCGGTTGCGTCGAGCCCGGCTGCCTTCGCGCTCGACATCCCGGTCCTGCTGACGCCGGCTGACGACCTCAACGACCAGACCGCCGCCTCCCTCATGGCTGAGGGCATCGAGCGCGTCCTGATCGTGGGCGGCCCCAACGCCGTCTCCGAGGACGTCGCCACCGAGGTCGCCGGCATGGGCATCATCGTCGACCGCTTCGAGGGCGCCACCCGCTACGAGACCGCCGTGGACTTCAACTCGGAGTTCCTCCTCGGCGAGCTCGGCTGGGACGGCCCGGAGTTCTCCCTCGCCACGGGTGAGACCTTCGCCGACGCCCTCGCGGGCGGCCCGCACGCCGGCACCATCGAGGCGCCGATCGTGCTGACCCCGACGGCTTCGGTCGCCACGGCCTCCGCTGGCTTCCTGGTTGAGAACTGCAACATCTTCGACGCCCAGGTCGTCTACGGCGGCCCGGCTGCCGTCACCGACGGCATCGAGGATGCGCACCAGGCCGCGGCCCAGTGCTCGACCGACCTCGACATCATCCCCGATGATGCGGTCACCCTCGAGTCCGGCTCGACCGACACCCGCAGCTACATCGTCACCGGCGTTGCCCCCGGCACCACCTACGACATCGAGCTGTTCAACCCTGCGCTGGCTGGTCCCTTCGCTGACCTCGGTACCGACGGTTGCG
The DNA here is from genome assembly GCA_003476595.1 of Acidimicrobiaceae bacterium. Classification (GTDB taxonomy): domain Bacteria; phylum Actinomycetota; class Acidimicrobiia; order Acidimicrobiales; family Salinilacustritrichaceae; genus Salinilacustrithrix. The sequence continues at coordinate 36,993 of DMTU01000038.1, read as the reverse complement.
CCGATCCCGGCCTCGTCCCGGCGGACATCGTCGCCATCAACGGCGTCGCCGGTTCGTACGGCACGCTCGAAGAGGGTGTGACCCCCGTCAACGGCCAGATCGCCGTCACCATCGCGACCGACGACGACGCTGACATCGGCTACGTCGTGCCCGTCGCCTACCAGGACGAAGCAGGCAGCTGCGACGGTCTCGACATCAACGGCAGCGGCGTTCCCACCGAGGAGTTCGCTGTCGGCGGCGTCACCGAGTTCCTGCCGCCCGAAGCTCCCAACGGCTTCAGCGACGACGTGGACGTGTTCTTCTTCGACACCGAGCGGAACCTGGTCGCTGGCCAGGACACGTGGGGCGGCTCGTACTACACCCTCTACTACGACGACAACGACACGTTCGAGTACGCCGAGGATGTTCCCGAGTTCCCGAACGATTTCAAGATCACCCAGGCACAGTTCGAGGACTACCTCTCGATCGGTGACGAGGTCGACTTCGAGGAGACGAACTACAACCAGAACGGCGATCTGGTTGTGGCCTTCGAGATCCACGACTACGACGCCGATGCTCCGACGGACCTGAACGTGGTGGTCGGTGACTTCGACAGCGGTAGCGACACCGAAGCTGACGACGCCCGCCTCACGTGGGACGCCGCCACCGGTGGCTTCGTCTACAACTACTTCGTCGAGGTCTACGCAGACGATGGTGACGACACCAACGCCTGCGAAGAGAGCGCGGCCGCGCCGTTCTGGACCGGCAACACGACTGGCCTCTCGGGTGCGGTCACGATCGACGCTGAGGAGCTGGATGACGGCGACTACTGCGCCGTCGTCTACACCCGCACCGTCGAGGACGACTTTGACCTCGCTTCGGAGGCTTCGGCCGCCGTCGAGTTCAGCATCGCCACGGGCGACGCTCCGGTCATCACCTCGGCGACGCTGACCAACGACGCCGTCACCGAGGGTCGTGTCGACACCGGCGATGTCTGGACCATCGTCTTCAACGAGAACATGGGTACGCCCGCCGGGACCGTTGACGGCGACGAGGAGCTGTGGCTCACCGACGCCGACGGCGACACGTTCCGCATCATCTGCGACAACACCCCCGTCGCCGACGATGACTACACGAGCGCCCAGTGCGCCTACGGGCCGGGCACCGACGGCGACGCTGACCTCTTCGACACCCTCACCGTCACGATCGGTGAGGTCGCCGAGGACCGCAACGTCGGCGGTGACGGTGTCATCGAGTACCCGGTCACCATCACCACGGCGGCCAACTTCACGGACACCGAGGACCTCACCAACGTGAGCCTCGCCGGGAGCACCGACCTCCAGATCGGCTGAGCCGAGAACGAGATCGGCTCCTCGTGAGCCAATGAGTTGAGGCGATGGCCCCGGTCTTCGGACCGGGGCCATCTCCGCGTCCGGGCTCCGTCGCGGCCCTACGGGGAGGGCGGACCGAGGGCTGGTAGCGTCGCCCCCCGTGCTCCTCGACCGTGTCCGGTTGCGAGCCTGGGCCTGGCCGGCCGGGGTGGCGCTGATCTCCGCTGCGCTGTTCGCCTCCACCTTCGACCCGAGGGTCGACGGCGGGGATGCCCCCGAGTCCGTCGCAGGCGTGCACAGCGTCGGCATCCTGCACGCCCCGGGCTATCCGGCGTACGTCCTGTTGGCTCGCGCTTTCAGCTGGTTGATCCCGTTTGGCTCCCTCTCGGCCCGGGTCAACCTGTTCAGCACCGTGTGCGCGATCGGCGCCGTGGTCCTCGTCTATGCCATCGGACGGGAGATCGACGTCCCGAAGCCGGCCGCCGCAGTCGGCGCGCTGTCGCTGGCGACGGCGACGTCGTTCTGGTTCTACGCCGGCTTCGCCAAGTTCTACCCGCTGACGTCGTTGCTCCTGGCCGGCGCGATCCTGTGCGTCCTGCGTTGGGGCCGTGGCGGTTCTCTCTGGCTGCTGGCGCTCGCCGGCGCCTGCCTCGGGCTTGCGTCGGGTGCCTCCTACCAGGTGGTGGCTCTGGCCCTGCCCGGCATCGTGCTCGGCGTGCTCCTCTTCCGGCGGGGAGTGCTCCGTCCGGCGGCGGCCGGCGTACTCGCCGCGGCCGTGGTCAGCGTCGCGCTCTGGGGGTTCGTGTACGTGCGTGCCGGGCAGGATCCCGCCGTGAACTGGGGTGACGCGAGCTCCTTCGACCGGTTGGTCGCGCTCATCTCGATGCGTGACTTCGGCTGGGGCGCGGCCAGCTTCACCTCGGTCGGGGACCAGGACGCTCGGATCGCCGCGACCGACCTCGGCCGGCTCCCCGTCCAGCTGGGACGGTATGGCCTGCTCCTGACGCGCGAGTTCTCGCTCGCGGTGGTGGCCCTCGCGGCTGCCGGCGCGTGGGGATCGTTCCGCCGCATCTCTCGTCCCGCGGCGTCGCTGCTTGCCGGCGTCTTCGTGGTGAACATCCTCGGCGCGCTGTTCGCCGTCGGCATCGGGCGGCCCACCGGATTCGACACCGGCTTGGTCTACGGCGGCTTCGTGCTGGCGGCGTCCCTGGTGCTCGCGCTGTGGACAGCCATCGGAGCCTGGATGGGCCTGGATGCGCTGCAGCGGTGGATGGGGTCGTCAGCGGACCAGGGTCGCCGCCGAGATCGCGCCGAGCGACGAGCGGCACTGGCCCGCCGAGCGAACGTCGTCGCCGCCGGTCTGGCCGTCGTGTTGCTGGCGGGCCCTGTGCTCGCCCATCACGGGCCGGCGTCCCACGATGGTGGGGTCAGCGAAGCGTATGCCGAGGACGTCCTCTCGGCGGTACCTCCCGATGGGGTCCTCTTCGTGGCGGGCGCCGATGCCGGCTTCCCGCTCCAGTACGCGCAGATCGTGGAGGAGATGCGCCCGGACGTCGAGGTGATCGACGCCGTCGGCATCGTCGCCCCGTGGTACTGCGAACAGGTCAAGGAGCGGCTGGCCCTGCCCACGGAGGAGTGCGGTCGGACGCTCATCGAGATGGTCATCGAGGCGGACGACCGACCGGTCGCCTTCGACTCCGCGTCCACCTCCTTCGCGGCCCGGGCGTACGCCCTGGAGCCTCGTGGCCTCATCTCAATCGTCGTGCCCGGTGAGCCAGGGGTCCGTGAGGTCGATGCAGCGGTCCATGCTGAGCTGGTCGAGGCGATGGACTTCGCTCGCGTGGAGGGACTCGCCGACGAGTGGCCGTTCCGCAGCATCGCAGCCGCGTACGTGCGGGCACTGATCGACCACGCGGCACCTCTCGCCGAGCAGGAGCGCTACCTCGAGGTGCAGGCCGTGCTGGAACAGGCTGAGGCCATCGACCCGGACGACGAGCTGGTGCAGCGCAACCTCGCGGCACTCGCTCGACAGAGCTCGTAGTCAGCGGGCTGGCGGTGCCTGGTGGTACCGCTCGATGCCCTCGAGCGTCGGCCCGGTGAAGAGCTGCTCGCCCCGCTGGAGGAGCATCACGCGGTCGCAGTGCTTGGCGATGAGGTCGAGGTCGTGCGAAGCGAGGAGCGCCGCAGCGCCGCCGTCGAGCATCGACTCGATGCGGTCGATGCACTGTCGCTGGAAGTCCTCGTCGCCCACCGCCAGCACCTCATCCACCAGCACCACCGATGGGCGTGAGCAGGCCAGGAGCGCGAAGCCGAGCCGGAGGCCCATGCCGCTCGAGTACGTGCTGATGGGGTCGTCGAGCTCGTCCCTGGTGAGCCCGGTGAACTGCAGGATCTCGTCGTAGTGCCGCCGGACCTCGCCTCTGCGCATGCCCAGCAGCACGCCGCCGATGAGCAGGTTCTCGTGCCCGCTCAGGTCCCGGTGGAATCCGGCGTCGAGGTGGACCAGCGATCCGACCCGTCCAGTCGTGCGGACGCTCCCTCGTGACGGGCGCAGCACCCCGGCGACCGACTGCAGCAGGGTCGTCTTGCCCGAGCCGTTGTGGCCGATGACGCCGACCATCTCCCCCGACTCGACCGTGAGATCGATTCCCTGGAGGGCCCAGTTCCACCGACCTCGCCACGGCAATCGACGCCGGCGGCCGGGGCGGTAGCCCTCCCACAGGCCCTCGATCTCGATCCGTCCGGGCCGGATCTCATCGGACGGCATCACAGGTCCTTGGGGAGCTCGCCGCTGCACCGACGGAAGACGGCGGTGCAGACGACGAAGAAGACGGCGGACACGATCAGCATGAGCGCCATGTGGCCGGGCCGCGAGACGGACCCGTAGTAGAGGACGTCGCGGAACTGCCCGACGATCATGTTCATCGGGTCGGTGGACTGCAGGAACTGCAGCCCCTCGGGCACCATCTGCGGGCGGTAGACGATGGGGAGGAGGAAGAACCAGATCGTGAGGACGTTGCCGACGACCCAGCGGAGATCCCGGTTGTAGACGTCGAAGAGGGCGAGCACCTGGCACAGGCCGGCCCCGAACACGACCACCGCCAGCATGGGCGCGACCAGCGCCGGGAGCACGGACCAGGCGAGGCGACCGTGCCAGGCCAGGTACGCGCAGAACCCGACCGTCGACACGACGAAGTACAGGGCGTGGGCGAGCACGTTCGCCATCGGGACCAGCTCGTGGCGGAACGGCGCCCGGCGGACCAACGGGGCCTCCACGGACAGGCTCGGGATGGAGGTGGCGACGGACTGGCTGAGGAACGCCCACGGGAGGAGCCCGGCGAAGAGGAACTCCGGGTAGCGCTCGACCGGGACGTTGAAGACCCGGTTGAACACGTAGGAGTACAGCGCCAGCATCACCAACGGGGACACCGACGGCCACACCATGCCGAGCATCGAGCGCTTGGAGCGAACCCGGAGCTGGCGCTCGACGAGCGTCAACAGCAGCTCGGCGTCGCCGGCGGCGGTGCGTGCGGGGGCGGTCATCGCGAGGAGAGCTCGGCCGGCGCCGTACGGCGCGGTGTCCGCCGGCGGGGCTTGCGCAGGAGCCCACGGATGACGCCGGTGCCGTAGCACCCGTGCACCACCACGATCAGGAGCGCAGCCAGCGGGGCGTCGGTTGCCCGCTTCATGGACGACGCGACCTTGGCGGCTCCGCCCAGCACGACCGCGACGTACCCACCGGCGGGCACCAGCGCGATCGGTCCGACGAGGAGCCAGAGCAGGGGAGCGACGGCGAGGTACGCAACGAGACCGGCGGGAAGGAGGAACGCCGGGTGGGTGTGGATGCCGTCGCGCCGGATCACCTGACCTCGGCCTCGGCCGTACTTGTGCATCTGCTGCACGAACCCGCGCAGATCGGAGCGGCGTTCGTGGAACACGCTGAGCTCGGGGTCGTAGTGCATCGTGACCCCGACAGCATGGAGCTCGGACAACAGTGCGTTCTCCTCCGCGCACACGAGCTCTTCATCGAAGCGGCGCATGACCGTGCGGCGCACCGCCAGGTTGCACAGGATGAACCAGCGCTCGTCGGCTCGTCCCTCCGGATGCCGCCCGTACCGACGGCGGACCGGGCCGCTCGCCACCAGCGATGCCAGCACAGCGCCCTGGACGCGCTGGAACCGGGAGCTGCGCCGAGGGGTGTCGTTCGGGCCCCCGTACACGCCGCAGTCAGGATGCGCTTCGGCCAGCTCGGCCAGCCGGGCCAAGAGGCGGGGGCCGAAGAGGATGTCGTCGTCGAGGAAGTAGAGGAGCTCGCCGCGCGCGATCCCG
>DMTU01000038.1:30754-31149 GCA_003476595.1 Acidimicrobiaceae bacterium | reverse complement strand
TCGGCAGGGTCTTGGGGACGTGCACCACCGTGGCGTCCGGGAACCGTGCCCGGACCGTGGCCTCGACCGTCGGATCGGCGTCGGCGCAGACGAGGACCTCGAAGGTTGGGGAATCGAGCTGGTCCTGGAGGCACCGCAGCGCCTCGTCGAGCATGCCGTTGCGGCGGCCGGTGACGATGCACACGCTGATCAGTGGCTCCACGGGCACGGGGGGAGACTCTAGGCGCCGCCGACGCTCCCACCGGCGCTACGGTCTGCGTCGTGTCCGCCCCCGTGCTGAGCGTGGTCCTCGCCGTGCGGAACGAAGCCGAGCACGTCGGCGCGCAGCTGGCGGCGCTCGCCGGCCAAGGCGCCGACGTGCCGTGGGAGCTGCTCGTCGTCGACAACGGCAGCAC
>DMTU01000038.1:26724-30669 GCA_003476595.1 Acidimicrobiaceae bacterium | reverse complement strand
CTCGTCGTCGACAACGGCAGCACCGATGGAACCGCCGAGGTGGTCACCGAGGCGCTCGCCGACCTCCCCGACGGGCGTCTGGTGATCGGGCCATCGGCCGCCTCGTTCGTCGATCCGCGCAACCTCGGGTTGGAGCTCGCGGCGGCAGATCGGATCGCGTTCTGCGACGCCGACGACGTCGTCGCCGACGGATGGGTCCAGGCGATGGCCGATGCACTCGGGCGCCACGAGCTCGTGACCGGTCCGCTCGAGCTGCGGTCGCTGAACCCGAGTCACGTGCTGCACGGCGACCACGCCGACCGGTGGTTGGTGGGACCTCCGCAGGACGACACGTTCCGTCCCTATGCCATGGGCTGCAACCTGGGCATCCGGCGCAGCGCGGTGGAACGCCTCGGACCCTACGACCCCGGCCTCGAATCGGGTCACGACAAGGAGCTGTCGTGGCGCTACCAGCTCGCCGGTGTTCCGCTGCACTTCGAGGAGAGCGCCGTCGTCCATCGCCGGGTCCGCACGACCCCCGGCGGCGCGTTCCGTCAGCACGTCCGCTACGGCCGGTCCAACGCCCGGCTGTACCGGCGCTTCCGGGCGCACGGCATGCGACGATCATCGATCGCCCGGGCGGTGCTGGTGCTCGGATGGGGTGTGCTGTCGTCCCCGCTGCTCATCGGGTCAGCGCACCGACATCGCTGGGCCGAGCACATCGGCCTGCGCGTCGGCCGCCTCGCCGGCTCGTTCCGGCACCGCGTCGTCTACCTCTGATCGTGCGCCGGGGGCGCGCCCGTCGGCGCGTCTCGCCGATGCGCGAGATCGAGGCCGAACCCGTCTGCGACGAGGTGTCCGATGTCCTCGATCCCGACCGAGTCCGTGCTGGCCGAGCCACCTCGGGTGATCAACCGCCCTCCGGGCCGGTGGTCGCCCGAACGACCGGGCCGGCTGCGAACCGTGACCACGCCGACGGCGTCGGATGCCACCCGATCCACGGGGCTTGCGAAGCTCCACTCGATGACGATGTCGGGAAGGGCGTCGGCCCGCGGGCCGGCGTGTCGATCGAGTCGGTCGACACGAGCCGCGACACGTTCCCCGGTGTCCGGGTTCCGCAGCTCGCTGAGCCGCTCCACCAACAGGTCGCAGACGGCGTCGTAGCTCTTCGCTGGGACCTGTCCGTCGGGTTCCCTACCCTCGAGGTTCACGCGCACGCCGGCGTGCGCGTCGTTGTTCGGGACGTGGAAGAACCGGCGCCGCGCAGGGGACCACGGGAGCGCACTGGTGCGCAGCGTCCCTCGCCACGGGCTGTCGTAGCGGCCTGACCAACGGCGACGCAGCCCCCACGGCAGTCGCAGCCAGGCCGAGTCAGCCAGCTGTGCGAGCGTCCCCCGGCGATCGAGTCGACGCAGCACGGGATCGATCAGGTGCGTTGCGTCGTAGTGCGGTCCCATCCCGTGGCTGAGGAGGACGAGGGCACGGGTCGATGACGGGACGCTGGCCAGGAGCTCGCCGACGGCGTGGTCGATGGCCTCGTAGGTGTCTGCGATCGGATCTCCGACGGCGTCCCGCTCGGACGGGACGTGGCGCGGGTGCGCCGGGTCGTGGAGGTGCCAGGCCTGGTGCCCGGCACAGTGGAGCTCGGAGAAGCCCACGGCGAAGAGGTCCCAGGACTCCTCCCCGAGCAGGTCGGCGGCCAGACGGCCCTTGGCCGCCACGCCGGCCGTGAGCTGGTCGCGAAAGACGACCCAGTCCTCCATGCGCGGCCGCGGACTGTCGCAGCGCTTCGGCAGGGGGTGCTCTCCGTGCCGCTCGGCGACGCGCGCTGCCAGCTCCGGGGGGTTCGTCGTGAACGTCGTGGGCGACCGGTGCGTGCCCCAGTCGACGACCTGTACGGCAGGAGAGGTCTGACGCAGCGCGGAGAGCGGCAGGTCCACCGCGGCCGTCCGGCACCCCGCCCGGGCGATCGTCGACCAGAAGGGCTCGGATGGCAGCTCAGCCGGACGGTTCTTCCTGGTCCGGTACTGACCGGGCGGCACCTGCTCCCAGCAGTACATGCCGGTGTGCGACGGCGGGGCGGCGGCGGCGAAGGAGTACCACAACGACCCGACGTAGGTTCCGACCGGCGTCTCGACCGGCCTCGTGGTCGAATCGGCGAGGAGCGTGCGCAGGTGGGGGAGTCGGCCGCGACGCAGCAGCTCGTCGAGGACGTCGGGTGAGGCAGAGTCGAGGGCGATGAGGATCGTGCCATCCGCCGAGATCACCCCGCCCACGGTAGTGGCCCCCCCGGGCGCGTCCGGCGGGCGATCGATGCGACGGAGACCGCCGTCTAGCGTGCGGCGGATGGCATCGGCCGCTCCGCCCTGGGTCGACGACGCGAGCACCCGGGTCGTCCTGGCTTCGGCGGTGCTCGTCCCGGTCGTGCTGTGGACAGATGCCCCGAACGCGTTCCAGCTGCCCAAGGCCACCGTGCTCACCCTGGCTGCCGCCGCGCTCCTCGTGCTCGCTGCCGTGCGAGCAGCTGCAACCGGCACCGTGGTGGTGCCTCGCCACCCTGCAGCGGTCGCAGCCGGTGCGCTCGTCGCCGGCGCCTCCGTCTCCACCCTCGCGTCGGATGAACCCATCACCAGCGTGCTCGGGGCCTACGGCCGCTACGCGGGTCTGATCGGTTACGCATCGCTCGCGGTGATCGCATGGGCCGTCGTGCGGCACTTGAATGCCGCTGGTGTCCGGCGGCTGACGCGAGCGGCGCTCCTCGGCCTCGGAGTCGCAGCGGGCTACGGGTTGCTCCAGATGCTGGGGGTGGACCCGGTCGAGTACCAGGGGCGGGGCAGCGACGACGTCATCTCGACGCTCGGGAACTCCAACCTCGTGGCAGCGGCCATGGCGATCGGTGCGCCCCTGGCCGCGTCCGAGGCGCTCCTGGCCACGTCCTCGCGCGCCCGGACCGGCTGGTCCGCGCTCGCCGCCCTGCTCGTGGTCGTGCTCGTGGGCAGTGGGGCGCTCCAGGGCCCCGTCGCGCTCACCGGTGCGGTCGCCGTGCTGGTGCTGGCGCTGATCCTGCGCCTCGACGGCCGGTCCCGCCGCCGAGGGCTCCGGGCGTGGTGGATCGCAACGGCCACCGGGCTGGTCACCGCCGTCCTCGGACTCTTCGAGGTCGGGCCGCTCGGGTTCATCGGTCGGCAGTCGACGCTGACGACGCGCCGGTACGACTGGGAAGCTGCGCTCGGGATGTTCGCGGCGGAGCCCGTCACCGGTGTCGGGCTCGGGCGCTTCGGCACCGGCTACCGGATCCACCGCTCGGTCGAGGCCGCCGTGGAGCGGCCGCTCCTGTCGCTCGCCGACACGGCACACGACGTGCCGCTCAACCTCCTCGCCGAGGGTGGGGTGCTGGTCGGCGTTCCCTACCTCGCCTTCGTGGGGGCTGTCGGCTGGGCGCTCGCGCGTGGGCTCCGGACCCTTCATGGGCCACGGCTCGTCCAGCTCGGCGGTCTCGGCGCAGCTTGGACGGCCTACCAGGTGCAGTCCCTCGTGAGCTTCGACGTACCGGCGCTCGCCCTGCTGCACTGGATCCTTGCCGGCGCGATCCTGGTCGTGGCCGGACCCCCCGGGGAGCTCCGCATCGCGCTCCCGCTCGGCGCGCCGGCGGGCACCGGAGCGAAGGCGCGGTCGGTTGCCCGTCGCCGGACGCGGACGGCATCGATGGTCGGAGGGGTCATGCTCCTGATCGTCGCGGTGCCCATCACCCGGCCGCTGCGTGCCGACCTCGCAGCTGGCGCAGCGACGGAGAGCCGCACGATCGATGCCGCCCTCGCGCAGATCTCGGATGCGCGGGCGCTGGCACCGTGGGAGCCCAGGTACCCGATGCTCGAGGCCCGCATCCACCAGCAGGCCGGCGACCTCGGTGCCGCCCTCGCTGCGTTCGCCGATGCCGCCGATGAGGATCCGAGCGCGCTCGGATCC
>DMTU01000038.1:25610-26595 GCA_003476595.1 Acidimicrobiaceae bacterium | reverse complement strand
CGATGAGGATCCGAGCGCGCTCGACGCACCGCTGTCGGCAGCTCGCCTGGCGACCCAGGACGACGCCACGGCGGTGGCGCGCGAACGGTACGACGACGCACTTCGTGCCGAGGCCCTTGCACCCCTGCTGAAGGCCGAGATCGGTGAGTTCGAGCTGTTGCACGGTGACCCCGAACGCGCGGTCACGCTCCTCGAGGAGGCAGTCGCACGAGACCCGCGCCAGGCCGACTGGTGGATCGTGCTCGGTTCGGCCCGCCGAGAGGTCGGCGATCGCAGTGGAGCCAGGGCAGCCCTCGAGCGAGCGCTCGAGCTCGAGCCCGGCTCCGAGCTCGCAGCAGAACGACTTCGGGCTCTCGGCTAGCTAGCGCATCGAGCGAAGTGCACGAGCTCCGCGGTGCACGAGTGCCGGCATCCCGGCCACGCGGTCGACGTAGAGCCGCACGTCCGCGGTCTCGACCTCCGGCAGGAGGAACCCGGGGTCCCTCCTGGCCGACGTCACCCAGAGCGGGCCGGTGCTGGTGGGGAGGCGGACGGCACCGAACGCCCGGATCCTGCTTTCGAGCTCCGCGCTCGCCAGCGACGCGGGCTCCTCCACCCTGATCAGGGCCAGGGTGTGCCCTTCGCTGAAGTAGGAGCCGCGTCCCCGCTGCGGGGTACCACGCGACCCGGCAGCCACGAGGTCGAGGACCCGGGGAAGGCTCTCGCCCGCCAGTGCTCGCTTCCGGTCGATGACATCCCGGAGCGCGTCCGTGGGCGCCACGGGGACGGAGCCTTGGAGCAGGATGGGCCCGGCATCGACCGCCTCGGCCATGTGGTGGTAGGTGAAGCCGCTCTCGGCTCGGCCTTCGTAGAGCGAGAAGGACGTCGCCGACAGGCCGGCGTAGGCGGGCAGCAAGCCGTCGTGCAGGTTGACGATGTTCGGCACGGATCGGAGGAGCGGGCGACGGAACACCTGCCGGCTCGCGAACGAGAGGCCGACGTCCGG
>DMTU01000038.1:24961-25539 GCA_003476595.1 Acidimicrobiaceae bacterium | reverse complement strand
CGAGCGCCACCACCTCCTCGGTGACCGCTTCGGTGTCGAGGGAACGCCCTCGTGCGCCGATGATGGTCAGCTGCCGGCGGGCTGCGAGTCGTTCGATGGCCGGCCGTGCGAGGGGTGCTCGTCGCACCCGCGCCAGGACCCGGTCGGCGGCGCCCGGTTCGGGCCGGGCCGGCGCTGGCCCGGCCTCGCAGAGGGCGACGACGTTCCAACCTGCCCGTCGGTCCACTTCCGCGAGCAGGGCTCGAACCAGTACGAGTGCGCCATGGTTGTCGAAGTCGGCGAACACGACCACGCGCACGGCCGGAACGTAGCCCGCACCGGCGTTAGTCTGCGCGGCATCTCGATCCAGATGGACCCCCACTCGAGCGCCGAACCCCCTTCCGTCGAGATCCGCCGGGCGACGCGCGCGGACGCAGCGTCCATCGCTGCCGGCATGAACCGCGCCTTCAAGCGGCAGCGGGATCCCGCGTGGGTGGAGTGGCGCTTGTTCGACCGACCGAACGCCGAGGAGACCGAGATCGTGGTCGCGATCTCGGGCGACCGGATCATCGGTCACGTCGCCTTCGAAGGCGTGGAGG
>DMTU01000038.1:24134-24816 GCA_003476595.1 Acidimicrobiaceae bacterium | reverse complement strand
GTCGCCTTCGAAGGCGTGGAGGCCTGGCGAAGCGGAGTGCGGGAGCGGCTGTACAGCGCCGGGTTCCTGTACGTCGACGACGAGTTCCGCATGGGGGGTGTCGCGTCCGATCTCTTCGACCATGGCGCCGAGCACTTCGGCGACCGCGAGCGCATCTCGTTCCCCTTCGAGCTGACGCGGCAGCTGGTCCTCGGCCGCCGCCCCGATGCCGACCTGCCGAACCGCATGCAGCAGTGGGTCCGCTGGACCGACGCCGGCACCCTGGCGTCCGCCGACTCGGCTCGGGTCGTCCGGATCGGGGCACCGGCGGTGGTGGCCGCGTCACGGTCCCGGCCGTTGCTCGAGCGGGCGGTGCGCAGGCTCCCACGAGTGCGGGCAGGACTCGGCGCCCCCGCCGCCCACGACGAGCTGGCCTCGAGGTCTGCCACCTTCTCCGAGCGGGTCTGCATCCGGGATCACCGGTGGCTCGAGTGGCGATGGCTCCAGAACCCCGATCCGATCCGGACCGCCCACGTGGAGCGCGGCGACGGCCGCCTCGACGGCTACGTGGCGTGGCGGAAGAACCCGCTCGACGACCGGGGTGAGATCGTGGACCTGCTCAGCGGGTCGCCGAAGGCGACGACGGCACTCGTGGCACATGCAGCGGAGGAGCTGCGCCGGGCCGGGGCCGGCGTCGTCACCT
>DMTU01000038.1:23729-23946 GCA_003476595.1 Acidimicrobiaceae bacterium | reverse complement strand
CCGGGGCCGGCGTCGTCACCTTCGATCTGCTCGACCCTCGTCCGGAGACCGCCTCCGCCCTTCGGGCTGCCGGCTTCCTCCGTCGCGGGGTGGGGAGCACCTTCTTCAACTCGCACCCGCACGAAGGGTTCTCGCCGCCGGACGCCTGGCTCCTGACCCTCGGCGACTCCGACCATGTCTGACCGGCCCGGCCCGGAGATCCTGTGCCCGCCGATGA
>DMTU01000038.1:12092-23550 GCA_003476595.1 Acidimicrobiaceae bacterium | reverse complement strand
CCCGCCGATGACGGGCCGCTCCGTTCCGTCCCACGTGCCGCTCTGGCTGGCGCTGGAGCGATCGGCACGGTGGTCGCCAGAGACGTTGCGGCGATGGCATGCCGCGCGCCTCGACGAGGTCATCCGCCATGCCTACGGCAACGTGCCGCTCTACTCGCCTCGGGGCCGACCTCCGGCCGTGCACGAGCCCGAGGACCTCGCAGCCGTGGAGGTGCTGGACGCTGCTTCGGTCCGGGCGGTGCCGATCGAGGCGCGCCTGGCCATGGAGCCGCCGCCTGGCACCGATCGGTCCACGACGAGCGGTTCGACCGGCGCCACCGCGCCTGTCCTGCACCCGCCGGTCCTGCGTCGCTACCTGGGAGCGAGCCTGTGGCGCAGGGACCGGGCCCGGGGCATCCGCCCCCTGCGCCGGCGGGCCAGGATGGGCGTCGGCGGCTCCCCAGGCGAGGCCGCTCGGGTCGTGGGCCGCCGCCGGCTGCGGCTCGACGCTGGCGCGCCGCCGGAGGCGCTGGCCCGCGCGGTGGAGCGGTTCGAGCCACACGTCCTGATCGGCTATCCGCACCTCCTCGCCGAGATCGCGGGGCACCTGGAGGTGCCGCTCCGAGCCCAGGCGGTGACCTGCTTCGGCGAGCAGCTCGATCCAGCGACCCGGGCCGAGCTCCGAGCGGGATTCGGCGTCGAGCCCCTCGACTCCTACGGAGCGAACGAGTTCGGCCCGCTGGCCTGGCAGTGCCGGGAGGTGGACGCCTACCACCTCAACCACGAGCTCGTGTACGTCGAGCTCGTGGACGACCAGCTCCGACCGGTTCCCCCGGGGGTGCTCGGTCACGTGCTCGTCACCGACCTCGTGAACGGGCTGCTGCCGCACATCCGCTACCGGGTCGGCGATCTGGCTGCGTGGTCCACTCGCCGGTGTCGATGCGGTCACCGGCTTCCGACGTTCGAGCGCATCGCCGGGCGCCAGCTGGATTGGCTCGTGGGTGCCGGCGGTGCTCGCATCGCGCCCGAGCGGCTGTGGATGGATCTGCTCGTCCCCATCGAGGCGATGACCGGCGCGGTCGAGCGCTATCGGGTGCACCAGCACGTCGGCGGGGATGTGCAGGTGTCCGTCGTGCCTCGCGGCGCGTGGGACGAGGTCTTCGCTGCGTCGGTGCGCGAGGCCTACCAACGGGAGCTCGGCCCGGAGATCGTCGTCCGGGTCGTGCCCGTCGACCACATATCTCGACTCTCGTCCGGGAAGTTCCCGATGGTCACCTCGGAGGCTGCGCGTGCGCTGGAACCCCGGGCCTGACCCGAGGGACGAGGCCCGTGCCGCCCGCTGGCGGGAGCCCGTCCGACTGGCCTGGGTGCATCGCTCCCGCCGATGGTCCGATGCGGACCTGGAAGCGTTCCACGAACGACAGCTCGGTGCGGTGCTGGAACAGGCTCGTCTTGCGCGGCTCTGGGCGGATCGCCTCCCCGCCCGGCTCGGCCCCGATCGAGTGACCATGGAGCAGTTCCGGACCCTGGACATCGTGGACAAGTCGGTGCTCCTCGACGCCGGCTCCGATGCACGGGCGCGCCCTCAGCGTGGCGCCGTCCGGGTCCCGCTGTGGTCGTCTGGCTCGACCGGACAGCACCTGGCTCTGGAGTGGTCGCAGACCAGCGCGCAGTGGTTGGGAACCCACGCCCGGGCCGCATCCCTCGCCCGCGGGATCCCCCTGCGCCGGAGCTCGATGTGGTTCCGGGCGAACGCGCGCTCCTCGGTCGGCGCCGGTGGCCCGGCGGTCAACCGTTCGCCCCAGGAGCTGGCCGACGAGGTGGCCGACACCCGGCCGCAGCTGATCGGCGGTCTGCCACACCTCCTCGTCGAGGTCGGCGAGTGCTTGCGCGGGCGCCACAGGCCGCGGTGGGTGGTCGTCGGCGGAGAGACGACGGACCCGGCCATGCGAGCCGATCTGCGTCGCCACTTCGGATGCGAGCCGTTCGACACGTACGCATCCATCGAGGTCGGGAACATCGCATGGCAGTGCCGCGAGCGGGACCTCTACCACCTGAACCACACCTTCGTGCTGACCGAGGTCGTCGACGCGGCCGGGGTGCCGGTCGGCCCCGGTGGCACCGGCGACGTGGTCGTCACCGGTCTGGCGCATCCGGCGACCCCGCTCATCCGCTACCGCCAGGGCGATCGGGCCACGCTCGCCGACCGTGCGTGCCGGTGCGGGTCGGAGCTCCCGGCTCTGGCTCGTCTCGACGGACGGGTGCACGACTGGTTCCTCGTGCCCGGCGGTCGGGTCGCGCCGCAGCGCCTGTACCTGTCCCGTCACCTCGATGAACCCGCGCGTATCGCGCGGTACCGCCTCCAGCAGGATGGTTCAGGTGCCGTGGTGCTCACCTACGTGACGAGGGACGGCCGGCCGCTGCCGGAGCCGGTGGCGGAACGGGTTCGGTCGTCGTACGAGGCGACGCTGCCTGGGGTGCCGGTCTCCCTACAGGCGGTCGACGAGATCCCGGCATCGCCCTCCGGCAAGCTCGAGCAGCTGCGATCGTGGGCGGTCGAACCGATGGATCGACGTCGGCAAGCGCCGGGTGCGGGTGCCGTAGGGTCGGGCCGATGAGGGCCCCCCATCCGCCGCACCCCCTGACGCCGTACGAACCGCTGATCGTCAACGTCGCGCTCACAGGCATCGTGCCCATGCGGGACCGGGTGCCGCACGTGCCGGTCACCCCCGAGCAGATCGCCGGAGATGCCTTCCTCTGCTGGCAGGCCGGCGCCTCCATCGTCCACCTCCACGCACGTGACGAGCACGGCGAGCCGACGTGGCGCAAGGAGGTCTTCCAGGAGTTCATCCCCGCCATCCGGGACCGCTGCCCGGATCTCGTGATCTGCGTCACGACGAGCGGCAGGAAGGCCACGGAGTTCGAGCAGCGCGCGGATGCGCTGCGGTTGGAGGGTGCAGCGAAGCCGGACATGGCCAGCCTCACGCTCGGCTCCATGAACTTCGCCACGGGTCCCAGTGTGAACTCCATCGAGATGGTCGAGCGCCTGGCGAAGGAGATGACGAGCGTGGGCATCAAGCCCGAGCTCGAGGTCTTCGACTCGGGCATGGCGTACCTCGCCCAGCACCTGATCCAGCGAGGGGTCCTCGAGGATCCGCTCTACGTGAACATCCTGCTCGGCTCGGTGAACACGGCTCCGGCCACCGCGGAGGCCCTCGTGCACCTGGTCAACGCGCTGCCCGACGGCTCGACCTGGGCCGCGGCCGGTCTCGGAGGGTTCCAGCTCCCGGTCAATGCGCTCGCCGTCCACATGGGGGGTCACGTCCGCACCGGTGTCGAGGACAATCCCTACTTGGACTACGAGAGTCGCTCGCCGGCCACGAACCCTGCGCTCGTGGCTCGCATCGGGGCCGTCGCGTCGATCGCCGGGCGGCGGCTCGCGACGCCTGCCGAGGTGCGGGAGCGGCTGGGTCTGCAGGCGGCGGCGCCGCCGCCGTTCCGGCTCCGGCCTGCGGTGGTGCCTCGGGACCGCCACGCCATGCTCCGTGTCCTCGAGACGTCGAACATGCATCACATCCCGTCTGCGGAGATGCACGACGTGGACGCCGGATGGTGGTACGTGGCCGAGGTCGACGACGAGATCGTGGGCGTCGCAGGCTGGGACCTCTTCGAGCGGGACGGGAAGCTCCTCGGCAAGACGACGCTGCTCACCGTTCTGCCGAGCGTCCGGTCGCTGGGAATCGGTCGAGCGCTGCAGGAGCTGCGGATGGGGATGATGCGAGATGCAGGAGCGGTCGCCGTCGTCACCAACGCTGATCGTCCCGAGACGATCGAGTGGTACGAGAAGCACTTCGGATACCGCAAGGTCGGGAGCGTTGCGAAGGTGATGGACTTCGGCCGGACCGACGTCGATCACTGGACGACCATCGAGGCCCCGCTGGTCTGATCCGGGTCAGGAAGCAGCGTCTTCGCCGCGACCGGATGGCGTCGCCTCGGAGGTGAAGGCGCGGAACCGTCCGTTCGGGCCCGGCAGGAGGCGCTCGACGTGCACGACCTCGACCGGGGCCCCGAGCACCGACCGGTACGAGGCCGCCGTCGACGCCAACACCTCCCGATCACCGCGCCGAGCGACGATCTCGACCCGGGCCGTCCGATCGGCGGCCTGCACCACCCGGTAGCGATCCACCGCATCGAGCAACCGGGCAGGTGCGTGCATCGACAGCCACAGACGCTGCGGTGGGACCCTCCGCCCCGACGCGTCCACGAACCAGTCCATGGTGCGGCCGTCCACGCTCGAGAAGCACGGGAGGGAGTGGCCGCAGAGGCACGGTCGGTCGGCGAGGGTGACGCGGTCGCCGGTTCGGTACCGCACGAGCGGTACGAGGGGGTTCCAGAGCGTCGTCACCACGAGGTCGCCGCTCGCGCCTGGTTCGACCGGCTCGCCGTCGTCGTCGAGCACCTCGACGACGAGGTGCTCGTGGTGCACGTGGTACAGATCGGCAGCCCGGCACTGGGAGGCGATCCGTCCCACCTCGGACATGCCGTAGGAGTCCAGCGGCTCCACGTCGTAGAGCTCCCGGAGGGCGTGCCGGATCTCGTCCGTCAGCAGCTCGCCGTGGGTGGTCACGATCCTCGGCCGAGCGTCCGGAGCCAGCACCTCGCCCAGGACGATCAGCTCCCGAGCCGCACCGTTGAGGACCCGGGGCTTGCGTGCCTCGATCACGGCGGCGACCGCATCCGGGTCCCGGGAGGTCAGCGGGACTTGCGTCGCGGCGCGAACCCGGCCGAAGGATCGCGCCGCTGCCGGGCTCTGGTGGGGGAGGGCGTCGAGGCTCAAGCGCGTTGCCCAGGGGATGATGTGGCGGATCCGGTTGATGTGCAGCGCGAGCACACCCTGCTGCCAGGCCGCCGAAGGTGGGTAGGGCACGCCGAGCGGCTCCCCCGTCGTTCCGGTCGACCACACCGTGCGCGTCCCCGCAGGTGCTTCGCCCGTGGTCCACGCAGCGGTGGGCACCGCTCGGAGGTGTCCCTTGTCGATCGGGGCCACGAGCGCGAGCTCGGTCGGATCGCGCACCCCGCGGAGGCGGTCGGCGCCGAGCTGCGTCCCCTTCGCCAGACGGAACGTCTCGCTCGAGCCGATGCGCTGACGACGGACGACGCGAGCCCAATCCTGATGGGCCTGCAGCTCGAGGGCCACCAGACGACGGACCGTCGCCGGGATCACCGGTCGGGGCCGCCGCAGGGCAACAGGTGGCGGGACGGACACTGCTCGGAGGCTAGTGAGCCCCGGTCGTTCCCTTAGGGTGCGTCGGTGTCACCTCCGTCAGGACCTGAGCCGGTCGCCGCCGGCGACGCCGGACGACCGGCCGTGTCCGTCATCGTGCCCGCCTACCGGGCGGACGACACCTTGGCTGCCTGCGTCGCGAGCCTGCTCGTCCAAGACATCGCAGAACCGTACGAGGTCATCCTCTACCTGAGCGCCGACAGCCCCGATCTGCTGCCTGACGTCACGGCCGACCCCCGGCTCGTCGTGCTCACGTCCTCGTCCCGCGTGCGCGCGGCTGTGGCGCGGAACCGGGCGGCATCGGTCGCGAAGGGTCAGGTGCTCGTGTTCACCGACGCAGACGTGGTCGCCACCACGGGGTGGCTCAGGCACATCGTACCTGCGGCTCGCCGAGGCGCATTCGTTGCCGGGGCCGTGGAGAACGGCACGCCGCGGAGCGGGCCGGGTACGACCCAGTACCTGTTGGAGTTCCTCGACTACCACCCGAACCGTCCGGTGAGCGGCCTCTGGCACGGCGCCACCTGCAACCTCGCCGTGGATCGAGCGCTGTGGGAGCAGTGGGGTCCGTTCCCCGAGGATCTCGAGGGTGGCGAGGACACGTTGCTGACGGCGCCCGCGCACCGGCGCGGGGAGCTCGACTTCGCCGCCGATGCGGTCGTGGTCCACCGGAACAGGACGAGCCTGCCCGCGGTGCTCCGACACCTGCATGCGCTGGGTCGGCGAGCGGCCCACGTGGCTCGTCGCGGCGATTACCTCGGTCGGACCGTCGTGCGGCTCACCGCGCTCGCCCCCGTCGCCGCGCTCGGGCGGGGGGTCATGCTCGGCTGGAAGCTCTGTTCGTGGGCGCGTGGCGAGCGTCGGGCCGCACTCCGGGTCGCGCCCCTGCTGGTGCTGGGCCTCGTGGCCTGGGGCGCGGGGCTGCTGGCCGAGGGGCGCCGGATCGACAAGGGTCGCGGCGGCGGTGCCGACGCCGGTCGAGCAGATCGACGGTGGGAAGTCGAGGGGGTGGTCCCAGACCAGCTCCCCGACGGTTGGCGCCGTCACGCTCGACGGGCGCACGCAGACCTGTTCGCACGGTGGGTGGGCACCGATCCGTCGGGAACGTGGCTGAAGACGGATCTCCAGGAGGAGCGGACATCGGTGCGCTCGGTGCTCCCCGACATCGGCGGAACCTGGGTCGGTGTGGACCTGTCCTCTGGCGTCCTCTCGGAGGCGAGTGTCCACGGATGGGCCGGTGCCGTCGCTGACGTCCGCCACCTCCCCTTCGCTCCAGGCGCCTTCGCGGGTGCGCTGTCGACGTCGACCCTCGATCACTTCGAGGACAAGCGTGAGATCGACGTCGCGCTGAGCGAGCTGCGCCGGTGCCTCGCTCCCGGGGCTTCGCTGGTGCTCACGCTCGACAACCCGGCGAACCCGCTCATCTGGCTCCGGAACTCGCTCCCGCCCCGGTGGCGTGCCCGCACCGGACTCGTGCCGTTCCACGTCGGACCGACCCTGCGGGCGGAGGAGGCTCGCGATGCGGTCAGCCGAGCCGGCTTCGAGGTCGTCGACTCCGAGCACCTCCTGCACGCACCCCACATCGTGTGTACGAGAGCGGCCCGGTTCCGCTTCGTGGAGCGACGTGTGCTGCCACTGCTCGACCGGGTCGGGTCGAAGCTCACGGCCAGCCGCACGGGACACTACGTCGCGGTGCTTGGTCGCGTCCCCGCGGACGAGGTCGGTCAGCGAGGCAACGGTCCTCGGGCGACGCCGAGCGGTTCGTAGGGCAGCGTCTTGCCCGAAGGGGCGGCGGTCGGCGGTTCTCGCAGGACCCGGACCGAGTCGGCAGGCGCCCAGACGGCGTCGGCCAGGCGCCCGACCTCCTGGCGGCTGAGCTCGTCACGGACGATCGAGAGCACGGCGGCTTCTTCCACGGTGCCGATCGACGGGTCGATGCGCAGCACGAGGGTGCCGAGATCCTCGCGATCGAGCTCGGCGAACTGGTACTCGAGGGGACTGCCTCCGAAGGCCGTCGGAACACCTCGTCGACCAATCGTTCGAAGACCTCGCCAGCGACGGTCACGCCCGCCGCCACCACCTTGCTGATGCCCCGCACATCGCCGAGGCGCGTGCGCACGCCGAACTGGCCGAACAGGCGGGAGCACGGCTCGCTGTCCCGCCCGATGGAGCCGTAGTCGTCGTTCTCGACGTTGATGAAGACGCCGCGCGCCGGTCCGCAGATCGTGCGGGCACGTTGTGCCGGCGCGCCCGGGCTTGCATGAGGGCGTACCCGGCCGCGGTCCGCGCGCCACTGCGCTCGATCGCCAGTCGCCGGCCCAGGGTCGCCGGTTCGCCCAGGACCGTCACGAGGAGGTCGTCAAGCGATGCGCCCTCGGCCTCGGCGAGCCGGGCGAGCCGCACCGCCGAGCTGGGGTAGGTCGAGAGACGCGCCACACCCACGCGGGCGATGGCGTCGACGCACCAGTCCAGCACTGCCTCCGGATCGGAGCTCGGGGTGTGCTCGGCGCGGGGAGGGGCATGCCCGAGAGCCGCCCGAAGGCGGGCGCCATCGTGTTGGTGATGCGCTTCGACGCCGGGATGCCCTCCATGGTCGTCGGGATCTGGCTGAACCACCGCTCCGGTGGGCGGCCGGCGGTCACGCCGGAGAGGATCGCCCCGAGGCCGGCGGCGGATGGCAGGCACGGGAACCAGACCGCGACCGGCTGGTCCGGATGCTGACCGTAGGCGGCGTCGCGGAGGTGGGTGCGTGGTGCTGCGGACCGCTTCTCCTCGAAGCTCATCGCGACCGGGGTTCCACCGCTCCTCGTGCCTCCCGTCGACCCGAGGTAGTCGGCCATCACCGTCCGGTTGTGGAAAGACGTCGGGTCGAGGTGGAGCTCGAGGCGGCCTCGGCGCAGCGGCACCTTCCCGAGATACTCCTCGTAGCTGACGTAGACGCCCTGGTCGCGGAGCTGCTCGAGGATGCTCTCCAGCCCACGGTCGGACACGAGCCTCCGCACCGAGGTGCGGTCGTGGCCGCTGTGCTCGAGGAGGGCACGGAACGGGCTCGGTGCCGACGACCACACGTTCCGGTCCAGGGAGTCGAGGAAGCGGGCCGCCCGATCTCGTACGTCGCGCTCGAACGACGGCGCCGCTCCCCTGCGGGCACGGGGTCCTTGATGAGCGCACGGAGTCCCCGACCGAAGCGCCAGCCCTGGCGCACCGTCGAGGTGACCTCGGACAACGTCGGTGCCGCCACAGTCGACACCGTAGCGATGGGCAGGCGGGCCCGGTCAGATGACGTGGTAGGGCAGCGTCTTCCCTGCCGCCGTCGTCACGGGTCGAGCTCGCTGCACGACGAGGCCGCCCGGTGTCGACCACACCCCGGCGGCGAGGGCGCCGGCGTCGGTCTGGCGCAGCGAGTCCAGCACCGCCTGGCGGATCTCGTCGACGTCGAGCTCGCCGAGGCGGGGGTCGGCGCGCACGGTGACGACCGCCTGGCCGTCTCGCTCGGTCTCCACCAGCTGCCACTGCAGGGGATGGCCTCCGAACCGGGAGGGGAGGTCCTGCTCGACCAGTCGGACCAGCGCATCGCCGCACACGGTGACCCCGCGAGCCACCGAACGGCTCACGCCTCGGACCTGGCGGATGGTCCTCGTCATCCCTGCTCGTCCGAGCAGGCAGTCGCAGTGGCGCTCGCCGATGGACCCGTGGTCGTCGTTCTCCGTGTTGAGCAGCACCATGCGGGCGTCGGTCGACAGTGAGGTCCACAGCAGGAGCCGCACCGCTTCGCCGTCGGCCCGGACGCCGGGCCGGTCGATGACCGCTGCCTCGTGTTCGAGGAGGTGCAGCTCCTCGGGAGCGCACTCCCGGCACGATGTGGCGGCGACGCCGAGCTGGGCGAAGGCGTATGCGTCGATCGCCTCGGCCCCCGAGGCACGCACGGCGTCCAGCTTGGCGGGTGTGACCGGTTCACCCACCATCCGGATGACGAGGCCGTGCAGTGCGCTCGACCGCTCGGAAGCGGAGACCGCGAGCGCCACCGCCGAGCTCGGGTAGGCGTTGAGCGCCGCGCGCCCCTGCTGGGTGATTGCGTCACGGACCCACGCGAGCACCGCGTCGGGTGCGTACGTGGGGACGTGAAGCGGTGCGGGCAGAGGGTTGCCGCTCAGCGCCGCAAGGAGCGGCGTCATCCGGTTCGCGAGCCGCTTCCGCCGGGCGATGGACGGGTCCGCCGGGTCCGTGGGTGAGAACCACGCCATCGGGGCGTTCCCGCCCGCTGCACCGGCCAGGGCAGCGATGAGTCCTCCCGACGACGGCAGCCCGGGGCGCCACAGCGCATGCGGCGCCCCGTCGACCCCCCACATGGCGTCCGTCAGTGCGAGGTTGACCGCCATCCGGCGCAGCGAGCGGAAGCTCATCGGCACCGCGGTGCTGGGTCCAGTGGTCCCGCTCGTCCCTGCGATCAGGTCTGGCGGGTGCAGCGGGTTCACCAGGTCCTGCGGTGTCACGGTGAACACCAGGCTCCCCCGTCGGACGGGCGTCGCGCCGCGTGCCTCGTCGTGGCTCAGGCGCACGCCCTGATCGCGCAGCACCTCGAGTGCACCCTCGAGGCCCTCACGCACCACCAGCTGCGCGACATCTGCGCGCTCGAGGCCTGCGTGATCGAGCAGCAGGCGGTGCGGCGAGTCCTCGATCGGCCACACGAGGTGCTCGAGGGAGGCCAGGAAGCGGTCGGCCCGACGGCGCTGCTCGTCTCGGACCGTCGTCGGGGCAGCAGCGGCGTCGACGGGGTCTCGGAGGAATCGGTGCAGTCCGCGTGCGTAGCGGATGCCCTGTCGGAGCGGGCCCACGTCAACCACCGAGCTCGGACACGACCTGCTTGAACTTGCCGGTCCGCTCCAGCGGGAGGTCTGTGACGGTGCGCGCGGCGACCGGCCGGCACAGCACCGACCCGTAGGCCTGCTCGACCCGGTGGAGGAGGTCGGCGACCTCCTCGCGTCGGGCATCGGCCGTCACCAGGATGCTGACGGTGCAGGCTCCGTCAGTGCCCTGGCGAACCTGGTAGCGGCGGATCATGGCGGTCCCGGTCTCTGCGGGGAGCACGGCGCTCATGAACAGCCGCTCCGCAGCGCGAGTCGAACCGTCGCCGGCGACGAGCCTGTCGAGATCCCGGCCGTCGATGGACGCCAGCGCGGGGAGGGCGTGCCCGCACCGGCACGGACGGTCTGCGAGGGTGGCCCGGTCGCCCGTTCGGTAGCGCAGGTAGGGCATGTGCGGGTTCCAGAGACCGGTCGTCACCAGGTGCCCTGACTCGCCGGGCGCGGCCGGCCGGCCGTCGTCGTCCAGCACCTCGACGATGACCGACTCGTGGTCGACGTGGTACAGGTCCGAAGCCCTGCACTGCCCGGCGACGGGGCCCTGCTCGACCATCCCGTAGACGTCGAAGGGCGCCGCGCCGAGCCCCCGCTCGATGGTGGCACGATCCTCGGGAGTCAGTGTGGCGCCACCGCTCACGACTGCCCGGAGGGTCAGGCCGGCTGGTGCGGCGGCGGCGATCTCGGAGAGCACGTGGGGCTTCCCGACGAGCACGTCCGGCCTCGCCCGCTGGATCAGTCGGAGCTGATCGCCGATGGAGGTCGTGACGGGATCCATCGTCGAGATCCGTCGGCCGGTGAGCCGCCACAGCGGGCTGACCCGGTCGTTGCTCTCGGCTGCGGCCCGGAGCGTCAGGTGGCGCGACCAGGGCTGCAGACCCTGGCTGCGTCGCCGTCTCATCCAGAGCACCCCGCGCCACCAGCTCGAACCATGGGTCAGCTCGGTCGTGACGGCATGGCCGGTGCTGCCGCTCGAGGAGTGGCTGATCACCGGGACGTCCCCGGTCGCCGAGGAGCGCCGGTCCGGGATCGGCACCGCCTGGATCACCTCGCGCCCGATCACCGGGAGGGAGCCGAGGTCGTCCAGCGAGTGCACGGGTTGCAGGCCCCTGTAGAGCGGGATGGTTCTTCGGGCGTGCTGGACCATGCGGACGAGCCGGTCGAGCTGCATCGCGCGCACGTCGTCCCACGGGCCAGCAGCTGACCGCTCCAAGCGACGGAGCTCGCGCCAGGTGCCGAGGAGCATGGGCGGATCGTCTCCGTGCCTCGTGGGCAGGCCGGCGGGTCCGGGCACCGCGCCGACGATACCCGGCGGGCCTCTCCCTCCGTACGCTCTGAC
>DMTU01000038.1:886-12022 GCA_003476595.1 Acidimicrobiaceae bacterium | reverse complement strand
TCCCTCCGTACGCTCTGACCGGCATGGGACGCGCCGGGATCTCCACTGACCACCACCTCGCCACGGAAGCGGGAGCAGCCGCCCTGCGCGCCGGTGGGACGGCCGTGGATGCGATCATCAGCGCGGCTGCGGTCTTGTCCGTGGTGTCACCCCACAGCTCCGGCCTCGGCGGCGACGCGTTCGCCATCGTCACGCCCGCAGGTTCGCCCGTCGAGGTCCTCGAGGCGGTCGGTCGGGCGCCGTCGGGCGCCGATCCGGCGGGCCTGCGGAAGGAAGGTCTCGATCGTCCACCCGCAGTGCGGGACATGCGGTCCGTCACCGTGCCGGGCTGCGTCGACGGCTGGTTCGCCCTCCACGAGCGGTTCGGCCGATTGCCCGTCGCCGAGCTCCTCGAGCCCGCCGCGGCTTGGGGCCGACGGGGCTTTCCCGCCTCGCCCGAGCTGCTGGCCGTCCTCGGACGGATTCCAGACGACGCCGAGGTGCGCCCCGGGTTCGCTCCCTCGGGCGCCGACGGGCTCGTGCGCCCGGCCGACCTGGCTCGCACGATGCAACAGCTGGCCGAGGGGGGCCGGGACGCGTTCTACGCCGGCGACTTCGCCGCGGCGCTGGTGGCCCGATCGCCCGAGCTCTTCGCGCCCGAGGACCTTGCTCCGGTGCACTCCCGATGGCGGGCACCGCTCGTGGTGCCGGCCCTGGGTCACCTCATCCACCTGCCACCCCCGCCGTCGCAGGCGTACGTGACCGGTGCGGCCGCCTCGGTCGCCGGGGCGCTCGCCCTCCCGAGCGATCCCTCGTCACCGCTGTGGCCGCACCTCCTCTCGGAGGCCGTGCTGGCGTGCGCCCACGACCGTGAGCAGCGGCTGCACGAGGGGATGGACGGCGTCGCCGAGCTCGCCGACGCCGAGCTGCGCCGTCGAGCGGCATCGGTGCGCGACGACCGCACCTGGGAGGGCAGGCTGCCACCGTCCGCTGGGTGCACCACCTACCTCTGCGCGGTCGACAGTGAGGGCATGGGTGTCTCCTACATCCAGTCCATCGCCTCGGTGTTCGGGTCCCAGCTCGTCGTCGGGGACACCGGTGTCGTGCTCCACAACCGTGGCCAGGGGTTCTCGCTGGAGGCAGGGCACCCGGCCGAGCTCGCCCCGGGGCGCCGTCCACCGCACACGCTGGCACCCGCACTCGTGACTGACGTGGGCGGGGCGCTCACCGCCGTGCTCGGCACCAGGGGAGCAGACGCTCAACCGCAGATCGTGCTGCAGCTGCTCGTGAGGTTGCTGATGCACCGCCAGAGTGCCGGGAAGGCGAGCGGATCGGCACGGTGGCTGCTGACGCGACGGGGCGACCCCTTCAGCACCTGGCGAGGGGACGGGCGACCGCAGACCAGGGTGGAAGCGGGCGCACCCCCAGCCTGGGTGGACGGCCTGCGGGCACGCGGCCACGACGTGTCGGTCGCACCTCCTGGTGACCCGGCGTTCGGGTCGGCCCACGTCATCACGGCTGGAGACGACGGTGTCGACGCCGCCGCCGACACCCGGACGTCGACGTCCGCATCACGAGTCCTGTGAAGTCGGCGGTGAGCAGCGGGAGGGCAGGTTCGACGACCTCTCGCGGCGAACTCATCACCTTCGCAGCCGTGGCCGGCGGCCTGGCGCTGCCGCTGCTGGCCACGCCGGCCGGCGCCGTGCAGGAGACCGACACGGTGGCTGACGGTCATCGGGCGAGCGCCGGCGGCACGTAGTCTGCACCCCCCATGTGGACTGACCGCGTTCGACTCGTCCGGTTCCTCATCGTCCTGCTCGGCGCGGGAGCACTCCTCGCGGCGTGTGGAGGATCGTCCGACGAATCCGCCGCGGGGTCAGGCCTGCGGGAGCTGACGCTGGTCGCACCATCACCGTCGCTCCACTACGCGTCGATCCAGGTCGCGATCGACGAGGGCTTCTTCGCCGACGAGGGTCTTGATGTTGACCTCACGACGATCACCGGACCGACCTCGGGTCACGTCTCTGCGGTTCTGTCCGGTGAGGCGTGGGGCTTCGCCGGGGGCTTCGAGCACGTGGTGCTCTCGAACGAGCGGGGCTCCGACCTCCGGGCGGTCTTCTCCTTCGCCTCCCGGGTCACGAACGCCATCGTCGCCGCAGACCCGGACTTCACCCTGGGCGACGACCCTGCAGCTGCGCTCGCCGGCACGCGCATCGGTGTCAGCGAGGTCGGTCGAAGCCCGCACTTCCTCATCCGCGCCTACCTGGAGTCGCTCGGGCTGGACCCGGATCGCGACGTGACGTTGCTGGAAGGGGCCGAGAGCGCTCGCCTGGCTGCGCTCGAGAGCGGCCAGGCGGACCTGGCGGTCGTCGCCGAGATCCCGGCCGCGCAGGGGATCGCTGATGGTCGCTGGGAGGACATCGTCTTCGACCTCTCCGACTTCGGGCCGTACCTCCAGCCGGTCATCGGTGTGACACAGTCGACGATCGAGCAAGACGAAGAGACGGTGGCCGCGTTCGTTCGAGCGCTCATCCGTGCCCAGCAGTGGATCTATGACGAGCCCGACGCAACGCTGGATCACGTGCTGTCGTTCTACGGCGACGCGGATGAGGCCGCCGTGGGGGGCGCGCTCGACCGGGCAATCGAGCGCGGACTCTGGACGAGGGACGGTAGGCCCACGAGCGAAGCCTTCGAGCGGGTCAGCGAGCTCGCCAGCTACCTCGCGGAGCAAGATGTCGACCAGATCGATGCATCGGCGTCCTTCGACCAGCGATTCGTCGGTGGAGGCGGTTGACCCTGTGGCTGCGCTGACGATGGCCGGGGTCAGCAGGTCCTTCGTGGACGGCGACCGATCGGTAGAGGCGGTGCGCACGGTCGACCTCTCCGTGGGTGACGGCGAGCTGGTGAGCCTCGTCGGCCCGAGCGGGTGTGGGAAGACCACGTTGTTCAACATCGCGGCGGGGCTGCTCCGCCCCGACACCGGCGAGGTCTTGGTCGACGGCCTGCCGCTGGCAGAGAACCGCCACCTCGTGGGCTACATGCTGCAGAAGGACCTGCTCCTCCCGTGGCGCACGGTCCTCGACAACGTCGCACTCGGGCTCGAGGTGCAGGGTCATCGTCGGCGAGAGGCCCGAGACCAGGCCCGTCCACTGATGGAGCGCTTCGGGCTGTCGGGCTTCGAACGGCACTACCCCGCCCAGCTGTCAGGTGGCATGCGACAGAGGGCTGCGCTCCTGCGCACGCTGCTCACCGACCCGTCGCTGCTGCTCCTCGATGAGCCCTTCGGCGCGCTCGATGCCCAGACGCGGATGCTCATGCAGGAGTGGCTCCTCGCGGTCAAGGAGCAGACGGGGTCCACTGTGTTGCTGGTGACGCACGACGTCGAAGAAGCGGTGCTGCTGTCGGACCGCGTCTACGTCATGTCCGCTCGCCCGGGTCGGATCCTCAGCTGTGTGGACATCCCTCTCGGACGGCCGCGCCGTCTCGATCGCATCCCGGATGCTGAGGTGGCTCACCTCAAGCGCTCGCTCCTGGACCTGCTCCGAGACGAGAGCCGTCGGGCGCTGTTGCGGCCCGAGGTCAAGCCATGGCATTGAGGGAACAGGATCTGGATCTCGTCGACATGGGTGTTCCGGCCCGCGTCTCCCAGCGAAGTACGGCTCGCCGTCGCCGGCCGGTGCACGATCGCGCGCCGGCGCGGCGGTCGACCGTCGTCCTGCTGCAGGTCGTCACCCTCGGGCTGCTGATCGCGGCGTGGGAGGTCGCGGTGCGAGTCGGCCTCATCGACCCGTTCTTCTGGAGCCAGCCCTCGGAGGTCGTCCGAGAGGGACGGGCCTACATCCCCTCGGCGGCTGCGCGCGCCGATGCGCTCTTCACACTTCGGTCGACGCTCATCGGGTTCGTCATCGGGAACACGATCGGTGCGTCGATCGGCCTGTCGCTCTGGTGGTCTCGGCTCGGAGCGCGGGTGGTCGAGCCGCTGATCGTGTCCGTGCACGCGATCCCGAAGCTCGCCTTCGCGCCGCTCTTCGTCATCGTGTTCGGTCTGGGGACCCAGTCGAAGGTTGCCATGGTGGTCGCCCTGACGGTCGTGTCCGCAGCCTTGAGCTCCCACGCCGGGACGAAGGCGGTGGATCCCGATCTGGTGGCGCTGCTGCGGTCGCTCGGGGCCTCGCGTCTGCAGGTCTTCCGGCTGGTCGTGCTCCCATCGAGCGCGCCATGGATCCTCGCCGTGATGCGGCTCAACATCGGCCTGGCACTGACCGGTGCGATCGTCGGCGAGATGGTCGGTTCCCGAGAGGGCCTGGGGCGGATGATCTTCCACGCAGGGACCGTGTACAACGTGGGCAAGGTCTGGGTCGGAGCCCTGCTGCTCGCCGTGCTGGCGATGGGGATGTACGCCACGATCGGGTGGCTCGAGCGGCGGGTGCTCGGTGGCTTCCACCTCTCGGATGGTGGCTCGACTCGCCGGTGAGGCTCAGGGCACAAGGGCCTGGAAGGGCAGGGTCTTGCCCGAGCGCGCTGGCACCGGCTCCGAGCGTTCGACGACCAACGATCGGCCCGGTGTCCACACGCCCAACGCCATCGTCCCGAGCTCATCGAGTCGGAGTTCCTCCTCGATGGCGCGTACGACCGCCTCGCCGTCGATCGGCCCGATAGCCGGAGCGACGCGGAGCACGACGGTGGCAGCTCCGTCGGGGTTTGACTCAGCGAACTGGTAGTGCGCAGGACTCCCGCCGAACCGTTGTGGCAGTACCTCGTCGACGAGCCGTTCGAGGGCCTCGCCGTGGAGCGTCGTGCCACCCGCGACGACCTTGGACATGCCGCGCACGCCCCGGATCGCGCGCCCGCAGGCCGCTGGGATCCGACCGCCGCACTCCGGGCCGGAGAAGATCTCGCCGTAGTCGTCATTCTCGGTGTTCAGGAGGACCTGACCAGCTGACAGCAACAAGCTGGTCCAGAGCAGCGCGTCGACCTCGACCCCGTCGGGGCGAGTGCGCCGCCGCTGGATGACGCCGTGGTCATGGTCGATGAGGTGCATCTCGTCACCCCGACACTTCAGACACGACGCAGCGACCATGCCGGAAGGCGAGAACGCGAAGACCTGGACCACGGCTGCCCCGGACTGCTCGATCAGGCGTCGACGTCCGGCTGTGAGCGGCTCCCCGCCACAACGGAGCACGACACCCTCGAGGGTGGCACCGACGTCGATCGCGTGCTGGGCGAGTGCGACTGCGGCGCTGGTGTAGGTCGGAACCAGAACACGCTCCGCCGTCGCGAGACGGGCGAGGCACCACGACAGGACCGTGCCTGGGTCCGACACGGGCACGTGGACAGGGGCCGGCACGGGCCTGCCGTAGAGCCGTGACAGCGGCGGGAGGAGCCCGTTGGCGATCCGCTTGCGACGGGCGGCAGCGGACGGGTCGGTTGGGCTGAACCATCGCTCCGGAGGCGTGCCGAGCGCAGTCGCGCTGAGGACGGAGGAGAGACCAGCGGACCCGGGTAGAGCAGGGAGCCACACGCAGGTGGGAGCGTCCGCGACCTCCCACAGGTCGAGCAGGAAGGCGTAGCCCTTCGCTCGCTCACGGCGCAGGTGGAAGCTCGACCCGGAGGCCGTCCCCGTGGAACGGGTGCCGCCGGAGGACGCGATGTAGTCGGCCCGCACGAGCGGGTTGGCGAAGTCCGGTGGCGAGAACTCGAACGTGGCGCTCCCCCGACGTGCGGGCACGTGCCCGGTGTACTCCTCGTACGCGACGTAGACGCCTTCGTCGCGGAGGGTCTCGAGCGCGGGTTCGAGACCGCTGCCGGTCACCAGGGCGGCCACGTCCGGCGGCTCCAGCCCCGCATGGGCGAGGAGCTTGCGGTGCGGACTCTCGGGGATCGGCCAGACGAGTCGGTCCAGCGCGTCGAGGAAGTGCTGGTCGCGTCGACACCAGCGGGCCTGGACCTCGGCGATGGCCTCCGCTCGATCGATCGGTTGACGGAGGAACGTCCGGAGGCCACGGGCGAATCGCACGGCCTGCAACGGAGTCGACGGGAGCTTCATGATCCGCGGACACTAGATCCGTCACCGGTCGACTCGGGACTGGGAGAACGCGTTCACAACTGCCCGAAATCGGTCAGATGCGAGGGTTGGGGACACCCTGGCGCGGCCCTATGGTGACCGTCGGTGGGAGGCCCGTCACGGACAGTCCGTGCGAACGCGCGAGGTCAGCGACCTGGCGAGCGGGCCCGGTGCACGTCACACGTCACGACTCAGGAGATCTCTCTCATGCGATTCAAGTCCCGCACCCGGGCCTTGGCGGCGTCGGCTCTTGCCGCGTCCCTCGGACTCGCCGGGTTGGCGCTGACCGCGCCATCAGCAACGGCAGCGGAGCAGACGGAGGTCGTTCGCGTCTCCGGCCCCACCCGCTACGGCACTGCGGTCGAAGCCGCAGAGACCGGTTTCCCCGGCGGCGCCACCGATGCGGTGCTCGCCTCGGGTCAGAAGTTCCCTGATGCCCTGGCCGCCGGCGGTCTCGCCGGAACCCTCGATGCTCCCATCCTGCTGACACCGCAGGGCGACCTCGATGACACCACGCTGACCGGCCTCGAGGACCTCGACGCGTCGACCGTCACGATCGTCGGCGGCCCGGATGCGGTCTCCCTCGACGTGGAGCTGGAGCTGGAGGCCGAGGGGTTCACCGTCGAACGCATCGCCGGAGCGAACCGGTTCGACACGGCAGCTGACATCGCTGCGGAGGTCGGCGGCACCACCGCCGTCCTGGCCAACGGCTTCCGGTTCCCGGACGCCCTCGCCATCAGCCCCGGTGCGCACGAGCTCGAGCTCCCGGTGCTGCTGACCGGCGCCGACGAGCTGGCCGCTGAAGCGGCGTCGTACATCGATGACGCGAACGTGGACGAGGTGCTCATCGTCGGGGGTGTCGATGTCGTGTCCCAGGAGATCGAGGACGGGCTCGAGGCTGACGGCATCGACGTGACCCGACTCGCGGGCGGCGATCGGTACGACACCGCTGTGGAGATCGCCGAGTTCCACCTGGCCAACGGGTTCAGTGCTGATGAGCTGGTCCTCGCCACGGGTGAGAACTTCGCCGACGCGCTCTCCGGAGGTCCGATGGCCTCTCAGCTCCTGGCGCCCATGGTGCTGACGCAGACGGACGTGCTCACCCGCGTGACGGAGTCGTTCATCCACGACGTCGCCCCCGCCGCCGACACCATCTACGTCCTCGGCGGGCCGGCCGCCGTCTCCTCGGGCGTCGCGGATGCTGCGGCTGAGGCCGCCGTGGACGACTCCACGCCCGCCGTGGTCGAAACCGCCACTGCCGCCGACGTCGCCGGCGAAGACGACCAGGTGGTGGTCGTGTTCGACCAGGCTGTCCAGGGCGACGGCACCTACACGGTCTCCGACGGCACGACCGACCTTGAGTACGCAGTCGCATCCGGTGAGGACACCGACACCCTGGTGCTCGCACCGGTGGCTGCGGGCGCGGACTTCGACGATTTCGACGAGAACGACTACACGCTGACCTTCTCCGATGAGATCGACGTGGACGGGACGAGCGCGGACGACGGCACCATCGACATCGACGAGAGCGGTGCCAACGCCGAAGGCCTCGAGCCGGAGCAGACTCGGGTCGTGAGCGCGGACACGCTCCGGGCATACGCCACGATCCAGGCGGCGATCGACGCCGAGGACACCGCCGACGTCGGCGGTAGCGACCGCCTCGAGGCCTACTCGGCCGACGGCGACCCCTTCGACGAGCTCGTGACGGTTTCGAAGGACGGCATCACGATCGTCGGCAACGCCGCCGACGGTTCGGGTCTGGCGGACCTGTCCGGCACGTTCCTCGTGGCCGGTGTCAGCGACGTCACCATCGAAGGCTTCGCGATCTCCGGATTCGACGTCGTGCAGAGCGTGACCTCCGGCTTCTACCTCGATGACGTCGAGGGCCTGGAGCTTCGCGACAACCTCGTGACCGGCGACGGTCCCGATGGTGAGGACAAGGGCGTCATCAACTCGAACAACTCGGCCGTCGAGGAGGCGGTCATCGTGGACAACACGTTCACCGGACTGCGGCAGGGGACGTTCGCCAACCCGAGCGCCGATCTCACCGTGCAGGACAACGTCTTCGAAGGCAATGGATACGGCTCTGCGAACGACGCTGACTCGGTGATCACCGGGAACACATTCGTGGACAACGCGTTCGAAGGTGTCGGTCTCGGCTCTGATGGCACGACGGTGACCGGTAACACGTTCGAGGGTGACGCGACCGCCTACGTGTGTGACTACACGACCGCCTACGACATGGCTGCGGTGGCGAGCGCGAACACCTTCCCGGACGGTCGTACCGTCCAGGACGACGACAGCAGCCCGGACTGCATCGTCTCGACCGACGTGTAGGAACACCGGTTGTCATGATCGCTGCCAAGCCCCGGCCCTCTCTGGAGGGTCGGGGCTTCGGTCGTTCTCGGAGCCTGCCCTCCATGCCCGGGCGAGCGTCGTGGACGAGCAGGGCTCGCGCTGCTCGGCGGCGAACTCACCTGCGGAACCAAGGCGGGCCTGCTCCAGAGCAGGCGTCGCGAACACGCAGGGAGCACAGCGACACATGAACCCCACCACCCGTCGGGTGCGGCGCCTCGCCGCGTCCGTCACCTTCGCCGCCATCGCGGGCGGCCTGGCGCTGCCGCTGCTGGCCACGCCGGCCGGTGCCGTGCAGGAGACCGACACCAGCCGCCTGCAGGGCCAGGATCGGTACGGCACGGCCGCGGCGGTCGCCCTCGACACCTTCTCCGACGGTGCCGACTCCGTCGTGCTGGCCACCGGGCAGACGTTCGCCGATGCCCTCGCCGCCAACGGCCTCGCCGGCGCCCTCGGTGCGCCCATCCTGCTGACGACCACGGATGAGCTGCCCGAGGTCACCGAGGAGGCCCTCACGACCCTCGGTCCCGACACCGTCTACGTCATGGGCGGCACCGCCGCCGTCAGCCAGGACGTCGAGGACGGGCTGGCAGGGGACTACGACATCGAGCGGGTCGAAGGCCAGAACCGCTGGGAGACCGCGGCTGCCGCCGGTGCAGCGATCGACGCCACCGACGACAGCATCCCGGCCACCACCGACGACGGTCTCGGCTCCACCTCCGACGGCATCACCGCCGTGCTGGCCAACGGGCTGAACTTCCCCGACGCCGTCTCCGCCGGTCCGGTCGCGTTCGCCGGTCGCCTGCCCGTGCTCCTCACCGAAGCCGGCCGCATCCCCGACGCCACCAGCGCCGCACTCGAGGACCTCGGCATCGAGCACGTGCTCCTCATCGGCGGCACCACCGTGATCAACGACAGCATCGAGACCGCGCTCGAGGCCGACGGCTACACCACCGAGCGCCTCGCCGGCGACGACCGCTGGGCCACCAACGTGCAGGTCAACGAGTACGCGACGGCCGAGCTCGGCTTCGGGGGCGCCACGGCCTACCTGTCCACCGGGCTCAAGTTCCCGGACTCCCTCGCCGGCGGTCCGCTCGCCGGCACCGGGGCAGCCCCACTGGTGCTCACCGCCCCGACGACCCTCCCGGGCGCAGCGAGCTCGTACCTGGCGACCAACGCCAACGCCATCGACGAGATCATCGCCATCGGCGGCCCCGCCGCCGTGAGCGACGCAACGCTCGCTGACGCAGCCGAGGCGGCCCAGCTCAGCACCAACCGCGCCTTCGTGGTCGCGCCCTCCGAGCCCGCCACGCAGCCGCTCAGCACCCTGTTCCTCACCAGCGAGGGTGCCCGCACCTTCGAGGTCAGCGGCCTCGAGCCCGGTGGCAGCTACGTGATCGCCCTCCTCGATGCCGAGACCGTGGACCCGACCGGCGGCGTGAGCTTCGACGCCTACTCGCTCTCCGATGAGGCGGCCACGTCGATCGAGTCCGTCAACGGCACACCCACCGGCGCGGCCGGCGGCATCGAGACCGTCCAGGAGGACGCCACCGCCACCGAGGACGGCACCCTCACCTTCGTCGTGGATGCCACCGAGCCCGACTCGATCTTCCCCGTCGTGTTCGAGGACCTCGACGGCAACGGCGAGCTCACCCTCGCCGGCGACGTCGCCGACGAGCCCTTCGGCCTGGGCGGCAAGACGACCTGGCTGCCGGCCGAGGCCGCCGACGACACCTACGAGGGCGTCACCGTCACCGCGCTGAACCTGGACGACAACTACTTCGTGGCCGGCGGCGACACGTTCCTCTACGGCACCACCGACCGCTTCCGCGGCGACACCCGCACGGTGG
The DNA here is from genome assembly GCA_003476595.1 of Acidimicrobiaceae bacterium. Classification (GTDB taxonomy): domain Bacteria; phylum Actinomycetota; class Acidimicrobiia; order Acidimicrobiales; family Salinilacustritrichaceae; genus Salinilacustrithrix. The sequence continues at coordinate 1,774 of DMTU01000038.1, read as the reverse complement.
AGAGCGCCACCATCACCCCCGGTCAGTTCGAGGGGATGCTCAGCGTCGGTGACGTCCTCGACATCGAGTACTTCCGAGATGCCCAGGCGCTCTTTGACGTCGTCACCGATGACATCCCCGACATCGACGACGTGACGGCGTCCACGCCGAGCGTCTCCAACCCCAACCTGGTGCAGGTCTCCTGGGTGCCCTCGGAGCAGGCCGACGTCCTCTACTCGGTGTACCGCGACGATGGTGACGGCACCTTCGACGACGGCGACGCCATCGTCTCCGCCACGGGGGCATCGACCACCCGCACCTTCGTTGAGCCGTCCAGCACCGCTGGTGTGCGCTACATCGTCGTGCCCGAGGGCGGCACGTCCGGGACCCCCGACACCCTCGACGATGGTGGCGATCCGGTGACGTTCCTCAGCAACGAGATCGTCCCCGGCGTGACGCTGTTCGGGCTCACCAACGGGACCACCGTGTCGGAGAACGCCGGCCTCGCCCTCCTGAACGCCGGCGACCAGTTCATGCTGCACTTCTCCCGCGACGTGCAGGTGGCATCGAACGCCAGCATCACGGTCCGCCAGGGGACCGGCAACCAGGTCACCCTCACCAACGGCACGGCGACCTCGAGCTGGGCGGTCGATGGCAGCACGATCACGATCACGCTGGGCTCCGGCGCCGACGCCGCCCCGGACATCGCCTACGGCGAGGAGACGATGATCACCGTCCTGTCCGGTGTCCGTGACGCCGGCGGCACGACCGTGCCGGTCACCGCACTGCGCGACCGGGTGCTGGAGAACGACGGTCCCGAGCTGATGGTGGAGTCCACCACCTGCGATGTCGGCGACACGACCTGCACGATCGCCTTCAACGAGCCGGTCGGCGGCTCGGCCGCCAGCC
>DMTU01000038.1:364-768 GCA_003476595.1 Acidimicrobiaceae bacterium | reverse complement strand
ACGGTCGGCGCCTCTGCTGCCAGCCGCAGCAGCTACGACTACCGGCCCGACCCGGCCGGCACGTTCCTGACCGACGTCGGGCTCGGGGCAGATGGCCGGACGATCACGCTGACGTTCGCTCCTGGCGTCGGTGCCGATGACCGGCTCCGCCCCCGCACCAACCTCGCCGCCGTGAGCGACGACGACGGCCAGGCGAGCACCCAGGCGCTGTTCGACTTCGTGCGCTGAGCAGCGCAGGCCAGGGCATCCCCGTCCCACCGGCAGCATCGCAGCAGACTGGACGCGTGGTCGGGCTGATGGTCGTCGGGTGGGCAGTGGCTGCCCTGGCCGGCGCGCTCGCCTTCCGGTTCCGCCGGCGTGTCCGGCTCGCCACCGTTCAGAGCGACTCGCTCCACCACCAGCTG
>DMTU01000038.1:0-312 GCA_003476595.1 Acidimicrobiaceae bacterium | reverse complement strand
GCGTTCAGCCGCAGCCTGGTCGAGGCCACCGACGAGGCCATCCTCACCATCCGGGAGGACGGCATCGTCGGCTCGGCCAACCACGCGGCGACCCGACTCCTGGGCCTGGCTGCATCGGCCGTGGTGGGCAAGCCCGCCACCGACCTGGCCGACCGGTTCCCGCTGCTCGCCGACCTCCCAGTCGGCCTCACCGACGCCGACACGGTCGTCCACCACCCCAGCGCACGTCGGGCCGTCTCGGTGACCACCCGGGCCACCGGTGACGAGGACGACCCGGTCATCGCCGTGTTCGCCCGCGACATCAGCGAGCGC
>DMTU01000003.1:4934-5076 GCA_003476595.1 Acidimicrobiaceae bacterium | reverse complement strand
GTCGAGGGGCGGCGGGCTCGCCGGACCGTCGTCGTCGACGAGGGCGGCCACGGCCCCGGCGACGACGGCCAGGTCCTGGTCCGGGGTGCCGCCGGCCCGGGCCACGTCGTCGCCGAGCTGGGCGACGTGCTCGCCGATCCGG
>DMTU01000003.1:4373-4786 GCA_003476595.1 Acidimicrobiaceae bacterium | reverse complement strand
GGGCGACGTGCTCGCCGATCCGGTGCGTGACCAGCTCGGGCACCGGCCAGGTGGACAGCAGCTCCAGCTGGTCGCCGATGCGGCGGATGTCCCATCCGCTCCGGCGGACGCGGCGATCCGGGTCGAGCCGGTTCCCGGTCCCGCCGGACGCCACGACGATGCGCCGCCCGTCGGTGCGCACCTCGGCCCAGTCGCCGCTGCTCCGGTCGTGCCGGCGGACGAGGACGGTCTCGACGAGGGCGGGCACCAGGGTCGGTACGGGGGTGCCGTGACCCCGTTCGTGCCTAGGCGGTGACGGCGCCCTGGGCCCGGGCGAGCGCCTGCTCGGCCTCGGCCACGAAGCGCTCGACCAGCTCGGCGGCCGGCACCAGGTCCTGGATGCCGCCGGCGCCCTGGCCGGCCGGCCAGAACTC
>DMTU01000003.1:3976-4263 GCA_003476595.1 Acidimicrobiaceae bacterium | reverse complement strand
CCCTGGCCGGCCGGCCAGAACTCCTTGTCCGGGTCGAAGCCCTCCGGGCGGCCCTCGGCGCCGAGGTGGTTCGCGCCGTCCTGCACCGACTTGATGTACTGCATCGGGAACGGCTCGGCCTGGCCGCCGGCGGCCTCGAACTCCTCGGTGTAGCGGTTGCGCACGACGCGGCAGGTCTTGCCGGTGTAGGCCCGCGAGACGGTGGTGTCGTCCTCGGCCATGGCGACCAGCTTCTCCTTGTAACCCTCGACGGTGTGCGCCTCCGGCGTGGCGATGAAGCGGGTGCC
>DMTU01000003.1:1225-3797 GCA_003476595.1 Acidimicrobiaceae bacterium | reverse complement strand
TGGCGCACCTTGCCGCACATGTTCATGACCAGCACGCCCTTGGCGTGGCACAGGTCGATGACCTCCCGGGGCACGCCCAGGCCGGCCACGTAGACCGTGGCGCCGGCGGCGATGATGCGCTCGACCTTGGCCGTCTGGTCCCCGGCGGCGGTGAGCAGGTCGACGCCGTAGGGCTTGTCGGTGCGGGACCGGACATCGGCCATCTCGGCGTCGAGCTCGTCGTCGGACATCGTCGAGGCGCCGAGGCAGCCGAACCCGCCGGCCTCGGACACCGCCACGACCAGGTCGGAGTAGGACACCCCACCCATGCCGGCGAGCATCACCGGGTGCTCGATGTCGAGGATGTCGGTCAGTCGCGTGCGCATCCCGGCATCGTGGCCAGGCATTGACCGAGCGGTCAAGCAGCGGGGTCGGCGTAGGCGCCGGGCCCGGTGAACACGCCCCGGTGCCAGCGGGAGGGTGTGCCGACGACGGCGCGCGGGTAGTCCTCGAACAGCCACCGGGCGAAGTTGCGGCGGGTCCAGGGGGTGAGGCCGGCGACGCGGATGGCGGCGCGGGCGCCCTTGCGGTGGCGCAGCGCCCGCACGAGCAGGGCGCTGACGTGGTGGTCGGCGACGAGGTGGTGGTCGACAGCGGCGGCGTAGCGGTCGGTGGCGACGCGGGCGCCGTGGGGCCCGGTCCCCTCGATGGCCTCGGCGGCCAGCATCCCGGTGAGGATCGCCTGGCCGATGCCCTCGCCCGTCATGACGTCGGTGGCGGCGACGGCGTCGCCGACGAAGAACGTCCGCCGGGCGGTGCGCGCCATGTCGTGGACGCGGGCCGGGATGGGCCAGGCCGTGAACCGGGCCTCGGGGACGGCGTCGGGGCCCAGGACCTCGCGGATGGCGGGCCGGGCGAGCAGGTCGTCCCACACCTGTTTCATGTCGCCGACGGCGACCTTGCCGCCCCGCTGGATGCCGAAGCCGAAGTTCGCGGTGCCGTCGCCGACGGGGAACGACCAGGCGTAGCCCGGGAGCAGATCGGCCTCGAACCACACGCACAGGTCGCGCCGGGCCGTCTCGGACACGTCGCGGAAGTAGGCGCGGAAGGCGTGCCACTCGCCCCGGTAGCCGGGCACGCTCAGCCCGAGGGCGCGGCGGGTCGGCGACCACATCCCGTCCGCGGCGATGGCATACCGGGCGTGGACCTCGCCGAGGCCGGCGACGTCGAGGACGACCCGATCGTCGTGCTCGGCGATGCCGACCATGGCGTGGCCGTCGAGGACCTTCGCGCCGGCCTCCCGGGCGAGGTCCACGAGCGCGGCGTCGAGCTCGCTGCGGCGGACCACGGCGGCGTGGGTGCCGGGGCCCTCCGGCAGCGGGAACCGCACGGCGTGGCCCGACGGGCCCGAGACCACGGCGCTGTCGACCGTCGTCCACGACGGGAGGGTCGTCGGGTCGAGGCCGAGGCGCTCGGCGAGGCGCAGGGCCAGCGCGGTGAGGCCGTCGCCGCAGCACTTGTCGCGCGGGAAGGTGGCCTTGTCGACGAGGAGCACGTCCCGGCCGGCGCGGGCCAGGCTCGTGGCCGCGCTGGACCCGGCCGGTCCCGCGCCGACGACGACGACGTCACAGGTCAGCACGAGCGCAGGCTATTGAGCGCGGACGGTCACGCCTGCTTCAGGACGGCCTCGAAGGACTCCTGCAGGCACTCGAGCAGCACCTCGGGGTCGGGCACGGCCGCCATGTCGGAGTTGATCCCGACGTGGACGTCGTCGAGGTTCGACAGCAGGGTCACGTTGACGGCCACCCCGACGAGGGGACCGAAGGGGATCATGGACTCCACCCGGGCGCCGGCGATGTAGATCGGGATCGGCGCCCCGGGGACGTTCGAGGTCGTGAAGTCCGAACCCTTGATCATCGACCCGAACAGGGCGGTGACGGCCGTGGTCGGCAACCGGTTCAGCACGATGGCGAGGGGTTCGACCAGCGCGTTGGCCGGCTCGTGGCGCTGCTGGTCGACCAGCTCGTGGATCGCCCGCATGTGCTCGGTCACGTCGTCGATCGCGACCGGGACGATGAAGCGGGCCGGGACGAACTGGTTGCCCGCCACGTCGCTGGTGTCCTCGGTGCGGATGTTGATGGGCATCGTCATCCGCAGGGACTCGACGTCCGTGCCGTGGCGCTGGTGGTACCGCCGCAGCCCGCCCGCGACCGCGACGACGAAGGCGTCGTTCAGCGTGCCGGACGCCGCCTTGGCCGCAGCCTTCAGATCCGGGAGCGGGAACGTGAGCGTCTGGAACCGGAACGACATCGAACGCCCGGTCATGATCGGGCTGAGCGGGGTCGGTGTCGGGGCGAGGAGCCGTCCCACCGACCCGGCGGTGGCGCCGAGGCCGGCGACGACGGCGGCCGGGTCCGAGGCCGCGGCGGATGCGGCGGCGACGAGGTTGCCGCCGGCGCGGCGGGCGATGCCGAGGTTGCGGCGGCGGACGTGGCCGAAGGCGTCGGCGGTGCGCCGCAGCGGCCCCATGTGCTCGGCCTCGGGCGCCGGGGGCAGCTCCTCGCCAATCGGTGCCGGCTCGCGCTCGAGGTCG
>DMTU01000003.1:0-1147 GCA_003476595.1 Acidimicrobiaceae bacterium | reverse complement strand
CGGGTCGCGCTCGAGGTCGATCATCGTCATCACCATCTGCATGCCACCGACCCCGTCGGTGATGGCGTGGTGGATCTTCTGGATGATCGCGGCCCGGTCGCCCTCGAGGCCCTCGACGATCACGAACTCCCACAGCGGCCGGGCCCGGTCGAAGCCCTGCATCCCCATGGGCTCGGCGGTGTCGAGCACGTCGCGCAGCGTCCCGTCCCCGCCGGCGTTCAGGAACCGGACGTGGTAGCGGAGGTCGAAGTACGGGTCGACCTCCCAGCGGGGCGGGGCGATGGAGTACGGGTTGCCGATCACCCGCTGGCGCATCCGGGGGATCAGCCGGGTGCCGCGATCGATCCGGTGGAGCAGGGCCTCCCGGTCCGGCCGGCGGTCCAGCACCGCGACCGCGGTGATCGTGGATCGCAGGATCGGGTCCTTCTCGATGTTCCACATGAGCGCATCGCTGTCGCTCATCCGTGTCTCGTACTGCATCGTCGCTCCCGGGGTCTGAGGGTGCACCGGGGCAACGTTCGCCGCCAGGGTCAGATGTCCCTGTTCCGGAGCCGGCTCAGCAGCTCACGCCCTCCTCGGGACGGTAGACGGCCGCGACGGTGTCGGTCTCGGTGGAGCCGTCGGGGAAGGTGCGGGTCCGGGGCGTGGTCCACCGGGTGCAGTTGCCCTGCGGGCTCGGCGAGGGCTCGCCGACGGAGACCTGGGCCCACGTCGTGCTGAAGAGCCGCACGGTGAGCGACGTGCTGGTGTACTCGGGCCAGACGAGCACGCCGTACGGGCTCGGGTTCTCGATCACCAGGTCCGGGGCCGGGTACGAGATGGTGGCCTCGTGACCTCGGGGGTAGCGCGAGATGTAGAGGCTGTGGCTCTGGTACTCGCCGAACTCGAGCCCGGCGAACAGGGCGGCGTTGAAGAACGTCGTGGCGAACTGGCTGATGCCCCCGCCGACGTCCTCGGTGAGCACGCCGTCGTAGATGACCCCGTCGGAAACGAAGCCCTTCTCGATGGTGCGGCGACCGACGTAGTCGTTCACCGAGAAGGAGCCGCCGGGCGGGATGACCACCCCGCGGATGATGTCGGCGATGCGATGGATGCTGGTCACCCGGTTCTGGCAGCAGGCGTGGCGCGTGGTCGGGCCGAACTCGCC
>DMTU01000355.1:17380-17697 GCA_003476595.1 Acidimicrobiaceae bacterium | reverse complement strand
TCGCTGCACGAGATGCGCCTCGCCTTCAACACCTTCCGGCCCTACGCCCACCGGTCCAAGGTGACCATGTTCGGCTCGGCCCGCACCCAGCCCGACGACGCCGAGTACCACCAGACCCGCCGCCTGGCCGCCGACTTCGCCGAGCGGGGGTGGATGGTGGTCACCGGCGCCGGTCCGGGGATCATGGCCGCCGGGATGGAGGGTGCCGGCCGGGAGAACTCCATCGGGGTCACCATCCGGCTCCCGTTCGAGGAGTCGGCCAACGAGTTCATCGACGGCGACGACAAGCTCGTCGCGATGAAGTACTTCTTCACCCG
>DMTU01000355.1:16871-17146 GCA_003476595.1 Acidimicrobiaceae bacterium | reverse complement strand
GCGATGAAGTACTTCTTCACCCGCAAGCTGATGCTGGTGAAGGAGTCGAAGGGCTTCGTCGCCCTGCCCGGCGGGTTCGGCACCCAGGACGAGACCTTCGAGCTGTTCACCCTGCAGCAGACCGGCAAGAGCGTCCCCGCCCCCGTCGTCCTCCTCGACATCCCCGGCGGCACCTACTGGTCGTCGTGGGTCCGCTTCGTGAAGGAGGAGCTGGTGGCCGGTGGGCTGGTGAGCCCGGGCGACCTCGAGCTGTTCACCGTCACCGACGACGTCGA
>DMTU01000355.1:16204-16714 GCA_003476595.1 Acidimicrobiaceae bacterium | reverse complement strand
GTCGCCTGCGAGGAGATCGTCGGCTTCTACCGCAACTACGACTCCATCCGGTGGGCCGGCGACCGCCTCATCATCCGGATGCAGCAGGGCCCCGACGACGCGCAGCTCGAGGCGCTCAACGAGGCGCACGGCCACCTGCTCACCCACGGGCGCATCGAGCGGACCGAGCCCACCCCGGCCGAGCGGTCCAGCGGCGACGCCCTCGACCTGGATCGCGTCGTGATGCACTACGACAAGTGGCGCCAGAGCTCGATCCACCGCATCATCCGCGACGTGAACGGGTGGATGCCTGCGTGAGCGGGCCCGACCTCACCGACGACGACCTCGACGCCAGCCGGACCCGGTTGCGGGCCTGGCTCGCCGAGCACCCGGACCCGGACGGGCCGACCCTCGCCGCCGCCGGGCTGGTCGCCCCGCACTACCCCCCGCCGTGGGGCGTCGGGGCCGGCCCCGAGCTGCAGCTGCTCATCGACGCCGAGCTGGCGCAGGCCGGCGTCACCGGCCCCGACA
>DMTU01000355.1:9091-16077 GCA_003476595.1 Acidimicrobiaceae bacterium | reverse complement strand
CCGATCGGCATCGGCTGGGCCGGTCCCACCCTGGTGGCCGCCGGCACGCCCGCGCAGCAGCAGCGGTGGCTGCCCGGCCTCCTGTCGGGTGCGGACTTCTGGTCCCAGCTGTTCAGCGAGCCCGAGGCCGGCTCCGACCTCGCCTCCCTGCGCACCCGGGCCGAGCGCGACGGCGACGTCTACGTCGTGAACGGCCAGAAGATCTGGTCCACGTGGGCCGACCGGGCCGCCTACGGGATCCTCCTCGCCCGCACGGACCCCGCCGCCCCCCAGCACCGGGGCATCAGCTACTTCGTGCTCGACCTCTCCCTGCCGGGCATCGACGTCCGGCCGATCACCGAGATGACCGGGCAGTCCCACTTCAACGAGGTCTTCCTCACCGACGTGCGGGTGCCCGTCGACTGCCGGATCGGCGACGAGGGCGACGGGTGGCGCCTGGCCAAGGTCACACTCGGCAACGAGCGCGTGTCGCTGTCCGAGGGCGGCGTGTGCTGGGGCATGGGACCCACCAGCAGCGACGCGTTCGAGCTGCTGCGCGACCAGGGGGTGAGCGACCCGGTGGCGCGCCAGGAGGTGGCCCGGCTCTGGAGCCAGGCCAAGGTGCTCGAGCTGCTCGATCAGCGCGTGGTCGAAGCGGTCGTGCGGGGCGAGGACCCCACGCCCGTCGCGTCCCTCAAGAAGCGACTCGCCGACGTGCACGGCCAGGAGCTGCTGACGTTCGTGAAGGACCGGCGCGGCCCGCACGGCATGCTCGGCGACCAGGGCCCCCACGCCGAGGAGGTCGACGTGTGGCACTGGGCCTACCTGTTCTCCCGCGCCCTCACCATCGGCGGCGGCACGACCGAGGTGCTGTCCAACATCATCGCCGAGCAGCTGCTCGGCCTGCCCAGGGAGCCCCGGCCCCGAGGAGGCACCACGTGAGCCACGACTTCTCCACGATCGGCTTCGAGCGCGACGGCGACGTCCTGGTCGTCACGATCGACAACCCGACCTCGCCCGTCAACGCCGTCGACGGCGCCCTCCACGAGGACCTGGCCGCCCTCTTTCCCCGCCTGCAGGCCGAGCGCGATGCCCGGGCGGTCCTGCTGACCGGCCGCGGCAAGGCCTTCTCCGCCGGCGGCGACTTCGACTGGTTCCCGACCCTGCAGGACGCCACCGCGCTCGAGCACCTGCGCCTGGACGCCAAGTCCATGATCTGGGACCTGCTCGACGTCCACCTGCCGATCGTGGCCGCGGTGAACGGCCACGCCATGGGGCTGGGTGCGTCGGTGGCGCTGCTCTGCGACGTGGTGTTCGTGTCCGAGCGGGCCACCATCGGTGACCCCCACGTCAAGGTCGGCCTCGTCGCCGGTGACGGCGGCACCATCGCCTGGCCGCTGGCCCTCGGCCCGATGCTGGCCAAGCGGTTCCTGCTCACCGGCGACGCGGTCGGTGCCGAGGAGGCGGTGCGCCTCGGCCTCGCCCACCGCGCCGTCGCCCCCGACCAGCTCCACGCCGAGGCCCTCGCCTTCGCGCACCGCCTCGCGAGCGGCGCCCCGCTCGCCGTGCAGTACACGAAGGCGGCGATCAACGCCTGGATCAAGTCCACGGCGGCGCCGTCGTTCGACCTGGCCCAGGCCTACGAGATCGCCACCTTCCGCTCCGAGGACCACCGGGAGGCCCTGGACGCGCTGGGCGAGGACCGCCCGCCCGGGTTCCGCGGCCGGTAGCGTCATCGACCCCATGCCGGCGGACGAGAACCCCCCATCGCAGCCCGAGCCGTACGAGGACCTCCACGAGCTGGTGACCTTCGAGGACCCCGACGAGTACCGCACGTGGGTCTTCGACGTCACCTTCCTCACCAGCTCCTGGACGTGCATCTTCGGCCAGGGCTGCCCCGGCGTGCTCACCGAGGCCGCACCCGAGCTCGAGCAGGGCTGCTGCAGCTACGGCGCCCACTTCGTCGACGACGAGGACCACGACGCGACCCTGGCCAAGATCGAGGCGCTCACGCCCGAGCAGTGGCAGTTCCACAAGCAGGGCCGGCGCGACGGCGCCACCCGCAAGGACAAGAGCGGGCAGTGGGTCACCCGCCTGCACAAGGGCGCCTGCATCCTGCTCAACCGGCCCGGGCACCCCAACGGGGCCGGCTGCGCCCTGCACCAGGCCGCCGAGGAGGCCGGCGAGCGCCCGCTGGACTGGAAGCCCGACGTGTGCTGGCAGCTCCCGCTGCGTCTGGAGGAGTCCACCGACGACCACGGCCACGTCACCTCCACCCTGCGCGAGTGGAAGCGCCGGGACTGGGGCGGCGGGGGTGCCGAGTTCCACTGGTGGTGCACCGACGACCCCTTGGCCTTCCGGGCGGCCCGGCCGACCTACGAGGTCCTCCGGGACGAGATCATCGAGCTCGTCGGCGAGACGCCGTACCGCCTCTTCGTGGAGCTCGTGGAGCGGCGCCGGGAGTGGACACCGCTGCCCCACCCCGCCCTGCGCCGCCGGTAGCTACTCGGCCCGGAACGCCCGCAGGACGTCCCAGAACGCCGGGTCCGTCGTGCGGTAGTCGTAGATGCTGCCGCCGATGGCGCCCTGCTCCACCGCAGCAACGACCATGCCGTGGAGGTCGCCGACGGTGGTCTTGTCCCCGATGCCGCCGATGGTGTGGACCGGGGCGTCCGGTTGGCCGATCCGCTCCCGGATCCGGGCGATGTTCTCGGCGGTGTAGGTGTGGGAGTGGCGCCACGCGCCCCGGCGGTTGGTCCAGTAGCTCATCGGCAGCCACACGTCGTAGTGCGCGGCCAGGCCCATCCAGGGGTAGTCAGGCCAGAACTGCGGGTTGACGTCCTCCATGATCACCGGCTCCATGACGATGGCGGCCAGCGGACGGCCTTCGAGCGCGGCCTCGAGGCGGGCGGACATGTCGAGCAGGCGGCGGTTGCGCTCGGCGACGTCCTCCACGTCCCGGGCCTCGATGTCCACGCCGAAGCCGTCGAAGTCCATGGAGGCGATGGCGATCATCCGCCGCAGGTCGGTCTCGGGATCGACGAGGGTCGGCAGGTACCAGGCGATCACCGCCATGCCGTGGCCGTGGGCCCGGTCGATGATGCCCTGGAGCCGCTCGGGCTCGAGGATGTCCTCCGGGCTGTTCCACCGGCTGGCCTGGATGTAGATCGTCTGCACGCCCTCGGCCGCCATGCGGTCGATGTCCTCGAGGCCGATCACGTGCTCCGGCGAGCGGGCGAAGCTCACCGACCAGTCGTAGGCATCGAGCCAGGCGCCGAAGCCTCGGTAGGGCTCGAGGGTCCAGGGTTCGGGGCGCGACGGCTCGATGGGGGCGGGCAGCGCCGGCGACGCGGCCTGCTCGGTGACGCCGCGGTCGCTCGGCGGCACGGTGGACGTGGGGCCGGACGCCTCGGTGGTGAGGGGCGCGGGCAGCTCGGCGGCGGGCGCCTGCTGGGGAGCGACGTCGGCGCGCTCGACCGGCGTGGTCTCGCCCGACCCGCAGGCCGCGACGAAGACAAGGCAGGCCCCCAGCGCGCGTCGAAGCACGGTGGAAACCCTACGCCCCCCTCGACCGTCGCCCAACGCGGGCGAGGCTCAGCTACGCGTCGTCGGTGTCAGCGTCGGCGAGGCACCACGAGGCGTGCTCGGCGCCGGGTGGGGCGTCGCACTCCTCGCAGGGCTCCGGCGGCGCTTCCCCGAAGATGTCCGAGATGTCAATGCCGGCGTCCGAGCGCTTCAGCGCGCGGGCTTCTTCGAAACGGCGATGTCGACCCTTTTTCACGGGCGTGCTCCCGACTCGTGGGGGCTGAGAATCGATCAGTGTAGCGGCGTGCAGCTCGGCTCCACGCAGCGCTCCGAGGTCGATTGTGACACGCCGCCGGAGCGGATCACGGATCGAGCGGTCGCAGCACCAGACCCTCGCCCTTGGCGAAGGACAGACCGGCCCGGCCCTCCAGCAGATCGCCGATGTCGGTGGCCAGCGCCTCGGCTCGCCACCCGGTGGACAGGCGGTTGTCCGGATCGTCGCGCAGGAACCCCTCGAGGTCGCCCCTGGTGGCCAGCACCGCCGGGTCCAGGTCGAGCTCCCGGGCCCGCTGGGACACCCACGACATGAGCAGCGGCACGGCGCTGCGCAGCTCGGCCGGAACCGGGCGCTCCACGGGGTACACGACCTCGTCGGCGGCCAGCGCCTTGCCCGCGGCGACGGCATCGAGGACGTCGTCGCGGATGGACTTGGGGATCCCCCGGTCGCGCAGCCCCCGGATCTTGACCAGGTCCTCGACCGTCGACGGCGGGCGCTGGGCGATGCCGGCCAACGCCAGGTCGGGCAGGACCGAGCGCAGGGGGCGATCGACCTCGCCGGCGTGGGCCTCTCGCCACGCCGCCAGCGCCTGGGCGACGCCGGCCGCCGTGCCCTTCAGCCGCCGGGCCTCCTTGACCCGCCACCAGGCCGTGGTCGGGTCGCTCGGGGCGAGCGAGCGCTCGACGAGGGCGTCGCACTCGCTGCGCACCCACGCCATGCGGCCCCGCTGCTCGAGGGCCTCGGTCATCTGGTCGTGGAGCTCGAAGAGGTGCACGACGTCGGACTGGGCGTAGCGCTTGGCATCCTCGGACAGCGGGCGGGCGAGCCAGTCGGTGAGGCGGTCCGCCTTCGGCAGGTGGACGTCGAGCAGCTTGTTGACCAGCGGCGCCAGGCCGATGCTGCTCATCCCGAGGAACGACGCGGCGATCTGGGTGTCGAAGAGGTCGTCGGGTACCACACCGACGGAGTGCTGGAAGACCTCGAGGTCCTGGCCGGCCGCGTGCATCACGACGGTGCGCCCGGTGAGCAGGGTCCCGATCGGGGCGATGTCGACGGCCAGGGGGTCGATCAGGGCTTCGCCGGTGCCCCAGCCGATCTGCACGAGCGCGCACTGCGGCCAGTAGGTGCGCTCCCGGTGGAACTCGGTGTCGATGGCGAGTCGCGGGGCATCGGCCAGCTCGTCGACCAGGGCATCGAGGCCCTCGGTCGTGTCGATCCAGCGGGCGGTGGCGGGCTCAGCCACCCTGTTCGACCGCGTTCCCCGCTTCGACCCAGGCCAGCGTGCCGCCCGCTACGTTGACGGCGTCGACGCCGTTGGCCCGGAGGTGCTCGACCGCCTTGCCGCTGCGGCCGCCCGAGCGGCAGATGACGTAGACGGTCTCGTCGGTCGGGAACTCGCCCAGGCGGTCGGGGACCTCGCCGAGCGGGACGAGGCGGGCGCCGGGCGCGTGGCCCTGTTCGTACTCGTCGGGCTGGCGCACGTCGAACAGCGGGGCGCTGTCGTCGAGCTTCTGGCGGAGCGTGGGGATGTCGATTTCGGGGACCTGCACGGATCCGATGCTAGGAGTTCCGGCACCGGAACCGGCACCAGGCGGGCGGACGGGGAGGTCCTCGGGCCGGTCGGCGTCGTGGACCGCAGCTGCCGCGACGTCGTCGAGGGTGGCGATCCGCAACGACAGCGCCGCCCCGGCCACGGAGCGCTCACCGGCGCGGAACACGTCACCGAGGATCCCGGCGATGCGCCGGTCCCACACCCCGTGCAGCCACTGGTGGCGGCCGTCGACCACCGGCACCACGGCATCGGATCCGGAACGGGCCCGGGCCGCGACGGTGCGGGCGATGGTCCCGGGATCCGGATCGGTGAGGTCGCAGGCCAGCACGACGGCGACGTCGGCCGAGCGGTGCGGGTCGGCGAGCGCCGTGATGAGCCCACCGAGGGGGCCCTCGCCCGGCCAGCGGTCGGGTTCGACGTGCAGGCCGCGACCAGCGAGCGCCGCGGCGTCACCGCCGATGGCCACCACCCGGTCGGCCCCGGCCGCCCGCAGCGCGTCGGCGACCCGGCGGGCCATGGCGGTGCCGTCCACCTCGACCAGCGCCTTGTCCCGGCCCATCCGGCGGCTGGCTCCGCCACAGAGCACGTAGCCGTCGAAGCGGTCGGTCGCCACGATCAGCCGTTCCGGATGCGGGCGAGGTCGTCGAGGTCGGCCTGGTCGAAGTCCCGGGGCGGCCCACCGCTCAGCACGCTGCCGAGCAGGGTCGATTCGACCGCGTAGTACATCACCGATCCGCGGTTCGGGCTGTGGCCCGGGTGCTCCGGATCCTGGCGCCCGGTGTCGAGCACCAGGTCCACGAGGCCGAGCAGGTGACCGACCTCGTGCATCGTCACCGCGTCCTCCACCGCCGACTCGCTGCCGAGCATGCCGGCGGCTTCGTCGACCCGCTCGGCGAACACGGCCGCCACGTCGCCCCGGACCGCAACGCCGACCGCCCGCTCGTTCTCCGCGAACCCGCCCCGCAGGTAGAGCAGCGTGAGCACCGCCTGCTCGGCCGTCTGGACCGGGGCCGACCCGTCGGCGAGGGACCGCAGCTCCTCGCTGGTCCACGACCGCGCCCCGCCGCCCACGCCGGCGACGGCGACCGCCACCGACTTGCCGCTGAGCTCGGCGAGCACTTGGCGCACGCGCTCGGGGGCCGCGGTCCGGGGACCGGCGCCGTCCTGGGCCAGCACCTGGACCAGCACGCGCTCGGAGCCGGACGCCCGCAGGTACCTCGCCGCCATGGAGCCGACCGGGCCGGCCGGCGCGACCGGTTCGGCGGGTGCGTCCGGCGCCGGGTCCGCCGGCGGCGCTCCGGGGTCGGCCGGGGCGCTCCCGCCGGGCGGGGCGACGGCTCCGGGGATGCCGTCGGCACCGGTCGACGTCGGTGCCTCGGGCGGCGCCGGCTGCTCCGGTGCAGCGGTCTGGGCCGGGGCCGGCGTGGTCGTGGTGGCTGCCTCCGACTCCTCCGCATCGGTCCCGCACGCGGCGGCGACGACCGACCCGACCAGCAGCAGCGCCGCCAGACGACCGCGCCGGCGCGGGAGAGGCACGCGGGTCAGGCGGGCCGGCCGGCCGGGTCGAGCTGGGCCAGGAACTGCGCGCAGCGCTCGGCTTCGTCCGCCTCGCCGATGGCCTCCGCGGCACGGCGCAGGCCGTCGAGGGAGCGC
>DMTU01000355.1:8198-9059 GCA_003476595.1 Acidimicrobiaceae bacterium | reverse complement strand
GAGGGAGCGCAGGAACCCGGTGTTCTGCGGATGCACCCAGCGCACGTAGCCAGAGCCCCGCCACCCGTTGGCACGCAGCCGGTCCAGGCCGCGGTGGTAGCCGACCCGGTAGGCGGCGTAGGCCTCGACCTGATCCCGGGCCTCGTCGCCGAGCGCGGCCCACGCGTGCAGGCACCGGGGGTGATCGGCGACCACGGAGGCCACGGCCCGGCGACGCTCCTCGTCGGGCAGCTCGCCGGCCGCAGCCAGGCGCTCCATGGCGTCGGCCGGCTCGGGATCCAGCACGGTCTCGGGCGGACCGCTGGCGGACAGGTTCACCGGTTGCGACATGGCCCGAGCCTACGGCCGCACCCCGCCCATCCTTCCACCACGCAGCGGATCCCATGTCGTACGTTGCGTGCCGTGGGAACCATCCTCGCCGCCGCCCCCTACGAGGAGTTCGTCCGGGACAACAGCCCGGTCCTCGCTGTCGTCTTCTGCCTGATCCTCGCGCTGCTGGTCATCCGCCTCGTGGTCAAGACCATGACCCGGATGATCCTGCTGTCGACGCTGCTGCTGATGGTGCTGTTCGTCTACGTGGAGCGGAACAACATCCAGGAGTGCACGCAGACCTGCGAGTGCGCGATCGCCGGCATCGACGTCGAGCTGCCGGGCTGCGACCCGGCCCGCATCTAGCCCTCCGGGACGAGGCCCAGCTCGGCCACGAGCCGTCGCACCATGGTCGCCGCCGCGGCTGGGTGCGTCAGGTGGACACCGTGGCCCGACCCCGCCACCACCTCGAGGTCGGCGCCCGGCACGCGGTCGGCCACGACCCGGGCGGACTCCCCGTGGTGCGGCGCACCCTCGGTGCCGTGCGCCGCG
>DMTU01000355.1:4851-8095 GCA_003476595.1 Acidimicrobiaceae bacterium | reverse complement strand
CGGTGCCGTGCGCCGCGAGCACGGGCACCCGGATGGACGTGAGCTCGAAGGGTGGCGGGTTCGGCGGGCGGAGCTGGGCCAGCTCGGCCACCAGCGTCGGCCCCTCGGCTCGCCGGGCCTCCCTCGTCCGTCGGGGCAGGCGCTCCCACCGCTGGTCGCCGACCATCCGGCGCATGAACCGCTCCCCCGCATCCTCGGGATCGTCCGCCGAGGCCACCGCGGCCGCACCTGCGCTGCCGCTCGGCCACCAGTCCATCCAGGGCAGCGGGGGCTCGAAGGCCACCACCCCGGCGAGGCGCTCGGGCACCTCGGCGGCGGTGGCGAGGGCCACGGTCGCGCCGTAGGAGTGGCCGAACACGACCGGTGGCGGACCGCCGTCGGCCATCCACCCGATGACGTCCACCAGGTCCTCGACCTGCTGGTGAAAGCCCTCGGGCGGGCCGAGCACGAGCGAGCGGGCGTAGCCACGGCGGTCGTAGCGGGCCACCCGCAGGTCGGACAGGGCCTTGCGGATGCGGCCGAAGCTGGACGAGCGGTCCATGGTGCCGTGCACCAGCACGACCCCGGGTCCCTCGCCGGCGACGTCGCGCCAGCACCGGCCCTCGGCGACGAGATCCGCTGCCGTCACGCGACGCGCACGACGCGCAGCACGTCGGTGGTGCCCGCGCCGTCGGCGGCGCCGGCCAGGACCGCGACCAGGTTGCCGGCCTTGATGTAGCCGGCCTTCACCGACTTCTCGACCGCGTGCCAGACCATCTCGTCGGTGCTGCCGTACTGGTCCATCTTCAGCGGCTTCGTGCCCCACACCAGCGACAGCTTGCGCACCGTGTCCTCGTAGGGGCTGGCCCCGACGAGCACGCCGGGCGGGCGGAACCGGGAGATCGCCCGGGCCGTGTAGCCCGAGTTGGTGCACGAGATGATGGCGTCGAGCTCGAGCTCGGTGGCCAGGCGCCAGGCCGCGTGGCTCATGCCGGCGGTGATGCGGGTGGTGACGTCGAGCTGCACCTGCCCCTGGATGCGGCCGAGCTGGCTGCCCCAGGTGCTGTAGTCGGCCGCGGCCTCGGCCCGCTCGCACAGGTGCGACATCGTCTTGATGACCAGCACCGGGTTGTGGCCGATCGCGGTCTCGGCCGAGAGCATCACCGCGGTGGTGCCGTCGAAGACCGCGTTGGCCACGTCGGTGGCCTCGGCCCGGGTCGGCGACGGCGAGTGGATCATGGACTCGAGCATCTGGGTGGCGGTGATGACCGGCACGCCGAAGGACACGCCTTGGCGGATGATCTGCTTCTGGAGGTGGGGCACCTCGGCGATGTCACACTCGTTGCCGAGGTCGCCGCGGGCCACCATGACGGCGTCGGCCACGTTGACGATGGCGTCGAGCGCCTCGACCGCCGCCTTGGTCTCGATCTTGGCGACCACGTCTGCGCCCTGGGCCAGCTCCTTGACGGCGGCGACCTCGTCGGCGGAGCGCACGAAGGAGGCGGCGACGAAGTCGAGCTCGCCGGCCAGCCCCTCGAGCAGCGCGATGTCCTGGTCGGTGGGCACCGACACCCGCAGCTTGGCCGAGGGCAGGGTGACGCCCGGACGGCCCTGGATGCGGCCGCCGTGCTCGACCTCGACCATGAGGCGGCTGCCGTCGTTCTCCACCGCGATGAGCCGGACGGCCCCATCGCCGAGGACGAGGGTGTCTCCGACCTCGACGGCTTCGAGGAGGTGCTCGTAGTCGACGTGGATGTGGTCCGGAGCCGTCGGGGCGTCTCCGGGACGGACCTCGATGCGCTGGCCCTCGGAGAGGAACAGGCCGCCGTCCTCGACGACCGGGCCCATGCGGATCTTGGGTCCGGGCAGGTCACCCAGGACCGAGATGGGCTTGTTCAGCTCCGCGGCGACCTTGCGGATCCGCTTGATCCGCAGCTGGTGCTCCTCGATGGTGCCGTGGGCCAGACCGAGCCGGCACACGTCGACTCCGGCCAGCATCAGGGCCCGCAGGGTCTCCTCGGAGTCGGAGGCCGGGCCGATGGTGGCGACGATCTTGGTTCGACGGGTCACGGAACGACACTACCGAGGCCACACTGGGGCCATGGCCGGCGACGACGACCTGGTGACATCTCGGGGCCTGCGCGTCCCGGCCGCAGCGATCCGCTGGTGGGCGAGCCGGTCCGGCGGACCCGGCGGCCAGCACGCCAACACGTCCGACACCCAGGTGACGGTGGAGCTCGACCTCGAGGCCGCCGCCCTGCCCGCGGGCGTCACCGAGCGCCTGCGCACCGCCCACGGGGACGCGGTCCGGGCGTCGTCGTCGGACTCGCGCTCGCAGTACCGGAACCGCCAGCTCGCCCGGAAGCGCCTCGCCGACCTGATCGACGGCGCGGCGAAGCCGCCGGCGCGGCGCCGACCGACCAAGCCGTCGCGGGGCGCCAAGCGCCGCCGCCTCGAGGCCAAGCGCCAGCAGAGCGAGAAGAAGGCCCGCCGCTCCTGGCGTCCGGATCGCTAGCTGCGGGGAACCTCGGACCAGGGCTTGTCCTTGTCGACCCGGATGTCGCCGGGCAGCCCCAGCACGCGCTCGCCGAGGATGTTCTTCATGACCTCGGTGGTGCCGCCCTCGATGGAGTTGGCCCGGCTGCGCAGGAACGACTGCTGGGTGGAGCCGCCGAACATGCCGACGCCCCCGCTGCGGTCGAAGTCGTAGGTGCCGTAGAGCATGCCGTGGGCGCCCATGCAGTCGACGGCGAAGCTCATGATGTCCTTGTTGAGCTCGGCCATGGCCAGCTTCGCGACGGAGCCCTCGGGGCCGGGGTCGCCGAGCTTGCGCATCTCGCTGGCCCGGATGTTGGTGAGCCGCGAGATCTCGGCGCGGACCCAGAGCTGCATGAACTCGTCCTTGGTGGCACCGTCGTCGGGGTCGCAGTGCTCCTGCCAGGCCTGCTTGGCCACGGCGATGGGGCCGGACTCCCGGGGCGGGATGGAGCCGCCGATGGACACCCGCTCGTTCATCAGCGTGGTGATGGCGACGCGCCAGCCCTCGCCGACCTCGCCGAGGCGCTCGGCGTCCGGGATGCGCACGTCGGTGAAGTACACCTCGTTGAACTCGGCNNAGCGGGCGGACCTCGACGCCGGGTGCCTGCATGTCGACCACGAAGTGGGTGAGGCCGGCGTGCTTGCCCGCCTGCGGGTCGTGGCGTGCGACCAGGGTGCCGAAGCGCGACACGTGGGCGAGGGTCGTCCAGACCTTCTGGCCGTTGAC
>DMTU01000355.1:2042-4610 GCA_003476595.1 Acidimicrobiaceae bacterium | reverse complement strand
TCGGAGAAGAGCTGGCACCAGATCTCCTCGCCCGTGAACAGCGGGCGCAGGTAGCGGTGCTTCTGCTCGTCGGAGCCGTGCGTGTAGATGGTGGGCGCCGACATGCCGTGACCGATCGGGTTGCGACCGGCGGCGTTGGGCGCGCCGGCGGCGTGCAGGCGCTCGTTGATCACCTTCTGGAACCTCGCCGGCAGCCCGAGGCCGCCGAAGCCCTCGTCGTAGTGGACCCATGCGAGCCCGGCATCGAACTGCGCGCCGAGGAACTCGACGACGTCGGTGTCCTTGGGCGGGTGCGCCTCGAGGAGCGCCTCGATGGCGTCCAGGACGCGCTGCTCGTCGGGATCGGTGACGGTGGGGGTGCGTTCGGTGACGGCCATGGAGCGATCGTACTTGACCGATCGGTCAAGGCAAGTCGGAGACGCCCGTCACTCGGCCAGGCCGGCCTCCTCGAGGCGTTCGAGCAGGCGATCCCGGACCGACACCCCGGGGGCGCGCGCCTTCTCCCCCGCCACCCGCCAGCCGTGGCGGGAGGAGTAGACGAGCGGATCCGCCTTCAGCCGGCCCGGCCCGACGTCGCGGACGTCGACCACGTAGCAGTCGTGGTCGAGGCCGAGGTCGAGCTTCTCCCGGATCTCGCATCGCAGCCAGGCCAGGCAGTCCACGACGTGGGGCACGGGGCCGACGCCCTCGACCTCGGTCTCGGTGAGGTACTCGTCGAACAGCCGGTGGAACTTGCGGCCCGGGTAGCTGAAGTACTGGCCCTCCTCGACCTGGTCCCCGGCCAGGATCGACACGCTGAACCAGCCCGCCGCCTCGATGAGCGGGTGGGTGTCGTGCTTCGGGGAGACCGAGGCCAGCAGGACCGGCTCCTCGAAGCTGATCTGGGAGATCCAGTGGGAGGTGTAGGCCCGGGTCACCCCGTCGTGGCGGGCGGCCACCACCTGCACGCCCTTGGTCATCTGGCCCAGGCACTGCTTGACGTCGCGATCGATCACCCTCCGGAGGGTAGGTGCGAGCCGGCGCTAACCGAAGGCGGCGCCGAGCAGGTCGGCGAAGACCTCCTCGGGGTCCTCCTCGATCCCATGCCGGACGAACCACCCGAGCACGTTGGTGACGTCGCGGTGCAGGAACGAGAGCCCGCCTGGGTTGGCTGCGATGTCGACGGCCTGGGGGAAGTCGATGAACCACACCTCGCCCTCCCACCACAGCAGGTTGTACGCCGACAGGTCCCCATGGGCCCAGCCGGCGGAGGTGATGCCTCGCAGGCCCTCGACCACGTCGTGCCACGCCCTGCGCACCTCCGCCGGCGAGAGGCGAGCCGCCGCCAGCTGGGGGGCGGCCCCATCGGCTGCGCCCACGTACTCCATCAGCAGCACGTCGTCGGCGTAGGACACCGGGTATGGCACGCGGCAGCCCGCTGCGTGGAGCTGCGCGAGCACGTCGTGCTCGTGACCGAGCCAGCGGTCCTGGAGCAGCTTGCGGCCGTAGGTGGTCATCGCCTCGACGGCGCGACGGTCACGGGTCTTGCGGAACTGTCGGCCCTCCCGGTACTCGACGTCGTGGCGGAACGCGGAGGACCGCTGGACGCCGAGCGCCTCGAGCTGGCCCTTCGTCGTCACGGTGCGGGGCAGGTAGCGCTTGCGGGCCAGCAGGCAGGTGCGGCCGTCGGCGCCGACGCGCTCGACGACGTCGATCTGGGCCTCCTTGCCGGATCGCAACGTGCCGAGCTCGTGCTCATCGACGGGGTCGTGGACGAGCCAGGTGGGGTGGTCGGAGGGCAACGGGACTCCTGTGTGCGCAACGGTCGAGGGACTCGACCGCCCGCGGGAGCACCCGCGACCTCAGGCGCTCCGGGGCGCGCGGCCGACGATGGGGTTCGCGGATCGGGCAGTCATGTCCGTGCGCCTCCTCCACTCGTCGGCCAGGTGGTGCGACCCTACGGCGGCCCCTCGACCAGCGGCCAGCGCTTTTCAGTTGAGGCGGGCCCGCAGGCGGCGGGCCTTGGCCAGCTCGTCGTCGGGGTCCGACGTGTGCCCGTCCTCGACCAGGGACTCGAGCACCTTGGCGGCCCGGACGAAGTCGCCGCAGGCGGCGAGGGCGCCGCCGTAGGCGCGCCGGTCGTCGGGCGTGGCGCCCGGCACCAGGGTCCGCAGGCGCGAGGCCCAGAGCAGAGCGGCGCGGTCGTTGCGCTGGCGGTGGATCGCCACCAGGTTGGAGAGGATGCGGGCGACGACGGCCCGCGGCGGCACCGGGTCCAGGTAGGCGTCGAGGTCGATGCCGGGCGCGAGGCGGGAGAACTGGTCGTCGAGCTCGGCGCGGTCGAGGATCCGACCGCCGGCGAACGCGTCGACCCAGCGGCGCGCCCCGGTGGTGGTGCAGGTCATGAAGTGGGCGGGGGTGCCGACCCCGGCGAGCGCGACGCCGGCCCGTCGACCGACCTCGATCAGGGCCACCGACAGGGTGATCGGGATGCCGCGCCGTCGCTCCAGCACCTCGTGGAGGTAGGAGTTGCGCGGGTCGTAGTAGTCGACCTGGTCGCCGACGAACCCCCAGCGCCCGAACAGGGTA
>DMTU01000355.1:1183-1958 GCA_003476595.1 Acidimicrobiaceae bacterium | reverse complement strand
AACAGGGTCGTGGTGAGGGCGGGCAGGGTCGGCTCCGGCACGGACCGGGCCAGCTCGTCGAGGCGGGCCAGGTTGGCCGCCACGTCGCAGCTCGGATCCGCGTGGACGGCGATGAGCAGCGCGGCCTCGTCGAGGGGGAAGTCGGGCCGGGACACCAGGTCCGCGAAGCGCTCCGTCACCTCCACGCCGGCGACGGTAGCCCCCGGCCGCCGAGCGTGCGCCGGGAACCGCCGGCACCCCGGCGAGGTGGTCCGGCCCCGCGGCTACGGTCTGCGTCGCGCCCCGGCGCACGTTCCCGCCCACTCGTTCCAGGAGACCGCCACCACATGTACCCCGGTGCTTTCGCCGCCACCCGGCCCGACCACCCGGCCGTGATCATGGCCGGCACGGGTCAGACCACGACCTACGCCGAGCTCGACGAGGAGGCGAACCGGCTGAGCCAGCTGCTCCGCTCGGTCGGGCTGCAGCCGGGCGACCACGTGGCGTTCTGCATGGAGAACCACCCCCGGTTCCTCGCCGTCGCCTGGGGCTGCCACTACGCCGGCGTCTACTACACGGCCATGTCGTCGCGGCTCAACGACGACGAGATGCAGTACATCCTCAACGACTGCGGGGCGAAGGCCTTCATCACCACCGCCTACAAGCGCGAGGCGGCCGAGAAGCTGCTCGGCCAGGCGCCGAACGTGGAGACGTGGCTGATGATCGACGGCACCGTCGACGGCTACGAGTCCTACGAGGACACCATCGCCGGCCAGCCCGCGAGCGGCTCGGCGGG
>DMTU01000355.1:0-1132 GCA_003476595.1 Acidimicrobiaceae bacterium | reverse complement strand
GCACCACCGGCAAGCCCAAGGGCGTCAAGCCGCCCATGCCCAGCCAGCCGCTGGAGGACGCCGGCACCTCGGTGTACGGCCTGATGGCGATGCTGTTCGGCCTCACCGAGGACAGCGTGTACCTGTCGCCGGCGCCGCTTTACCACGCCGCGCCGCTGCGGTTCTGCATGGGCGTCCACATGTCCGGGGCCACCGTCGTGGTGATGGAGCGCTTCGACCCCGAGGAGGCCCTGGCGCTCATCGAGAAGCACCGGGTGACGCTGAGCCAGTGGGTGCCGACCATGTTCATCCGCATGCTCAAGCTCCCCGACGAGGTGCGGGCGAAGTACGACGTGTCGTCGCTGCAGGTGGCCGTGCACGCCGCCGCGCCGTGCCCGGTCGAGGTCAAGCGCCGGATGATCGAGTGGTGGGGCCCGGTGCTGCACGAGTACTACGCCGGGACCGAGGGCAACGGCTTCGTCTACTGCAACAGCGAGGACTGGCTGGAGCACCCCGGCTCCGTGGGCAAGGCCCTGATCGGCACCCTCCACATCGTCGACGAGAACGGCGAGGAGCTGCCCGTCGGCGAACCGGGCACGGTGTACTTCGAGGGCGAGAACGCGGCCACGTTCCAGTACCACAACGACCCGGACAAGACCGAGGACTCCCGCGACCCCAAGGGTCGGGGCTGGTCCACCCTCGGCGACGTCGGCCGCCTCGACGAGGACGGGTTCCTCTACCTCACGGACCGCAAGGCGTACATGATCATCTCGGGCGGGGTGAACATCTACCCTCAGGAGGCCGAGAACGTCCTGGCCATGCACCCCAAGGTGTACGACGTGGCCGTGTTCGGCGTGCCCAACGAGGACTTCGGCGAGGAGGTCAAGGCCGTCGTGCAGCCGGCCGAGGGCACCGAGCCCTCCCCGGAGCTGGCGCGCGAGCTCATCGCCTTCTGCCGCGAGAAGCTGGCCGACGTGAAGTGCCCCCGCTCGATCGACTTCCGCGACGAGCTGCCCCGCCACCCCACCGGCAAGCTCTACAAGCGCCTGCTCAAGGACGAGTACTGGCAGGGCCACGACTCCGGCATCATCTGAGCCGTTCGTCGGCCCTGGCGGGCCTCCTCACTTCTGGAGTTGTTCGGCAGAGCCTCACA
>DMTU01000155.1:3825-4088 GCA_003476595.1 Acidimicrobiaceae bacterium | reverse complement strand
GTCGACGCATCCGTGCGGGCGGGCCGGGATCCCCGCGTGCTGGCCGAGCAGCTCATCGAGTCGCTCCGCCACGCGTTCCTCGTGGCGATGGGCGCGCCCGCCGGCGGGCTCACGGACCGGGCGATGACCCGCGCGCGCGACGTCAGCCAGGCGCTCGGACCGGCGTCGCTCACGCGGGCGCTGGAGGCGGTGGGCACCGCCCTCGTGGAGATGCGCCACGCGCCCGATCCGCGCATCCCGCTCGAGGTCGCGCTCGTCCAGAT
>DMTU01000155.1:3130-3580 GCA_003476595.1 Acidimicrobiaceae bacterium | reverse complement strand
GCCCGCCCCGAAGCCGCCGGGGACCTCGACGCGCTCGTCCGGCGCATCGAGCAGCTCGAGCGAGCGGTCGCCTCCGGCGGTGGGAGCGCACCGGCCGCGCCGTCTGCACCGGCCGCGGACCAGACCCCGGCCGCCGAGCCCCGGACCGGCGCGCCGGCGGCCGCCGCCACCGTCGAGGCCGCGGTGGCTGCGGCCCCGACCGGCCCGGCGACGCCGCCCCGCGGCGCGGAGGCGGCCCGGGCCCGACTCGCCCAGCACGACGCCACGGCCACCGAGGCCCCCGAGCCGGCGAGCCCGGCGCCGGCGGCGTCCCGGCCCAGCCTGGGCGGGGTCAAGCGGGCGCGCCAGCAGGAGGCTGCCCCGCCGCGCGAGGCCCCCGCCGACCCACCGCCGGCGGCGCCTGCCGCCGAGGCGGCCCCGGCGCCGGAGCCGGCACCCGCGCCGGCGTCC
>DMTU01000155.1:327-3045 GCA_003476595.1 Acidimicrobiaceae bacterium | reverse complement strand
GGCGTCCGAGGGCGGCGTGCCGAGCCTGGCCGAGCTCACGGAGGCGTGGGACGACGTCCTCGGCGCCCTGCGGGGCCGGGCCAAGGCGCTCTACAAGATGGGTCGCCTCGTGGAGGGCGACGAGCGCACCGCCCGCTTCGCCGTGCCCAACGAGCCGAGCCTGAAGAACTGCTCGGAGAAGCTCGACGAGGTGCTCGAGGCCCTCGCGGCCCGCTTCGGCCGCCCGGTGCCCCTCGACCTCGTCGTCGACGGCGACGCCGCCACCGCGCCCCGCCCCGCCCCCACGGGCGCCACCGCCGCAGCAGCAGACGACGAGATCGACGACGACGTCGACCTCGACGAGCTGACCGACGCACCCGACCCCGACACGGGCGGCATCGCCCAGCTGAAGGACGCCTTCCCCGGCGCCGAGCTCCTGGAGGACCGATGAGCGACCAGAACCCCGACGCGGCCGGTGGCGGCCTCCCCGACATCGGCGGACTGCTGGGCGGGCTCGGAGGCGGCGGGGGTGGCGGCCTCGGTGACCTGTTCGCCCAGGCCCAGGCAGCGATGAGCGCCAGCCAGGCCGCGGCCGAGCAGGAGGTCGAGGGCACCGCCGGCGGTGGCATGGTCCGCGTCCGGGCGACCGCTGGTGGCGAGGTCCTCGCCGTGCACATCGACCCGGCGGTGGTGGACCCAGACGACGTCGAGGGCCTCGAGGACCTGGTGCTCGCCGCCCTGCGCGACGTGCATGCCCAGGCCGCTCGCGTGCACGCCCAGGCGATGGGCGGGTTCGACCCGTCCGCCATGCTCGGCGGCCTCCTCGGCGGCCCGGACGACCAGCCCGGCGACGAGCGCGACGACGGGGCCTGAGCGCGGGTGCACGCCGACGCGGTCCAGAACCTGATCGATCAGCTCGGGCGCCTGCCGGGCGTCGGGCCGAAGTCCGCGCAGCGCATCGCCTACCACCTGCTCAAGGTGCCCAAGGAGGACGCGCTCGCGCTCGCCTCGGCGGTGGTCACGGCCAAGGAGCGCGTCCGGTTCTGCGAGGTGTGCCACAACCTGTCCGAGGCGCCGCGCTGCCAGATCTGCGCGGACGCCCGGCGCGACGCCACCCTCGTCTGCGTCGTCGAGGAGCCCCGGGACATCGTGTCGGTGGAGCGAACCGGCGGCTTCCGTGGCCGGTACCACGTGCTCGGCGGGGCCATCAACCCGATGGAGGGCGTCGGTCCCGACCAGCTCAAGGTGCGAGAGCTGCTGGCCCGCATCGACAGCGACGCCGTCGTCGAGGTCATCCTGTGCACCAACCCGAACCTCGAGGGCGACACCACGGCCATGTACCTGGCCCGGCTGCTGAAGCCGCTCGGCGTGCGGGTGACCCGCATCGCCAGCGGGCTCCCGGTCGGCGGGGACCTCGAGTACGCCGACGAGCTCACGCTCGGCCGCGCCCTCGAGGGCCGGCGCGACGTCGACGCCTGACGGCGGACGCGACACCGGCCCGGTCAGGGAGAGGGACCGGGCCGGTGAGGCAGTTCCAACCCGGGCATCGACCGCTGGACGGAGGCGGGCGGGCGGTGCGAACCGCCCAGCACCCGATGCCCGGGGAGGGTGGAGGTCGGGGACCGGGCCGAGGCCCTGCGTCGATCCGACGTTGCGTTCACATTACAAGCGTGACGCCCTCATGACAAGCACTGTCCGAAAAGTGGGGGAAAAGTCCGATCTCATGACAGATGCATGACGGGAGGTGCGGGTTCAGTCGACGAGCGCGGGTGCCGGCTCGCTGACCCGTCCGGGGTCGTCGCCGGCGTCCGGGCTCGGCCCGGACCGCAGGAAGGCGTAGCCGAGCAGGCCTGCGATGACGCTGCCGGCGAGGATGCCGATCTTGGCCGAGTCCGTGGCCAGGCTCCCCGGCGCGTAGGCCAGCGACGCGATGAACAGCGCGACGGTGAAGCCGACGCCCGCGGTCATCGCCAGGCCGAGCACCATGCGCTGGGTGACCCCGGCGGGCAGCGTGCCGAGCCCGAGCTTCTGTCCGAGCAGCGTGAAGCTGAACACCCCCACCGTCTTGCCGACGACGAGGCCGGCGACGATGCCGAGCACGACCCGGTTGGAGGCCAACCCGTCGAGTGCCTCGTCGGAGAGCCGCACGCCCGCGTTCGCGAAGGCGAACAGGGGCACGATGAGGAAGGCGACCCAGAGGTGGAGCTTGTTCTCGAGCCGGTCGAGGGGAGACTGCGTCTCGGCCACGAGCCGCTCCATCTCCGACAACCTCGAGGTGGCCTCGTCGTAGCTCTCGTCGTCGTAGGTGCTGCTGCCCCGTGACTGCTCCAGGTTCTGCTCGATGGAGTCCAGCGCCGTCCCGTGGCCGAGCAGCGACGACATGTCCTCGGAGAAGTTCTCCGGGTTGTAGAACGGCCACGCCGGCGTGAGCAGGCCGAGGATGACGCCGGCGAGGGTGGCGTGGACCCCGGTCTCGTGGAACGCGTACCAGGCGAAGATCGCCAGGCCGAAGTAGACGGGCAGGGCGCGCACGTGCTGGCGCTTGCAGATCTCGGCCACGGCGAGGGTGGCGAGGGCGATGGCCAGCCACCCGAGGCTGAGCTTCGACGTGTAGAAGATCGCGATCACGAGGATCGCCCCGATGTCGTCGGCGATGGCCAGCGTGAGGAGGAAGACCTTCGCGGCCGCGGGCACCCGGTTGCCGACCAGGCTCACGACGGCGACGGCGAAGGCGATGTC
>DMTU01000155.1:0-170 GCA_003476595.1 Acidimicrobiaceae bacterium | reverse complement strand
AAGGCGATGTCGGTGGCCATGGGTACGCCCCAGCCGTCGAACCCGCTGGTGCCGGCGTTCAGCGTCATGAAGATGGCGGCCGGGACGAGCATGCCGCCGACCGCGGCGATGGCCGGCAGCGCCGCCTTCTTCGGGTCCCGCAGCTCGCCGTGGACCAGCTCGCGCTTGAT
>DMTU01000051.1:6928-9093 GCA_003476595.1 Acidimicrobiaceae bacterium | reverse complement strand
CTACTCGCCCGAGGACGGCACCTACGCCGCCGACCTCGACGGCGAGGTCCCCGACGCCCTCGTCGCCGACCGGCTCTTCGAGCTGCGCGACCTGCAGGACGACATCACCGGCGCCCGGCGCGACGCGCTGGTGGGCCGCACGGTGTCGGTGCTCGTGGACGAGCCGGGGGTCGGGCGCAGCCACCGGGAGGCGCCGGAGATCGACGGCATCATCACCGTCCCCGAGCACCTGGACGTCGGTTCCATCGTCGACGTCGAGGTCGTCGCCGCCGAGGGTCCCGAGGTCCACGCCCAGCTGCCCACGGTCGGAGCGAGCTCGGAGCGCACCGCGTGAGCGACGCCGCCGACCGCATGCGCTACGGCGCCTCCGCCCTGGCCACCCCGGCCAACGCCATCACGATCGCCCGGATGGCCCTCGCCATCCCGTTCCTCGCCTTCGTGGCCAACGGCGGCTCCTCGTACTGGGCCCTGGCCGCCTGGACGGTGCTGGCCTTCAGCGACGGCCTCGACGGCCACCTGGCCCGCAAGCACGGCACGACCCGATCCGGGGCCTTCCTCGACCCGCTCGCCGACAAGGTGCTGGTGCTCGGTGCCGCCTGGGCGCTCGTCGTGTCGGGCACGTTCTGGTGGGTGCCGGTGCTGCTCATCACGGTGCGCGAGATCGGCATCTCGGTGTTCCGGTCCTGGTACGCCCGCCACGGCATCGCCGTCCCGGCCCGCTACTCGGCCAAGGTCAAGACCGTCGTGCAGGAGTTCGCCATCGCGTTCGCCCTGCTGCCCCCGATCGCCGAGCACGCCGAGTGGGTGCACGTCGTGATCCTGTGGGCCGCGGTCGTGCTCACCATCGGCACCGGCATCTCCTACGTGACCGACGGGCAGCGCTCGTTCAGCGACACCGGCGATCGCGGCTGACGTGCGCTGCGAGGTCGTCGCCATCGGCACCGAGCTCCTGCTCGGCACGGTCGTGGACTCCAACTCGTCCTGGATCGGCTCCCAGCTCGCCCTCGCCGGCATCGACTGCCTGCGCTCGGTCCGGGTCGGTGACAACCACGCCCGCATGGTGGCCTGCCTGCGGGAGTCCCTGGAGCGGGCCGATGCCGTCATCTGCTGCGGCGGGCTCGGCCCGACCCAGGACGACGTCACCCGGGAGGCCATCGCCGAGGTCATGGGCGTCGAGCTGGTCCGGGACCCGGCTGTCGAGGACGTCATCCGCGACATGTTCGCCTCGCGGGGCCGGCGCATGGCCGAGAACAACCTGCGCCAGGCCGACGTGCCCGCCGGCGCGACGGTCATCCCCCAGACCCGCGGCACGGCGCCCGGCCTGATCTGCCCGGTGGGCGAGGACAAGGTCGTCTACGCCGTGCCGGGCGTGCCGCACGAGATGCAGGAGATGGTGCTGCGTGCCGTCGTGCCCGACCTGCGCCTCCGCTCCGGTGACACCTCCACCATCGTCTCGCGCACCCTGCGCACCTGGGGCGAGTCGGAGTCGTCGCTGGCCGAGCTGCTCGACGGGCGGATCCGGGCCATCGACGAGGCCCACGCCGCCGGCAACCCGGCCCCGACCCTCGCGTTCAACGCGTCCGGCATCGAGGGGATCCGCGTCCGCATCACGGCGCGCGGCGAGGACGAAGCGGGCGCGCTGGCCCTGGTCGACGCCGAGGACGAGGCGGTCCGCGCCGTGCTGGGCGACCTCGTGTTCGGCGTCGATGGCGAGACGATGGAGCACGCCGTCGGCGACCTGCTCGTCGCTCGGGGCCTCACCCTCGGTCTGGCCGAGTCCGTCACCGGTGGCCTGGTCGCGGCCCGCATCGTGTCCGTGCCCGGCGCGAGCACCTGGTTCCGCGGCTCGGTGGTGGCCTACGCCTCCGAGGTGAAGTTCGACGTGCTCGGCGTGCCCGAGGGCCCGGTCGTGTCCGAGGAGGCCGCGGCGGCCCTCGCGTCCGGCGCCCGGCGCGTCCTCGGCGCCGACGTCGGCCTCGGTGTCACCGGCGTCGCCGGGCCCGACACCCAGGACGGCCACGAGGTCGGAACGGTGTTCCTCGCCAGCGACATCGAGGGCGACGTCGAGGTGCGCCGCATCCAGCTGCCCGGCGACCGGGAGCGGGTGCGCCAGTTCGCCACCATCTCGCTCCTCGACGGCCTGCGCCGGCGCCTGCTCCGCCGCT
>DMTU01000051.1:244-6795 GCA_003476595.1 Acidimicrobiaceae bacterium | reverse complement strand
CCTGCTCCGCCGCTAGATCTGCGGGACGGCCTCGGCGACCTGCTCGAAGAAGCGGGCGCGCTGCTCGTCGTCGCCGGGCAGCGCGCCGACCGAGCGCTCGAGCGCGTCGAGGTCGACCGAGCCCAGGCTGACCATCGTCGCCACGTCGACGACGTCCTTGGGCCGGGCGAAGAACGACTTGAACACGGCGAGGTCCTGGCAGGCGAGCACCGGGAATCGCTCGATCCCGGCGAAGGCGACGTGGCGCCGGTCGGCCTCGGCGTGGTCGTGGAACGGGTGGTTGGACAGGAACACGTCGACGGGTGTGGCCTCCCACCACAGCCGGGCCTGGGCGTCGCGCGCCAGCAGCTCCCGATCGGTGTCGCGCACGGCGATGCCGTCGGGGAGGGCGCCGAGCAGGCGGTCGACCTCCTCGGGGGACAGGAACACGTTGACGTCGATGTCCTGGGTGCCCCTCGGCTCGGCGGTGCAGAACGCCAGCGCGAGCGCGCCGCCGAAGGCGTGGGGGAGCCCGGCCGCGTCGAGCGCGGCGTGCAGCGCCACGATCCGCTCGGTGAGGGTCACCGCGCCGCGGCGAGGGCGGCGAACACCGGCGCCTCGATGCCCTCGGGGCGCGGCCGGCGGGGGAGGTGCTCGGCCAGGTCGAGCACCGCGGCCAGGGCCTCGCCGTTGTCCTCCATGGCGTCGATGGTCGCCGGGTCCGCGGGGAAGCGCCGCGCCGTCCAGGCCAGCGTGGCCCCGGTGGCGGCGACGAGGCGGACCAGCGTGTCGGCCCGCGGGATGCGGGTACCCCGCTCGTAGTGGCACACCGCCGCAGCCGAGGTGCCGGCGCGGTCGGCCAGCTGGCGCTGGGTCAGTCCCGCCTCGGCGCGACACGTGCGCAGGAAGGTGGCGACGTCCACGGCACCATGTTATCGCATCCGACAACGAGATTCTTCCGAGAGGTCCTTGCCCGAACGCCCGTTCGAAGTTACGCTGCTGTCGTTCGCCGTCGGGCGGTCCGGCTGGAGCCAGGAGTTCCTGTCAGACCCCGTCCGTAGGTTCACCCCACAGACGCACTCGCTGCTCCGGCAGCCCCACCTCCGGCCACACGAGCGGGTCGGACCCTCGAAAGGACGAACAGCAATGGAGCGAGACAAGGCACTCGAGATGGCCCTCGGGAACATCGAGAAGCAGTTCGGCAAGGGCGCCGTCATGAAGATGGGGGAGAAGGGCTCGATGAACATCGAGTCGATCCCCACCGGCGCCCTGGCCCTCGACCTCGCCCTCGGCATCGGCGGCCTCCCCCGGGGTCGGGTCACCGAGATCTACGGCCCGGAGTCCTCGGGCAAGTCCACCCTGGCCATGCACGTCGTGGCCGAGGCCCAGCGCAACGGCGGCATCTGCGCCTACATCGACGCCGAGCACGCCATGGACCCGGTCTACGCCCGGGCCATCGGGGTCGACGTCGACGAGCTGCTCATCTCCCAGCCCGACACCGGCGAGCAGGCCCTCGAGATCTGCGACATGCTCGTGCGCTCGGCCGCCATCGACGTGATCGTGGTCGACTCCGTCGCCGCGCTCACCCCCCGGGCCGAGATCGAGGGCGAGATGGGCGACACCCACGTCGGCCTCCAGGCCCGGCTCATGTCCCAGGCGCTGCGCAAGCTCACCGGCAACCTGAGCAAGTCCCAGACCATCTGCATCTTCATCAACCAGCTGCGCGAGAAGATCGGCGTGATGTTCGGCTCGCCCGAGACCACCCCCGGTGGCCGGGCGCTGAAGTTCTACAGCTCGGTCCGCCTCGACATCCGCCGCATCGAGTCCCTCAAGGACGGCGCCGAGGTCGTGGGCAACCGCACCCGGGTCAAGGTCGTGAAGAACAAGGTCGCCCCGCCCTTCCGCCAGGCCGAGTTCGACATCATGTACGGCAAGGGCATCAGCCGTGAGGGCTCGCTGCTCGACATCGGCGTGGACCTCGGCCTCGTGAAGAAGTCGGGTGCCTGGTACACCTACGAGGGCGAGCAGCTCGGGCAGGGCCGGGAGAACGCCAAGACCTTCCTCGGGGAGAACCCCGAGATCATGGTCGAGATCTCCGAGCGGATCCGCCAGCAGGTCGGCATCGACCCCGGCGACGAGACCGAGGTCGACGTCGAGGACGACATCGACCTCGACGCCCCCATCTCCCTCGACGACTGACCCCGCTCCGTCGCTCCCGGCCGGGCTCGGGCCCGGCCGGGAGGAGAGTCCTCGGTGCGCGTCGAAGAAGGCGAGCACTGGGGATCACGGCCTCCCGAAGGCGGCGGAATGGAACAGCTCAAGGTCTCGACGAGATCGAACCCGAACTCGGTGGCCGGTGCCATGGCGGGCGTCGTGCGCTCGCAGGGCGCGGTCGAGGTGCAGGTCGTCGGGGCCGGTGCCCTGAACCAGGCCATCAAGGCGGTGGCCATCGCCTGCGGCTACGTGGCCGCCAGCGGCATCGAGCTGGTCTGCATCCCCGAGTTCGCCGACATCACCATCGACGGCGAGAAGCGCACCGCCATCCGGCTGCGGGTCGAGGACCGCGTCCCGGTCCCCGACGGCGACGACGTGGTCGCCCTCGACGATCCGGTCGTCGAGGCCGCCATCGCCCTCGACGATCCGGTCGTCGAGGCCGCCATCGCCCTCGACGGCTGAGTCCGTTGCCTTCGGGACCCGCCGGGCGGAGGCGTAGCCTCGGGGTCGCCATGACGTCTCGCACCTACCGCGTCCGCACCTACGGGTGCCAGATGAACGAGCACGACTCCGAGCGCATCGCCGGTCTGCTCGAAGCCGACGGCCTGCGTGCCGCCGCGGACGACGAACAGCCCGACGTGATGGTGCTGAACACGTGCTGCATCCGGGAGAACGCCGACAACAAGCTCTACGGCAACCTCGGCCACCTCAAGTCGGTCAAGGACGCGAACCCCGGCATGGAGATCGTCGTCGCCGGCTGCCTGGCCCAGAAGGACCGGGACGCCATCCAGCAGCGAGCCCCCCACGTGGACGTCGTCGTCGGCACCCACAACGTGGGCCGCACCGTCGAGCTGCTGCGCACGGCGCGCGAGCAGGGCCCGATCACCGAGATCATCGAGGCGGTCGACGCCGACCACGCCGAGTTCCCGAGCGCCCTGCCCACCAAGCGGGAGCTGCCGTACGCCGCCTGGGTCACGATCCAGATCGGCTGCGACAACAGCTGCGCGTTCTGCATCGTCCCGTCGGTCCGCGGCCCCGAGCTCAGCCGCCCGGTCGAGGACATCGTCGCCGAGGTCGAGCGCCTCGCCGCCGACGGGGTGAGCGAGGTCACCCTGCTCGGCCAGAACGTGAACTCCTACGGGCGGGACCTCACGCTCGCGGCCCGCAAGGCCGGCGACGACGTCCGCATCCGGCCGCTGTTCGCCGACCTCCTCGCCGCCACCGCCGGCGTCGCGGGCATCCGACGGGTCCGCTACACCAGCCCCCACCCCAAGGACCTGCGCCCCGAGACCATCGCGGCGATGGCCACCCACGACGAGGTCTGCAACCACCTCCACCTGCCGCTGCAGTCCGGGTCCGACGCGGTGCTGGCCGCCATGCACCGGGGCTACACGGCGGAGCGCTACCTCGAGCGCGTGCGCGCCGCCCGGGCCGCCATCGACGACCTGGCCCTCACCACCGACATCATCGTCGGCTTCCCCGGCGAGACCGATGCCGACTTCGAGGCCACGCTCGAGGTGGTGGCCGAGGCCGAGTACGACTCCGCCTACACCTTCATCTTCTCGCCCCGGCCGGGCACCGAGGCCGCCGACCTCACCGATCGCTTCGTCGATCCCGCCGTGGTGGGGGAGCGCTACGAGCGCCTCCGCCGCGTCGTCGAGCGGTCCGGCCTGCGCAAGCACGAGGCCCGGATCGGCCGCACCGAGGAGGTGCTGGTCGAAGGCCCGAGCCGCAAGGACCCGAACGTGCTCACCGGCCGCACCGCCCAGAACAAGCTGATCCACTTCCCGTCGCCGGCACCGATCCGCATCGGGTCCTACGCCACGGTCGAGGTCACCGGGGCGGCCGCCCACCACCTCCAGGGCGAGCTGCGCGACGTGGTGCACGTCGCCGCCCACAAGACCCGCATCCCGGTGGCGGCGATCTGAGCGCTCACGGCGCCCTCGTCGGGCCCACGGCGTCGGGCAAGTCCGCCATCGCCCATGCCATCGCCCGGGACGATCCCACGTGGGAGCTCGTCACGGTCGACTCCATGCAGGTGTACCGCGGCATGGACATCGGCACGGCGAAGCCGACGCCGGCCGAGCAGGCCGAGGTGCCCCACCACCTGCTCGACCTCGCCGATCCGTGGGACGACCACGACCTGGCCACCTTCCAGGCCGCGGCCCGCGACGCCCTCGCCGACATCGAGGCGCGGGGCAAGCAGGCGCTGCTCGTCGGCGGCACCGCCCTGTACCTGCGGGCGATCGTCGACGACCTCACCCTGCCCGGCCAGTTCCCCGACGTGCGGGCCGGGCTCGAGGCCGAGGCCGACGACGACGGCATCGAGGCGCTGCACGCCCGCCTTGCCGACCTGGACCCCGACGCCGCGGCCCGCATGGAGCCATCGAACCGCCGTCGCGTGGTGCGGGCCCTCGAGGTCACCCTCGGGAGCGGCCGACCGTTCTCCTCGTTCGGCCCCGGCCTCGACGCCCACCCGCCGACCCGGTTCACCATCGTCGGGTTGCGCTGGGACCGCGCCGAGCTCGACGAGCGCATCGCGGCCCGCTACCGCGCCCAGCTCGACGCCGGGTTCCTCGACGAGGTCCGCCGGCTCGTGGACGGCCTCCGTCCCGTGTCGCGCTCCGCGGCCCAGGCCCTCGGTTACAAGGAGCTCGCCGCCCACCTCGCCGGCGAGTGCAGCCTGGAGGACGCGCTCGACCTGGCCGTGCGCCGCACCCGCCGCTTCGCCCGCCGCCAGGACCGCTGGTTCCGGCGCGACCCCCGGATCCGGTGGATCGACGTCACCGGCGATCCGATGTCCGTCGTCGACGAGGTGCGTGGGGCGCTCGAACGCCCGGCAGACTGAGTGGGACATGCGCCTGACCAAGCACCACGGCCTCGGCAACGACTTCCTCGTCCTGCTCGACGCCGACGGCACCCAGCCCATCGACGAGGACATCGCGGTGGCGGTCTGCGACCGGCACCGGGGCGTCGGCGCCGACGGCCTCATCCGGGTCACCACGACCACGGGCGAGGACGGGGCGGCCCGCTTCGCCATGGAGCTGCGCAATGAGGACGGCTCCCGCGCCGAGATGAGCGGCAACGGCATCTCCTGCCTGGGCCAGGCGGTCGTCCGTGCCGGACTCGCCCCCGACGGTGTCGTCGAGGTCGACACCGACGCCGGCCCCCGCACCGTCACCGTGGTGGAGACCCAGGCCCCGCACCGGCACCGCATGCGGGTCGCGATGGGGGAGGTGCGCTTCGGTGACGAGCTCCCCGAGTGGGAGGACGAGCGCATCCTGCGTGCCGTCCACGTCGACATGGGCAACCCCCACGTGGTCCTCCACATCGGCGACGCCGCCGACGTCCCCGACCTGGTCGAGATCGGCGAGCGGATCAACGGCGCCACGCCCGGCGGCACCAACGTCGAGCTCGTGGTGCCCGGCGATCCGGGCGAGGTGCGGATGCTGGTCTACGAGCGCGGGGTCGGGCCGACCCAGGCCTGCGGCACCGGCGCCGTGGCTGCCGCAGCCGCTGCCCACGCGTGGGAGCTGGCACCCACCACCGTCACGGTGCACCAGCCCGGCGGCCCGGCCGTGGTGGAGCTGGGCGACGTCGCCCACCTCACCGTCCCGGTCGTGGCAATCGCTGCCGTGGAGTGGCCGCTGTGATGGGAGGATGGTCGCCTTGACCGACGCCCTCACCGACACACTCATCGACCGGTCGTTCCGGGAGAAGATCGTCCTGGTGGGCGTCACGCTCCCGCCCGACGACGCGGAGGAGACCGAGCGGGGCCTCGACGAGCTCAGCGCGCTCATCGACACCGCCGGCGCCGACGAGGTCGCCCGCGTCGTGCAGCGCCGCCAGGCCCCGGACCCGCCCACCTTCATCGGCAAGGGCAAGGCCGAGGAGCTGCTCGAGGTGGCCCTCGCCACCGACTGCGACACGGTCGTGTTCGACAACGAGCTGACCCCGGCCCAGCAGTTCAACCTGGAGAAGATGCTGGGGCGCACGGCCATCGACCGCACCGCGGTGATCCTCGACATCTTCGCCCAGAACGCCGCGAGCGTGGAGGGCAAGGCCCAGGTCGAGCTGGCCCTGCTGCGCTACCGGCTGCCCCGCCTGCGCCGCACCGGCAAGTCGTTCTCCCAGCAGGCCGGCGGCATGTCCGCGGCGGGTGGTGCCCGGATCGGCTCGCGCGGTCCGGGTGAGACCCAGCTCGAGACCGACCGCCGTCGCCTGGTCCGCCGCATCCACCGGCTCGAGGCCGACCTGAAGGAGATCCAGCAGCACCGCGACACCCAGCGCAAGCGGCGCAAGAGCGCCCGCACCCAGCGGGTCGCCATCGTCGGCTACACCAACGCGGGCAAGTCCAC
>DMTU01000051.1:0-167 GCA_003476595.1 Acidimicrobiaceae bacterium | reverse complement strand
GCGGGCAAGTCCACCCTGCTCAACCGCCTCACCGACGCCGGCGTGCTCGTCGAGGACCGCCTCTTCGCCACCCTCGACGCCACCACGCGGCGCCTCGACCTGCCCGGCGGCGAGTCCGTGCTGGCCACCGACACCGTCGGCTTCGTGCGCAAGCTGCCCCACCAGCT
>DMTU01000157.1:2719-2859 GCA_003476595.1 Acidimicrobiaceae bacterium | reverse complement strand
GCTCAACGCCATCCGGCGGGCCCACGGCCAGGACGAGGTCAGCGCGACCGACTTCCTCGCCGTCGCACGAGAGCACCTCACCGCGCTCGAGATGGACCCGGCGTTCCTCAGCCGGTCCGTCAACGAGGGCTTCTCCGGCG
>DMTU01000157.1:359-2611 GCA_003476595.1 Acidimicrobiaceae bacterium | reverse complement strand
TCCGGCGGCGAGAAGAAGCGCAACGAGATCCTGCAGATGTCGATGCTCGAGCCCCGCCTCGCCATCCTCGACGAGACCGACTCCGGCCTCGACATCGACGCGCTGCGCATCGTCGCCCGGGGCATCGAACGCCTGCGGGGACCGGACCGCTCGATGCTCGTCATCACCCACTACCCGCGCCTGCTGGAGCTGGTCCGGCCCGACCGCATCCACGTCCTCGACGGGGGGCGCATCGTCCGCTCCGGCGGTCACGAGCTGGCCCACGAGCTCGAAGCGGACGGTTACGGCGGGGTCACCGACCGGGTGCCGGCATGACGGCCGCCGTCGACGACGTGATGACCGAGGAAGCCGTCCACGCCCGGACGTGGCTGTCCGAGCACGGGCTCCCCACCGGGCGCGAGGAGGACTGGCGCTACACGCCGGTCGCCGAGGTCCGCCGTCGCCTCGACGAGATGCCCGAGGCGCCGGCGCCGGCGCGGTCCGTCACCGGGGACGACGTCGACCGCCTCGCCGGGCGGCACGGCGCGGTGCGCATCGTGCACGTGGACGGCGTCCACGTCCCGGAGCTCTCGGACGGCGCCCTCCCGGCCGGCCTCTGGGTCGGGACCACGCACAACCTGTCCGCCCGCGTCCGGCTCCAGCTGACGACGCCGGCGGGCGACCCGCCCGACGGCTTCGAGGCGCTGAACCGCTCGGCGTCGCAGGACGTCCTCTACCTGCTCGTGGCCGACGACGCCGATCTGCGGGAGCCGGTCCACGTCGTGCACGTCAGCACCGGCGCCAGCGCGTCCCACCCCCGCCTCGTCGTCGACGTCGGCGTCGGCGGGCGCATCCACCTCGTCGAGAGCCACGTGAGCCTGGACGGAGGCGGCTTCACGAACGCCTCCACCACCGTCCGGCTGTCGGCCCGGTCGCACGCGGACGTGCACCGGGTCCAGGACCAGGCCACCGACGCGGTGCACGTCGGGCGCCTCGAGCTCCACCACGACGCCGGTGCGCACGCGTCGGTCACCGCGCTGTCGCGTGGTGGCGCCATCTCGCGCCTGACGACCGTCGCGCTGCTCCGGGAGCCGGAGGCATCGTGCACGGTCACCGCCCTGCTCGCGCCCGGGATCGGGGCGCGGCACGACGACGCCGTCACCGTCGACCACATCGCCTCCCACTGCACGAGCGACCTCACCGTGCGCAGCGTCGTGCCCGAGCGCGCCCGGGTGACCTCGAGCGGGCACGCCATCGTGCGCCCCGGCACCGTCGCCACGGTCGCCCACCAGCGCACCGACAGCCTGGTGCTCCACCCGTCGGGCCAGGCCGACAGCCGACCGTGGCTGGAGATCTTCGCCGACGACGTGCGGGCGAACCACGGCTCGGCCACCGGGCGAATCGACGACGATGCGCTCTTCTACCTGCGCAGCCGGGGCATCCCCCGCGCCGAGGCCCGGGACGTGCTGGTGGGCGCCTTCGCCCGCACGCTCGTCGAGCGCATCGAGCCGCCATCGCTGCGCGACCAGGTCGCGGGGTGGTTCGGACCGGAGGGCACCGCATGACCCAGACCTGGAACCCCACCATCCTCCAGCGCGACTGCGACGCGCTCACCGTGCCCCACGGCGAGCGCGTCGCCCTCACGGCCGGCGGCGAGGTCGAGATCACCCAGCGACTCGGGTCGAGCGTCACCGTCCGCACCCAGATGGGGACGCTGCTGCGCATCGACGGAGCGGACGCAGACGCGCTCGGCCTCGATCCCGGACCCGAGACCGCAGTCCACGTCACCCGCCAGACGGGGGCGTTCGACTTCGCCGACGTCATGGCCGCCCTCCGGGGCGTCTACGACCCGGAGATCCCGATCAACATCGTCGACCTCGGCCTGGTGTACCGCTGCGACGAGGTCGCCCTCGACGACGGCCGGCGTCGCATCGAGATCGACATGACCATGACCGCGCCCGGCTGCGGCATGGGCGACGTCATCGCCCGTGACGCCGAATCCGCCGTCCAGCGCGTCGCCGGCGTCGACGAGGTCGACGTGACCATCGTGTGGGACCCGCCCTGGAACCGGGCCCGGATCTCCGAGGCGGCCCGGCTGGAGCTGGGCCTGTTCTGAGCACGGCGCCGGCCCGCAGCGGGGCGACGTCCGCTGCCGACGCGGCGGGAGCAGCATGACGACGACGACCACCACCACGACAACGAAGACGACCACGAGAACCACGGAGGTTCGATGATGCAGTTCCGACGAGCGATGGCCCTGGCCGGCGTGCTGG
>DMTU01000157.1:0-292 GCA_003476595.1 Acidimicrobiaceae bacterium | reverse complement strand
ATGGCCCTGGCCGGCGTGCTGGTCCTGGCGGTGAGCGCCTGCGGCGGCGATGACGACGACGCCGCCACACCGGCGGGTGACAGCGGTGGCGGTGGGAGCGAGCTCACCGTGATCGCGGAGGACATCGCGTTCCCCGAGGACACCTACCAGGCCGACGCCGGCACCATCGACGTGGTGTACGAGAACGAGGGCGCCATCGAGCACACCCTCCTCGTCGAGGGCGTAGACGACTTCGAGCTGCTGGTGGAATCCAACGGCGACGTCGACGAGGGCAGCGTCGAGCTCGACGCCG
>DMTU01000325.1:1060-2550 GCA_003476595.1 Acidimicrobiaceae bacterium | reverse complement strand
CGCCACCGGCTTCGACGCCATGACCGGTGCGCTCGTGTCCGTGGACATCGAAGGGCGCGACGGCGTCACCCTGAAGCAGAAGTGGGCGGACGGCCCCACCACCTACCTGGGCCTCACGTCGGTCGGCTTCCCCAACCTGTTCACGGTCACCGGACCGGGGAGCCCGTCGGTGCTCTCCAACATGATGGTGTCGATCGAGCAGCACGTGGACTGGATCACCGACACCCTCGTCGACCTGCGCGAGCAGGGCTACGCGGTCATCGAGCCGACCCAGACCGCGGAGTCGGGCTGGGTGCAGCACGTCAACGACTGCGCCGACATCACCCTCTACCCGACGGCGAACTCCTGGTACATGGGCGCCAACGTGCCCGGGAAGCCCCGGGTCTTCCTGCCCTACGTGGGCGGCGTCGACGGCTACCGGCAGGCGTGCGATGAGGTCGTCGAGGCCGGCTACCTCGGCTTCGAGCTCCGCGGTGACGGCAAGGTGCAGCGCAACGACGGCGTGATCCGCCGGCTGCAGCCCGACGTGGCCATGGTGCTCGAGATGATGGCGGAGATGGAGCTGCCGCCGATGGACTCGATGTCGGCCGAGGAGGCCCGCGCCTTCTCGGAGGCGACGAACGCTCAGCGCCCGCCGGGCCCTGATGTCGGCGAGATCGTCGACGGCACGCTGCCGGGCGCTGACGGCGACCTCCGCTACCGCCTGTACCGGCCCCCGACGCCGGGTCCCCACCCGGTGGTGGCGTACTTCCACGGCGGTGGCTGGGTGCTCGGCAGCCACGACTCCGACGATCCGTTCTGCCGAGACCTCTGCGTGCGCGCCGATGCCGTGATCGTCTCCGTCGACTACCGCCACGCCCCCGAGGCCCGCTTCC
This sequence comes from Acidimicrobiaceae bacterium, assembly GCA_003476595.1. Lineage (GTDB taxonomy): Bacteria > Actinomycetota > Acidimicrobiia > Acidimicrobiales > Salinilacustritrichaceae > Salinilacustrithrix. The sequence continues at coordinate 1,675 of DMTU01000325.1, read as the reverse complement.
CCGCGGCGGCCGAGGACGGCTTCGCCGCGCTGCAGTGGATCGCCGAGCACCCCCAGGAGCTCGGTGGCATCCCCGGCGCCCTCGCGGTGGCCGGCTGGAGCGCCGGCGCCAACGTCGCCGCGGTGGCGGCCCAGAAGGCGCGGGACGCCGCGGCACCTCACATCAGCGCCCAGGTGCTGGTGAACCCGGTGACCGACTCGGACTTCAGCCGCCCGAGCTACGAGGAGAACGGCGAGGGCTACATGCTCACCCGCGACCTCATGGCCTGGTTCTGGGACCACTACGCCGACCCGGCCGACCGCACCGACCCGCGTGCCGCGCCCCTGCGCAACCCCGACCTGTCCGGCCTGCCGCCGGCGCTGGTCGTGACCTGCGAGTTCGACCCGCTGCGCGACGAGGGCCAGGCCTACGCCGAGGCGCTCGATGCCGCCGGCGTGCAGGTCCGGCACCTGCCGGGCCGGGGCCTGATCCACACCTCGATCACGGCCGTGGACATGATCATCTCGGCCACCGACCTCCGCGCCGAGATCGGCTCGGAGCTCGGGCGCATGGTGCGCGAGGGCGTCGCCGTCTCCTGAGCCGGGTGCGGTTCGCCGCCGATCGGCGCTGGACGGG
>DMTU01000325.1:0-1006 GCA_003476595.1 Acidimicrobiaceae bacterium | reverse complement strand
AGGCAGATGCGCTCCGTTCAGCGCCGATCCTCGGGCAGCGAGGCTCGCGTCACGGGGCGGACGAACTCCCCGAGGGGCGTGCGCGTCCAGAAGCTCCCGGTCTCCCGGCGCTCGGCGCGGGTGGCGTACCGGTAGCGGTACCGGCGCGCTCGCACCGCTCGGGGTGGTGCCTCGAGGAACGGGTTGCGGCCGAGCAGCGAGCAGATGTCGGGGTCGTTCTCCAGCAGCCCGCGCAGGAACGGCGCGAGCCATGGTTCGGCGTAGGAGGCCGACAGGGGCACGAACCACAGGAGCCAATCGAGGCGGAGGTGGTACGGCGCGATCTGGCGGGGTCGCTGCGCCGGGTCGGTGGGCTTGCCCTTGAACCCGTACTCCCGCCACACGGTGTCCGGACCCGGGTCGGGGTCGTCGGTGCCCTCGATCACGATCTCGTCGCGGGTCCGGGTGATCGAGCCGAACGCCCCGTAGGTGTTCACGAGGTGGAGCGGGTCGAAGCTGGCGTTCATCCGCTGCTGCTTCGACAGCAGGTTCTTCGCCGGTCCGGTCGACAGGACCACCACGACCGCGACGGCGATGCCGACCACGACGTCGAACCAGACCGGGGACGCGGCCAGCTCGGTCGGCGGTGAGAGCCCGATCACGGACTCGATGAGGCGGCCGTCGAGCGCGGCGAAGCCGATCACGATCGTGAGCAGGTTCAGCCAGGCGAAGTTGCCGCTGAGCATGAGGTACGCCTGGGTCACGATCATGAGCACCGCGGCGCCGGAGCGGATCGGCTGCGGGGCGAACAGCAGCACCGGCGCGACCAGCTGGGCGACGTGGTTCGCCGCCACCTCCACCCGGTGCAGCGGCCGGGGGAGGAGGTGGAACCAGCGGCTGAGCGGGTTCGGCATCGGCTGGGTCTCGTGGTGGTACTCGAGGCAGGTGAGGTCCCGCCAGCACGGGTCGCCTCGCAGCTTGATGAGGCCGGCGCCGAGCTCGAGCCGGAACAGCAGCCACCAGAGCA
>DMTU01000188.1:14347-14720 GCA_003476595.1 Acidimicrobiaceae bacterium | reverse complement strand
ATGGGACCCGACGCCGTCTAGGAGTCGTCCCGACATCACCGCCCTTCGGCGGGCCCGCACCCCCGGTTCCCCCTGCCGGGGGTGCGGCGCGTCCGGGCGCAGGTTCTGATGTCCGGTTGGTCCGGTTAGGGCGCAGAGTCGATGCGTTCGATCCTCGCCCAGCTGGCCCCCGACACCGAGGGTGTCGAGCAGGCCGTCCCCCAAGGCCTCACGTGGTCCGACTGGCTCCAGGCCGGCCTCGTCTTCCTGGCCGGTCTCGTCCTGGCCGGCATCGTCCACCGGGTCGTGCGGCGCACGCTGTCCCGGCGAGCGGAGGGGGCGGGCCAGCTGGTCGGTCGGTTGGTCGCGCTGGCCATCGCATCGATCGGCTTCG
>DMTU01000188.1:762-14310 GCA_003476595.1 Acidimicrobiaceae bacterium | reverse complement strand
GTCTTCTTCGCCGGCCTCGTCCTCGCCGGCATCGTCCACCGCGTCGTGCTGCGAACGCTCGCCCGCCGCGCCGAGGGCGGCGGGCAGCTGATCGGCCGTCTGGCCGCGCTCGCCATCGCATCGATCGGCTTCGTGTACGCCCTGTCCTCGATCGGCGTCGAGGTCGGTCTGCTCGTGGGCGCCCTCGGCATCGGCGGCATCGCCCTCGCCTTCGCCTTCCAGGACATCCTGGAGAACTTCGTGGCGGGGGTCATCCTCCAGGTGAAGCGCCCGTTCCGCCCGGGGAACATCATCGAGGCGGGGGAGGGCCGGCACCTCGGCATCGTCCGGGAGATCGACTCGCGTTCGGTCATCCTCGACATGTTCAGCGGCGAACGGGTGATCCTCCCCGCCGCCGAGGTCCTGAAGTCGCCGATCATCAACTGGACGGCTCGGCCGCGCCGGCGGGTCGCCGTGCCGATCGGCATCCACTACCGGGACGACCCCCAGCGAGCCATCGACGTGATCGAGCCCCGCCTGCGCGAGATCGACGAGGTCCTGCCCGACCCGGCCCCGCGCGTGCTGCTGTCGTCGCTGGGGGAGAGCTCGGTCGACCTCACTGCCTACGTCTGGCACGAGGCCTACGGCGACATCTTCTGGATCCAGCACCGCATCGTGCAGGAGGCCAAGGCCGCGCTGGACGAGGCCGGCATCGAGATCCCGTTCCCGCAGCGGGTCCTCACCTTCGCTCCGGACCCCGGGGCCAGCGTCATCGACGTCCGGACGGTCGAGGACGCCGAACGTCACTGACCCTTGGCCTGGGCCTCCACGGCTGCGGCTGCCGCAGCGACCTCGTCGGGGTCGGCCAGGTAGCGCTCCGAGACGGGCTTGTCCTCGACCGGGTGGAAGTCGTCGTCCAGCTCGTAGACGAGGGGCTGGCCGGTGGGGATGTTGAGGCCGGGGATCTCGTCGTCGCTGATGTGGTCGAGGTGCTTGACCAGGGCCCGCAGCGAGTTGCCGTGGGCGGCGACGAGCACGGTGTGGCCGTCGGCGAGGTCGGGGACGATCTGGTCGAACCAGTAGGGCAGCATCCGCTCGACCACGTCCTTCAGGCACTCGCTGGCCGGGCGCAGCTCCGGCGGCACGTGGGCGTAGCGGGGGTCGTCGTTGGGGTTGAAGCGGTTGTCGGCCTCGATCGCCGGCGGGGGCGTGTCGTAGCTGCGCCGCCAGATGTGGACCTGCTCGTCCCCGTACTTGGCCGCGGTCTCGGCCTTGTCCCGGCCGGTGAGGTCGCCGTAGTGGCGCTCGTTCAGGCGCCAGTGGCGGCGCACCGGGATCCACGAGCGGTCGCAGGCGGCGAGGGAGAGCTCGGCGGTGCGGATCGCCCGGGTCTGCAGGGAGGTGTGCACGGTGTCGGGGAGCACGCCCTTCTCGAGCAGCAGCTCGCCGCCGGTGCGGGCCTCGTGCTCGCCCAGCTCGGTGAGCGGGGCGTCGTACCAGCCGGTGAACAGGTTCTCGAGGTTCCAGACCGACTGCCCGTGGCGGAGCAGGACGAGCGTGTGCGACATGGTCCGGACCGTAGCGGGACCGGTCTCGGGCGGGCACCCGTCCGGCGCTGCATCCCCCGACCTGCCGGGCGTACGCTTCCCGGCAGGGGAGAGGGGGGCTCAGACGTGCTCGACATCGACGAGGCAACAGACCACAACGCGACCGCGGTCCGGCTGCGGTACCTGGAGCCAGGGGTGCCGTTGCGGCTCGCCGTGCTCCGCGACGTGCTCGGCGGGTTCGCGTGCTCGATCGTGGAGGCCGACGGCCGCACGATCTGGATCGACCTGCCGATCCGGCGCGACGCGATGCTCGACCTGGAGGTCGGCCAGCTCGTGTCGGTGCGCTTCGACCGGGCCGGCGACGCCGTCTACTCCTTCGACACCGTCGTCACCGACCTGCGACCGGACGACCGCGCCCCGTTCGGCCTGGCCATGCCGGTCACCATCGACCGCCGCGCCCACCGCAACGACGCCCGGGTGCCGCTGGTCCTCGACGCCCACTTCGAGGTCGACGGCGGTCCGAGCGGTCTGGCCAAGGTGGTCGATCTCTCCGCCGGAGGGGTCGGCCTCATCTGCGAGGAGGAGCTGTCCGAGGGTGCGGCGCTCACCGTGCGCTGCGCCCTGCCCGGTCCGGACGGGGAGGTGGCCATCGAGCAGCGGGCCGAGGTGCGCACCGTGTCGATGTACGGCCGCACCCCCGGTGGCACCACGCTGCACCACTACGGCGTGGCCTTCACCGGCGGCGACGACGAGCTCCGCGAGCAGATCCTCACGTCGGTGATCTGGAACCTCACGCACAACCCCGCCGTCCTGTAACTCCGACCCCGGGAACCCGGATCGTTCTGGGACGCGGGGCACGCCTCGGAGGCGTGCCGGGCCGCCCGGAACCGGCTCAGTCGCGGGCGCCGGTGAGCTGCAGCCGGCGGAGGCCCACGGTGGCGAACGCCAGGCAGACGACCGTGATGAGGCCGAGGCGCACGACGGCGTCCCAGCCCTCCGGGATGCCGCTGCGGGCGAGGACGCCCAGGTCGCCGAGCCCGGCGAACGCGGCCCGGCCCTGCCACGTGGGGGAGAGCTGCGCGATGCCCGAGAGCACGGCGCCGAGCAGGCGCTCGATCACGAACACGATGGCGAGCGACCAGATCGCGGCTCGACGGGTGATCGCACCGATGAGCACGAACAGGGCGATGTGGGCGGCGGCGCCGGCGGCGGTGGCGACGACGACGGGTCCGATCAACCCGCTGGCGCCGGCGAGCACCGCGGCCACCGCCGCGCAGGGAACGAGGGTGACGAGCGCGATGAGCCAACCGCCGAGCCATCGCGCCAGCGCCAGCTCCCAGAACCGCACCGGCGTCAGCCACGTGAAGCCGAGGGTGCCCGAGCGGACCTCGGCGCCGAGGACGGCGTCGCCGATGACGAGCGTGCCGAGTGGCATGGCGAGCCCGAAGATGCCCAGCCCGGCGACCTGGGCGAACGCGTCCCTCGCGGTGTCGTCGAGCGCCCGGGAGAGCAGGCCGCTGGCCAGGATCGTGGCGCACGGCAGGGCCAGCACCGCCAGGCGTCGGCCCGGCAGGCAGGCGCGGGGCACGTAGGCGACGAGGGCGGGGAACCGACGGAGCGGTGAGCCCGTGGGGCGGAGGGCGGCGGGGGAGGTCATCGGCTGGTGAGGTCGGCGAAGACGCTGTCGAGGGATGCGTCGAGGGCCCGGACCTCGCGGAGGCGGACATCGAGCTGGCGGGAGAGGCGGGGGAGGGCGAGGGCGAGCTCGCCGGCGTTGCCGGTGGAGATGGTGACGCCGGCCTCCGCGAGCTCGACCGCCACGACCTGGTCGAGGCCGAGCAGGCCGGTGGCGAGGCGGCGGTCGTCGTCGGAGCGCAGCAGCACCCGCCGGGGCCGGTCGGCCATGGCGTCGCGGATGGCCCGGTGGCCACCGGCCGCCGCGAGGCGCCCGTGCACGACGACGATGACCCGCGCCGCGAGGCGCTCGACCTCGTGGAGGACGTGGCTGCTGACGACGACGGTGCGCCCGGCCGCGCCGAGCGCCTGGAACAGCTCGATGAGGGCGACCCGCTGCACCGGGTCGGCGCCGTTCAGGGGCTCGTCGAGGACGAGCACCTCGGGGTCGGTGACGAGGGCGGCGGCGACCTTGGCCCGCTGGCGCATGCCCTTGGAGAACCCGCCGAGGCGGCGGTCGGCCACGTCGGTCAGCGACACCTCCGCCAGGGAGCGCTCCACGGCGTCGGCGTCGGTGACGCCGTTGAGCGTCGCCTGGTAGCGGACCAGCTGGCGGGCGGTGAGGGCCTCGGGGACGGCGTCCTCCTCCGGCACGAGGGCGACCCGGGACTGGACGTCGCGGTGGCCGCGGGGGTCGTGGCCGAGCACCGTGACGTGCCCGCGGCGGGGTGGGATGAGCCCGCACATGGCGCGCATGAGGGTGGTCTTGCCGGCGCCGTTGGGACCGAGCAGGCCCGTGACGCCGGGCCCGAACGAGCACGACAGCTCCGACAGCGCGACCTTCTGGCCGAACCAGACCGACACGTCGTCGACCACGACGGTGGCGTCGTCGACGAAGGCGGGGTCGAGGCCCTCGGTGGTGGTCATGTCTCCACCCAGCGGTAGCGCCACAGCAGCGTCGCCAAAGACCCGCCGACGACGACCAGGTACACGCCGAGGGCGAGGGCACCGCCGCCGGTCACGCCGGCGAGGTCGGCGTCGGGGGAGATCTGGCCCTCGAAGATCAGGTCGCGGATCTGCAGCGGGTTGTTGAGCAGGTTCACTGCTGCCCAGGCGGTGCTCCCGGATCCTCCTTCGGTGACGATCGCTGCGGTCACCGACGTCACCAGCAGCACGATGAGCAGGGCCGCAGCGGCGACGATGCGGCGGGTGGCGAAGGAGGAGATGGCCACGGCCAGGGAGGCGTAGTAGAGGGCGAGCACGGCGACGGCGAGGGGCACCTGCCAGAGCACAGTGGCGTTGTCGGTCAGGTAGTCGAGGGCGGCGTCGCTCACCAGCATCTGGCCGACGAACAGCACGACCTGGGGCAGGAAGCCGAAGGCGAAGACGATGGCCGCCACCGCACCGACCTTGGCCGCCACGTAGTCGCTGCCCGTCAGCGGCCGGGAGAACAGCAGCGGCAGCACGCGGTTGCGTCGGTCCGGACAGATGACGTCAGGTGCGGTCAGGCCCACGAACACCAACAGCGCGGTGGAGACGCCGACGTACTCCCGGTACGTGATGATCTCGATCGTGTCCTCGAACCGGCCCCGGGTGATGTAGGCGACACCGACGTTGACGATGGCCGGCACGGTGGCGATGGCGAGCAGCACCCAGGGGAACAGCTTCTGGCGCCACGACCTGCGGATGCCGAGCGCCCGGCGGACCGAGGCCTTGAACAGGGCGAGGCGTGCGGCCGAGCGGCCACCGAGCTCGCCGTCGTAGGGGCGGTAGCCGCGGTCGTAGACCCGGCCGGTCGGGTTGGTCGCCGTCATGTGAGGCCCGCTGCGTGGTCGGCGAGGAAGACGTCGTCGAGGCTGGAGCGCTGGCTGGTCAGGCCGTGCAGGGGCAGGCCGGCGTCGGCGACCGCCGCGACGATGGCGTCGAGGTCGTCGTCGCCGGTGACCGGCACCTCGACGGTGCCGTCAGCCAGGAGGGTCGCTTCCCGACCGGCGAGCGCAGCGAGCAGATCCGTGCCCCGCCCAGCGGTGTCGACCCGCACGACCCCGGTCGTGTGCAGCAGCTCCTCGGTGCGCCCGGATGCGACGAGCCGGCCAGCGTCGATCATGACGACCTGGTCGCACGTCGTTTGCACGTCGTCGAGCAGGTGGGTGGCCATGATCACCGAGATCCCGAACGTGCCGAGCCGGCGCACCAGGTCGAGCATCTCGTGGCGGCCCTGGGGGTCGAGCCCGGCGGTCGGCTCGTCGAGCAGCACCAGCTTGGGGTCGGCCACCAGTGCCTGGGCCAGCTTCGCCCGCTGGCGCATACCGGTGGAGAACCCCTCGATCGGCCGGAACCGCGCCTCGTCCAGCCCGACCAGGTCGAGCACGTCGCTGGCCCGCTGGCGAGCCGCTCGAGCGGGCAGCCCGGCGATCTCGCCGAGCATGGACACCACGTCGGCGGCCGACTGGTCCGTGGGCAGGCAGTCGTGCTCGGGCATGTAGCCGAGGCGGGTGCGGACACCGATGGGATCCAGCCCGACATCGATCCCGTCGACCACGACCGTCCCCGAGTCGGGACGGGTCAGCCCGAGCAGGATCCGGAAGAACGTCGACTTGCCGGCGCCGTTCGCCCCGACCAGCCCGATGACCCCCGGCTCCAACGACACGGCCAGCGAGTCGAGCGCCCGGACGGTGCCGTCGTAGGTCTTCGTGAGGTCGTCGACCTCGAGCAACGCCGCCATCGGCAGCAGTCTCGCAGAACGAGACCGCCGAGCCGATGAAGGCCGGACGCCAAGGCTCCGAGATCAGCGGATGAGCTGGAATGTGCCCCGCACCGGGACGGGAACTGAGTTCTGCCGGGTGGGCTGCATCTCGAATCGACCGCCGTTCACCTGGATCATTCTCGCGATGAATTGGGCGTCGCGAGGTCCCGTCGTGGCATTGCCCGCACGAAGTTCGATGATGGCGTTCGGATTGAAGAAGACTCCGGAATACTCGAAGAACGTCGTGCCTCCGCTCACTGACGACGCATAGTTCGTGTTTCCGTTGGGCGAAACTCCTCCTCCCTCGGCCCACGCAGCAAGACCCTCGAGTCCACCGAAGGCAGGGAGCGGCATGTTTGCGCTGAGCGCTGAATCCAACTGATCGGGTGCGAACCAGTTGACCCTCCCGGTCAGTGCAAATCGCGCACCTCGAATGTCGTTAGTCGTGAGCATTGGGCACGGGTAGTCGTCGCTGCACTCTCCGCCAGTCCGCACGCTCTTTTCGTCGTATGTGGCGTCGTTCTTCTCGCCAGCCAGATACACCGTGGTTTGACACATGGTCAGGTATCCGTCGCTAGATAGTGCCGGATCCTCCCGAGAGTTGCCGGAGGCTGGGTTAAACACCGCCAAACGCGTGGTCCGCGACGGGGCGGCAGGGTTCTCGCCGCCTACGCACAACGGCGTGGAGCCGCTGGTGTCGAACTCTGAGTTGATGCCAACGATGCCGTTGCCGCCGACCGTGAACCGCTCACCGACGTACATGTTCTGCACCGCGGGCAGGTTCAGCTTGCCGTTTGGGACGGCAAGTTCACCACGGACCGTCACGCTATGGGCCTGCGGGAGCGAGATGACCTCGTTTGTGCCGACTGAGACCTTGCCGGCGAAGATCACCGTCGTCGCGCTGATTGCGAAGTTGCTCGCCGAGAACCCTTGGTTCGACGTGCAGTCGATGTAGGCCGTCCAACTCCCGGTCACGGGAGGTGCAACCGGGCCGGTTACGTTGCCATTGCATCCGTACGTCACGACGGTGCCTGTCGTGGGCGCAGTCGAGGCGTTCACGCTCACCTGGGCGGCCCCGTGGAGTTGACTGATTGCACTTTGGAAGATCTCGTCGACGGGTGTACGACCGACCACCTGGCCCGTGGTGACAGGCACGTTTGTGCCACCAGCGCCACTCCTACCGTTGGTTGCGGTGGATTCGATGACTCCGGGGGAACCATCCGTCCTCGGTTGCACCACGATCGTGTCGCCGCCGGAGGGCTCCGAGGCGTAGATGGCGTAGTCATTTGATGCGTTGCCGCAATCGGTCGCGTCGGAGTCCGTGTGGATGAACCCCGCTTGCTCCTCGTCTCCCATGCCCTGTCGGCGGACGAGGATGCCGTCGCCGTACAACAGCGAGGGATCTGGATCGACGTTGCCCTGACCAACGTTCGCCCAGATGGCCTTGCATGCCGTCCGGTCCAACATGAGGAATGCTGGAACCACTCTTTCGGCGGGGTCCGGAAGGTTGCCAACGACGATTGCTCGAGCTGAGGTCGGGACCTCATCGACCCCGATGACTCGCGCAAAGAACGTGTCTCTCACGCGCCTGACCGAGACGCCCATTCGTTCGCACGGGTCTCCGTCACCACTCGTGAGCCCATCGCTGCCAAAACTCGCATCAAGGATCTCCGCGTCCGTGACCGGATACTCGATTGTGATGGTCCAGTCACCGTTAGTGATAACGACAGGTGGAAAAGGGACGCCGGTACAGGCCGCACCGAACGCTGCGCATGCATCGCTCTCAACAGCCGGGGGATCGAAGTCGGCGGCGTTGGTGCGGAGCGACTCGATGGCCGCGCGACATGCCGCCTCTGGATCGGCTGTGGGGTTGAAGCGATTGGGGTCACTGTTGCCGGCCATCTCGTAGCCGGCAGCGAGGGAGGCTAGGTCGGCTAGAGCGCTGTCACCACGCTGATCAGCTCGTCCGAAGCCGAGATCGATAGCGATGGCGACGAACAGCAAGATGACACCGATGGCGCCGGCGAAGATCACGAGGACGGCGCCGCGTTCGCTGCCACGCCGTCTGGTCCGTAGCGAAGCCATCAGTCGTCGTACTCCGACTTTGCTGTTGCAGTGCTTTGGAGGTTGACGGAGATAGTTCCGAACAGTCCGAGCTCGATCTCGGTCGGGCGCTCTGCCGCCACCTGCACACGCTGACCGGTGTCACCAGTGTCAGTCGGTCGGACGTACGTCTCTGTCGCGTCGCAGGCAGTGTCTGGAGTGGTCGCCGACACGACCTCGAAGTCGAGATAGGTGTTTGCTGGCACGGAATCTGCAGTCTCCTGAGTGCCGGTATCCGGAGTGCCGCGAACGACTGCGACGCAGATCTCACTGGAGGCATCGAGAAGGCCATTTGACGTTGCGATGATGTAGTCGCGGACGGCCACCGCCAAGTCATCGTCGGTGAAGTCCTTCGCCGGGATGGCGGCTCCGTATCGAGCACCCTCCCGAACCGCGTGGGTGAGCTCCTGCTTGTCGTTCAGCGCGATTCCTCCACTGAACAGCCCGAGTAACAGCATCATGAACACGGGCAGGATGAGTGCGAACTCGACGAGAGAGGCCCCCTGGTCACGCCGCTTCGTTGGTACTGCCATCGCTCGCCTCGCCCTGTCGCTTGCGCGCACGCACATTGCCCAGGGGAACAGTACTGGGCCGTTCGGCCTAGGTGTCAGCGGAGTTCGGCGTTTCTGGCAGCCCCAGCAAGAGCGGCACGACGATCGGGGCCAGGGTGCCCATCAGGACGCGAAACGTGCGCCGGACGTCACGCATCGAACGGGAATGTCGAAGTTGTCAACCCCACACTCAAGTTTTATGCTGACACAGCGCAACCGGCCTGGAACCGTGGGTCGGCGCCACTTCCCTGACCCCACCCGAAGTCCCCTTCCACCTGGAGGAACCCCATGCCCAAGGCCGTCGGCATCGATCTCGGCACCACCAACTCCGTCGTCTCGGTCCTCGAGGCCGGCGACCCCGTCGTCATCCCCAACAGCGAGGGCGCCCGCACCACCCCGTCCGTCGTCGCCTTCTCCAAGGGCGGCGAGGTCCTGGTGGGCGAGGTCGCCAAGCGCCAGGCGATCACCAACCCCGATCGCACGATCCGCTCCGTCAAGCGCCACATCGGCACGAACTGGAGCATCAAGATCGACGACAAGGACTACACGTCCCAGGAGATCTCGGCTCGCACGCTCATGAAGCTCAAGCGCGACGCCGAGGCCTACCTGGGCGACACCGTCACCCAGGCCGTCATCACCGTGCCGGCCTACTTCGACGACGCCCAGCGCACGGCCACCAAGGAAGCCGGCCAGATCGCCGGCCTCGAGGTGCTGCGCATCATCAACGAGCCCACCGCGGCCGCCCTGGCCTACGGGCTCGACAAGGAGGGCGACGCCGACCAGACCGTGCTCGTCTTCGACCTCGGTGGCGGCACCTTCGACGTGTCGGTCCTCGAGATCGGCGACGGCGTGTTCGAGGTCAAGTCCACCCACGGCGACACCAACCTCGGTGGCGACGACTGGGACCAGCGGGTCATGGACTGGCTCGTCGAGCAGTTCAAGTCCGCCCACGGCGTCGACCTGAGCAAGGACAACATGGCCGTCCAGCGCCTCAAGGAGGCCGCGGAGAAGGCCAAGATCGAGCTGTCCCAGGTCCAGCAGACCCAGATCAACCTGCCCTTCATCACCGCCACGCAGGAGGGTCCGCTCCACCTCGACGAGCAGCTCACCCGGGCCAAGTTCCAGGAGCTCACCCAGGACCTGCTCGATCGCTGCCGCAGCCCCTTCGAGCAGGCCATCAGCGACGCCGGCCTGTCCAAGGGCGACATCGACCACGTCATCCTCGTGGGCGGCTCCACCCGCATGCCGGCCGTGACCGACCTGGTCAAGGAGTTCACCGGCAAGGACCCGAACAAGTCGGTGAACCCCGACGAGGTCGTGGCCATCGGCGCCGCCGTCCAGGCCGGCGTGCTCAAGGGTGACGTGAAGGACGTGCTCCTGCTCGACGTCACCCCGCTGTCGCTCGGCATCGAGACCAAGGGCGGCGTCATGACCCGCCTCATCGAGCGCAACACCACCATCCCCACCAAGCGCACCGAGGTGTTCACCACCGCCGAGGACATGCAGCCGTCGGTGGAGATCCACGTCCTGCAGGGCGAGCGCGAGATGGCGTCGTTCAACAAGACGCTCGGCAAGTTCCAGCTGGTCGACCTGCCCCCCGCCCCCCGTGGCGTGCCCCAGATCGAGGTCACCTTCGACATCGACGCCAACGGCATCGTCCACGTGTCGGCCAAGGACCGGGCCACCGACAAGACCCAGTCGATGACCATCACCGGTCAGAGCTCGCTCGCCAAGGACGACATCGACCGCATGGTCAAGGACGCCGAGGCCCACGCCGAGGAGGACGCCAAGCGCCGCGAGGAGGCCGAGGCCCGCAACCAGGGCGACACCCTCGTGTACCAGACCGAGAAGCTGCTCAAGGAGCAGGGCGAGAAGCTGTCGGGCGACGAGAAGCAGAAGGTCGAGGACGCCCTCGCCTCCCTGAAGACCGCGCTCGCCGGCGACGACGTGGCCGCCATCAAGGAGGCCACCGAGTCCCTCATGACGGCGTCGCAGGAGTTTACCCAGAAGCTCTACGAGTCGGCGGCCCAGACCGAGGGCGGCGCCCCCGGCGGCGCGGCGGGTGGCACCGGTGCCACGTCGGCCGACGACGACGAGGTCGTCGACGCCGAGATCGTCGACGAGTGATCGACGTGGCCGACGACGACCTCACCCCCACCGACGACGTCGACGACCCCGCCCACGTGTCCGAGGCCCTCGCCTCGGACGCGGAGGCGGTGGCCGAACAGGTCGATGCCCACGCCGACGCCGACCACCACCTGGCTGACGAGCCGCTCGAGTTCACGCCCGAGCAGCTCGACGCCCTGGTGGCCGAGCGCGACGAGTTCCTCGACGCGTACCGGCGCACGGCGGCCGACTTCGACAACTACCGCAAGCAGGTCCAGAAGCGGATCACCGACGAGGTGGCCCGCAGCCAGGGCGGCTTCGTGGAGCGCATGCTCCCCGTCCTCGACGCCATCGAGGCGGCGCAGGCCCACGCCGGCGCCGGCGAGGCGGGTGTCGAGGCGGTGTCCAAGTCGCTGTTCGGGTTCCTCGAGAAGGAGGGCCTGGAGCGGGTCGCTCCCGCCGGCGAGCCCTTCGACCCCAACGTGGCCGAAGCCGTCATGCACGAGGAGGGCGACGGTGAGCCCACCGTCGTCGAGGTCCTCCGCACCGGCTACCTGTGGAACGGGCGGGTCATCCGCGCCGCCATGGTCAAGGTCGCCGGCTGAACGTGTTCGAATGAGTCCGCATCTGAGGAGGTGAGTCGTGGCACCCCAGCGTGAATGGTTCGAGAAGGACTACTACAAGGTGCTCGGGGTGTCCGACTCCGCCACCAAGGCCGAGATCACCAAGGCGTACCGGAAGCTGGCGCGGGAGAGCCATCCCGACCAGCACCCCGGCGACACCGCCGCCGAGGATCGCTTCAAGGAGATCTCCGCGGCCTACGACGTGCTCGGCGACGAGGCCAAGCGCAAGGAGTACGACGAGGTCCGTCGCATGGGCCCCCTCGGGGGCATGGGCGGCGCAGGCGGAGGCGGCGGGCCTGGCTTCCGCTTCGAAGACGTCGGCGACCTCGGCGACCTGTTCGGCGGGCTCTTCAACCGCGGGCGCGGCGGCGGTGGCGGTGGCGGGCGTGCCCGCCGCGGCACCGGCCCCCAGCGCGGCGCCGACCTGCAGTCCGAGCTGCACCTCACCTTCGAGGACGCCGTCGCCGGCGTCACCACCGCCGTCCACCTCACCTCCGAGGCCGCGTGCTCGCGCTGCTCGGGCAACGGCGCCGAACCCGGCACCACCCCGCTCGTGTGCACCAACTGCGGCGGGCGCGGCGTGCTCGACGACAACCAGGGGTTCTTCTCGTTCTCCCAGCCCTGCCCCACCTGCCAGGGCCGTGGCACCATCGTGGAGACCCCGTGCACGAACTGCCGGGGCAGCGGCATCGAGCACCGACCCCGCGAGGTCAAGGTGCGGGTGCCAGCCGGCGTCCAGGACGGCCAGCGCATCCGGCTCAAGGGCCGCGGCGGCCCCGGTCGCAACGGCGGCCCGCCCGGTGACCTGCACGTCATCGTGCACGTCGGCGCCCACAGCCTGTTCGGGCGTTCCGGCGACGACCTCACCCTCACGGTGCCGGTCACCTTCGCCGAGGCCGCCCTCGGCGCCGACATCGAGGTGCCGACCCTGGACGAGCCGGTGAAGATCCGCGTGCCCGCCGGCACGAAGTCGGGCAAGGTGTTCCGTGTCGGAGGCAAGGGGGTGTCCCGCAACGGCAAGACGGGCTCGCTGCTCGTGACCATCGAGGTGGCCGTGCCGGCCAAGCTGAGCCGGGACGAGCGCAAGGCCATCGAGGCGCTCGCCGCGCTGGAGACCGAATCGCCCCGCAAGCACCTGGGCGTCTGAAGGGGAGGAGGACCATGACGACCGAACCATCGAGGCCCGAGGGTCGCTTCCACGCACGGGCCGTCTACGTCATCTCCGTCGCGGCCGAGCTCGCCGGCGTCCACCCCCAGACCCTGCGCATCTACGAGCGGAAGGGCCTGGTCGACCCGGCCCGCACCAGCGGTGGCAGCCGCCGCTACTCCGACGCCGACATCGAACAGCTCCGCCGCATCTCCGAGCTCACCGACGAGGGCCTCAACCTCGCCGGCGTGAAGAAGGTGCTGGCCCTCGAGGCCGAGCTGGAGGACCTGCGCGCCGAGCTGGCCGAGGCCCGCCGGGCCGTCGGCGAGGCCGTCGAGTCCACCCACCGCCACTACCGACGAGACCTCGTGCCGCTCCGCCAGGAGGTCGCCGTGTTCGGCCGGATCAACCTCCCGGAGCGCTGATCGAAACTTGAGTGGAGCGTTGTCAGGTTTCCTGAGTGGGAGTAGCCTGGAGCCATGCCGCTGGACCCGAACAAGTGGACCCTGAAGACCCAGGAGGCGTTCTCCGCTGCGGTCGAGCAGGCCAAGTCGCTCAACAACCCCGAGGTCACCGCCGACCACCTCCTGGCGGCGCTCCTGCGCCAGACCGACGGCGGGATCGCCCTGCCGATCCTGGAGAAGGTCGGCGTGGACCACCGCTCGGTGCGCAACGCCGCCGACGAGGCCATCGCCAAGCTGCCCAAGGCCTATGGGGGCTCCGAACCCCGCCTGTCCCGGGAGCTGTCGACGGTGATGACCACCGCCGAGGCGGCCAAGAGCGAGCTCGGTGACGAGTACCTCTCCGTCGAGCACCTGCTGCTCGGCCTCACCGAGAAGCTCGGCGTCACCAAGGACGACCTGCTGTCGGGCATGCGCGAGGTGCGCGGCTCGCACCGGGTCACCAGCCAGAACCCCGAGGACCAGTACCAGGCCCTGGAGAAGTACGGCCGGGACCTCACCGCCGCGGCCCGGGCCGGCAAGCTCGACCCGGTCATCGGTCGCGACGAGGAGATCCGCCGGGTCATCCAGGTGCTGTCGCGCCGCACCAAGAACAACCCGGTGCTCATCGG
>DMTU01000188.1:366-593 GCA_003476595.1 Acidimicrobiaceae bacterium | reverse complement strand
GTGCTGATCGGCGAGCCCGGCGTCGGCAAGACCGCCATCGTCGAGGGCCTCGCCCGCCGCGTGGTCGAGGGCGACGTGCCCGAGACGCTGAAGGACAAGAAGGTCGTCAGCCTCGACGTCTCCGCCATGGTCGCCGGCGCCAAGTACCGCGGCGAGTTCGAGGAGCGGCTCAAGGCCGTCCTCAAGGAGATCACCGACTCCGAGGGCCAGGTCATCACCTTCATCGA
>DMTU01000188.1:0-299 GCA_003476595.1 Acidimicrobiaceae bacterium | reverse complement strand
GGCGAGTTCGAGGAGCGCCTCAAGGCCGTCCTCAAGGAGATCACCGACTCCGAGGGCCAGGTCATCACCTTCATCGACGAGATGCACACCGTCGTCGGGGCCGGCGCGTCCGAGGGCTCCACCGGTGCGGGCGACATGCTCAAGCCGATGCTGGCCCGGGGCGAGCTGCGCATGATCGGCGCCACCACGCTCGACGAGTTCCGCAAGTACGTGGAGAAGGACCCGGCCCTGGAGCGCCGCTTCCAGCAGGTGCTCGTCGGCGAGCCCTCGGTCGAGGACTCCGTCGCCATCCTGCGCGG
>DMTU01000284.1 GCA_003476595.1 Acidimicrobiaceae bacterium | reverse complement strand
TGGCGCTGGCCGCCGGAGAACTCGTGCGGGAACCGGTTGGCGTGCTCGGGCTTGAGGCCGACGAGGGTGAGCAGGTCGGCGACCTTCTGCTTGCCGCCGTCCTTCCAGAGGCCGTGGATGCGCAGCGGCTCGCCGATGATCTCGCTGACCGGCATGCGGGGGTCGAGCGAGGCGTAGGGGTCCTGGAACACGATCTGCAGGTCGCGGCGGGCGTCGCGCAGCTCCCGGCGGCCCATCTCGGTGAGCGCCTTGCCCTGGAACAGCACCCGGCCGTCGGTGGCCGGCAGCAGCTGCAGGATCGTGCGCCCGAGGGTGGACTTGCCGCAGCCGGACTCGCCGACCACGCCGAGGGTCTCCCCCGGGTGCAGGTCGAAGCTGACGCCGGACACGGCCTTGACCTCGCCGACGGTGCGGCGGAACAGGCCCTTGCCCTTGACGACGAAGTGCTTGTGCAGGTCCTCGACCTGCAGGATCGGCTCGGTCATGCCGAGACCCCCTCGTCGTCGGCGTCGGAGCGCAGCGTCTGGTCCGGTGCGGCCACGACCTCGTCCTCGCCGCCGCCGTCGATCTCGACCGGGGTGAACACCTGGGACGGGTCGGTGACGTCGCGCAGCTTCTCCCAGTGGTGGCAGGCGCTGACGTGGCCCTCGGTGTCGGTGGGGAACAGCGGCGGCTCCTGCTGCCAGCAGAGCTCCGTCGCCAGCGGGCAGCGGGGCGCGAACTGGCACCGCTCGCCGATGCCGATCATCGACGGGGGCGAGCCCTTGATCGGCGTCAGGCGCCGCGACTGCTGGTCCATGCGGGGCAGCGAGCCGAGCAGGCCGAGGGTGTAGGGGTGGCGGGGCTCGTAGTAGATGTCGTCGACGGTGCCGATCTCCACGCCGGTGCCGGCGTACATCACGACCACGTCGTCGGCGGAGCCGGCGACCACGCCGAGGTCGTGGGTGATGAGGATCATGGCCGCGCCGGTGGACTCGCGAGCCGCCTTCAGGGCGTCGAGCACCTGGGCCTGGACGGTGACGTCGAGGGCGGTGGTGGGCTCGTCCGCGATGATCACGTCGGGGTCGTTGGCCATGCCGATGGCGATCACGACGCGCTGGCGCATGCCACCGGAGAACTCGTGCGGGTAGTTGTCGACCCGCTCCTCGGCGTTGGGGATGCCGACCGTGCGCAGCAGCTCGATGGCGCGGTCGCGGGCCTCGTCCTTGGTGACGTCGTTGTGCAGCCGGATGGCCTCGGCGATCTGCCAGCCGATCCGGTACACCGGGTTCAGCGACGTCATCGGGTCCTGGAAGATCATCGCCAGGCGCGAGCCGCGCAGCGTGGAGAGCTCCTTGTCGCTCATCTCGAGCAGCTCGTCGCCCTTGAACCGGGCCTGGCCCGAGATGCGGGCGTTCTTCGGGAGCAGGCCCATGAGGGCGTTGGCCGACACCGACTTGCCGGAGCCGGACTCCCCCACGATGCCCAGCACGCGCCCGGGCTGCAGGGACCACGTGACGCCGCGCACGGCTTCGACGAGGCCGTCGTCGGTCGGGAACGAGACGGTGAGGTCCTCGACCTCGAGGACGGGGCCGGTGTGCTCGTGGTTCCCCGTGCGGATGCGGCGGCTCACTGGCGCACCCGCTTCTGCCGGGGGTCGAAGGCGTCGCGCAGGCCGTCGCCCACGAAGTTCACGCTGAGGGCGATGATGATGATCAAGAAGCCAGGCCAGTAGAAGAGGTGCGGACGGGTCTTGAACGCCGCCTGGCCCTCGGAGACGAGCAGGCCGAGGGAGGTGTCCGGGGCGGCGATGCCGAGGCCGAGGTAGCTGAGGCTGGTCTCGGCCAGGATCGCCACGGCCACGACGATGGTGGCGTTCACGATGATCGAGCCGATGGCGTTGGGCAGCAGGTGGCGCACGATGATGCGGGCGTCGCTGGCCCCGAGGGCCCGGGCCGCCTCCACGTACTCCTTCTCGCGGAGCGAGAGCACCTCGGCTCGCACGATGCGGGCCAGCGGCATCCAGAAGAAGGCGGCGATGATGAGGGCGAGCTGGAACCAGCCGCCGCCGACGATGCGGGCGAGCAGCAGGAACACGGCCAGGCTCGGGATGACGAGGAACAGGTCGGTGATCCGCATCAGGATCGAGTCCACGATGCCGCGGTAGTACCCGGCGATGGCCCCGATGATGGTGCCGACCGTGGTGGACAGGAACGCCACGAGCAGGGCGACCTGCACGGAGCGCTGGGCGCCGCGGAGGACCTTGGCCATGAGGTCGCGGCCGATGTCGTCGATGCCCATGGGGTGCTCCCACGTGGGCGGCTCGTTGAAGGTCGGGAGCTGCTCGGCGTAGTCGTAGGTCCAGAGGCTGCCGCCGACGAGGGAGCCGACGATGAGCAGCACCAGCACGAACAGGCTGACCATGGCCAGGCGGTGCTGCAGGAAGCGTCGCACGATGAGCTGGCGCTGCGAGCGGGTCTGCACCGACAGCTCGTGGTCGGTGTGGTCCGACGCGAGGGCGGCGGGCTGGCCGCTCGGCTGCACGCCGGTGTCGACGGGGCGGCGGTCCTCGAGGGTCTCGTCCTCGGTCTCGGGCGTGTCCGGGCGATCGGTGTCGGTCACTGTCGGATCCTCGGGTCGAGCACGCCGTAGAGCAGGTCGGCGATGAGGTTGAAGATGATGACGATCACGCCCGTGACCATCATCCAGGCGAGCACGATGTTCACGTCGTAGTCGCGCAGGCCCTCGATCAGCAGGTTGCCCATGGCCGACCAGCCGAAGACCTGCTCGGTGATGATCGCGCCGCCGAACACGGCGCCGAAGTCGATGGCCACGATCGTGGTCAGCGGGATCAGGGCGTTGCGCAGGCCGTGTCGGAACACGACCCGCGGTCTTCCCGCGCCCTTGGCGCGGGCGAGCTTGACGTAGTCGGACTCCATGACGTCGAGCATCGAGTTGCGCTGGTACCGGCTCCAGGCCGCGTACGAGATCAGCGCGAGGGCGATCGTGGGCAGGATGAGGTGGCCGGCGTAGTTGGCCATGCGCCCCCAGAAGTCCGCGTCGAGGCGCGGCGATTCCGAACCGGTCGTGTAGATGACGGTCCTGCCCACCAGCTCGTTGAACCGGATGGCGGCGAACTCCTTGAGGAGCGCCGCGAGCCAGAACACCGGCATCGACAGGAACAGGAAGCCGGAGAAGGTGAAGAAGTAGTCGGTCTTGGAGTACTGGCGGGTGGCGGAGAGCACACCGACGCCGACGGCGAGCACGAGGGAGAGCACCACCGACGCGATCACCATGCGCAGGGTGCGCCCGAGGCGGCGCCACAGCACCTCGTTCACCGGGTTGCCCCGGAGGTCGTCGCCGAAGTCGAGGGTGACGACGTCGCCGGCCCAGGCCAGGTAGCGCTCCACCGGCGGCTTGTCGAGGCCGATCTCCTGGCGGCGCTGCTCGATGACGGCTTCGGGCACCGGCGGGTTGCGCGAACGCAGCTCCGCCAAGGGGTCGCCGAAGCTGGTGACCGTGAAGTAGATGAGCACCGATGCCACGAACAGCACGATGATCGACACGATGAACCGCCGGATGACGAATCCGAGCACGACCTGATCCTCTCAGCGCTGGCAGGAAGCGACAGGGTGGGGCCCGCTGCGCGAGCCCCACCCTGTCATGTCACTTCAGATGTCGCAGGCGATCAGCCTTCGACGGACCACTCGTAGGCGTTCCACAGGGGACCAGCGGTGGAGGCGTTGTCCTCCACGTTCTGGATCGTGTTGCGGTAGGCCAGGAACGTGGGCTTCTGGTACAGCGGCACCGTCGGCATGTCCTCCCAGAGGATGGTGTCGGCCTGGTTGTACAGGTCGGCAGCCGCGTCCGGGTCGGTCTCGACCAGCGCCTCGTCGAAGATGTCGACGATGGCGGGGTTCTGGTAGCCCGTGTTGTTCGAGCCGACCAGGGTCGGGTCTTCGTTGGTGTACAGCGCCTTGTTCGACGACGGGAAGGGCGTGCCGACCCACGCGAACAGCGCGATGTCGTAGTCCTGGTCGGCGATGGCGTTGCTCTCCGGGAAGAAGCGCTCGAACGCCGCGCCACCCTCGACGTTGTCGATGGTGATGCCGATGCCGACCTCGGCCAGCTGGTTCTGGATCACGAGCTGGGTGTTCTCACGGAGCTGGTTGCCACCGGTGGTGGTGATCCGCAGCGTGAGCTCGCCGTCCTCGGGATGCGTGCACGGGCTGGAGGAGCAGTCGTAGCCGGCCTCCTCGAGCAGGCCCTGGGCCTCCTCGACGTTGGCACCGATGTACTCGTCGCCGTGGGCCTCGTACTGGGGCTGGTTGCTGAGCCAGATGCGGTTCTGCAGGACCGAGGCCTCCTCGGAGAACTGACCCACGGTGCGGGCCACGACGTCTTCCTCGTCGAGGGCATGGGCGATGGCCATGCGGACCTCGGGCTTGGCGAGGTGGCTGTTCTGCAGGTTGAAGTCGATGTGCTCGAAGGACAGGCCGAAGCTCACCTGGCTGTCGACGTCGGACAGACCGTCGATCTGGTCGACGAGGTCGAGCTGGGGCTGCGGGTAGGCCATGTCGATCTCACCGTTCTCGAGGGCCGCCGGCAGGCCGGCGTTGTCCACGTCGAAGCGGATGACGATCTCGTCCAGGTTCGGGGCCTCGCCCCACCACTCGGGGTTGGGGACCATCGTGACGGACTGCTCGGGGCGGTAGTCCTCGAACATGAACGGGCCGCCGGAGAACTCCGGAGCGTTGGCGCCGTCGAGGCCGTCGTTCCAGCCGGTGACGGCGTCGCCGTCGCCCAGCTCGGGGATGATGTGGGCCGGAAGGATGTTGGTGAACATCGACTGCCACTCCGAGAAGGGCTCGGCGAAGGTCACGGTGACGGTCTTGCCGTCCTCGGAGCCCTCGACCGACTCGACGCGGTCGTAGCCGGCGGTGCTGGCGACGTCGATCTCGCCGTTGGAGCCGTTCATCATCTCGTACATGAAGATGAAGTCGTCAGCGGTGATCGGGGTGCCGTCGGACCAGACGGCATCCTCCTGGATGACGTACTCGATGGTCTGGGGCTCCTCGGAGGTCTGCTCGGCCGAGACCAGCAGGTTCTCGTCCATGACCACCTCGAAGTCCGGGGTGGTGCGGAACGCAGCCGGGAACACGATCTCGGTCAGCTGGCCGAGCGCCAGGAGGTTCGAGGAGGCGGTGTTGATGTTCCAGCCGTCCGGCTCCTGCTCGTTGGCGAACACGACGGTGCCGCCGGCAGCGGCTTCACCTTCGCCCTCGCCCTCGGTGCCCTCGGTCGTCTCTTCGGTCTCTTCGCCTTCACCCTCGCTGGCCGTGTCGTCGTCGTCGCCGCACGCGGCGGCGATCATCGACAGGCCGAGGAGCAGCGCGAGCACGCGCAGCCATCGGGACTTCATCACAGGGGGTTCCTCCTGGTTGGTTTGCAGGGAGCTGCGATCGGTCCCAGTGACCGACACGTAGCGTGGCGCGCACCGTACGACACATTTGTCGGACCGGTCCACGACCGACAGGCGACGGTAGCAAGCGTGGCTGAGGTCACCAAGCGATGCTTGCGCACTTCGTCGTACTGCAACACGGGCGAAACAGCCGGTCTGGTGCCGGAACGCCGGCGGACTGACGGATCCGTCAGCCGATGCTGCTTCAGCTGCCGGATTCGACCAGTCGGTACTGGACGATCCGCCCGAAGTCGTCGGCATCGAGGCTGGCGCCCCCGACGAGGGCGCCGTCGATGTCGGGCTGCATCATGAGCTCGGGGGCGTTGTTGGGCTTCACCGAGCCGCCGTACTGGATGCGGATCGAGTCGGCGGCTTCGCGCCCGGCGACCTCGGACACGGTGGCCCGGACCAGGGCGCACATGGCCTGGGCGTCCTCGGCGGTGGCGGTCTTGCCGGTGCCGATGGCCCAGATGGGCTCGTACGCGATGACCATGCCGGCGACCTGGTCGGGCTTGACCTTGGCCAGCCCGGCGCGGACCTGACCGGACACCTTCTCCTCGGCCTGGCCGGCCTCGCGCTCGGCGTCGGTCTCCCCGCAGCACATGATCGGCGTCATGCCCGCCTTGAGGATGGCGTGCACCTTCTTGTTCACGTCGTCGTCGGTCTCGCCGAACAGCTCGCGCCGCTCGCTGTGGCCGCAGATGACGTACTCCACGTCGAGCTTGGCCAGCATCTGGGGCGACACCTCGCCGGTGAAGGCGCCCTTCTCCTCCCAGTGGCAGTGCTGCGCGCCGAGGGAGACCGGGATGCGGTCGGCCTCGAGCACGGTCTGCACCGAGCGGATGTCGGTGAAGGGCGGGTGCACCGACACGTCGACCGCGTCGACGTCTTCGTTGGTCAGCACGTAGCTCAGCTTCTGGACGAGCTGGATCGCCTCGAAGTGGTTCTGGTGCATCTTCCAGTTGCCGCTGATCAGGGGCTTGCGCTTCGTGCTCATCGTTGGCCTCTCAGGGCTTCCAGGCCCGGCAGGTCGCCCTGCTCGAGCAGCTCGAGCGACGCGCCGCCGCCGGTGGAGATGTGGTCGATGTCGCGGGCCAGGCCGAACTGCTCGACCGCCGCCGCGCTGTCGCCGCCGCCGACCACGGTGAAGGCCCGGGCCTCGGCCACGGCGTGGGCCACGGTCTTGGTGCCGGCTTCGAAGCGGGGATCCTCGAACACACCCATGGGGCCGTTCCAGAAGATGGTGTGGGCCTCGGCGATGAGGTCGCCGAACTCGGCCGCGGTGCCGGGGCCGATGTCGAGGCCCATCCAGCCGTCGGGGATGGACGTGTGCAGCTGGCGCACCTCTCCCCCGGCGTCGGGGTTGCCGATCTCGCCGCCCGGGCCGAGGGCGGTGACGTCGCTCGGCAGGTGGATCTTGCCGTCGGCCTGCTCGAGCAGCGCCCGGCACGTGTCGACCATGTCGGGCTCGAACAGCGAGTCGCCGATCGGGTTCCCCTGGGCGGCGAGGAAGGTGAAGCACATGCCGCCGCCGATGATGAGGCCGTCGACCTGGGGCAGCAGGGCCTCGATGACGCCGAGCTTGTCGGACACCTTGGCCCCGCCGAGGATGGCGATGAAGGGGCGGCGGGCGTCGTCGCGGATGCCGCCGAGGATCTCGACCTCCTTGGCCAGCAGCCGGCCGGCCGCCGAGGGGAGGTGCTTGGGCGGGCCGACGATGGAGGCGTGCGCCCGGTGCGACGCGCCGAACGCGTCGTTGACATAGGCGTCCTGGCCCGCGATCAGCTTCTGGACGAACGCGTCGTCGTTGGCGGTCTCGCCCGGGTCGAAACGCAGGTTCTCCAGCAGCTCGACGCCCGGGGCCAGCTCGGCGAGGCGCTGGCGGACCGGCTCCATCGAGTACTTCGGGTCGGGCGCGCCCTTTGGGCGCCCGAGGTGACTGCACGCCGTGACCGTGGCGCCCTGCTGCTGCAGCCACTGGATGGTGGGCAGCGCGGCGCGGATGCGCAGGTCGTCGACGATCTCGCGGGTGCCGTCGGGCTCCTCGCGCAGCGGCACGTTGAAGTCGGCACGGACGAGGACCCGCTTGCCGTCGAGCGGCAGCAGGTCCTCCAGCTGGGGAACCGGTTCCATCGGCGCCGCTCAGCCGCAGGCGATGACGGTGAGGTCCACCAGGCGGTTCGAGTAGCCCCACTCGTTGTCGTACCAGCCGCTGATCTTGGCCAGCGACCCGTTGGCCATGGTGAGGCCGGAGTCGAAGGTGCAGGAGGCAGCGGAGCCGACGATGTCGGAGGACACGATCGGGGCGTCGCTGTAGTCGAGCACACCGGACAGCCGGCCCTCGGTGGCGGCGGCCTGGAAGGCCTCGTTGATCGCCTCGGCGGTGGCGTCCTTCTTCAGCACGGCGGTGAAGTCGGTGATCGAGCCGGTGGGCACGGGCACGCGGAGGGCGGTGCCGTCGAGGCGGCCCTCCATCGACTGCATGACCAGGCTGGTGGCCCGCGCGGCGCCGGTGCTGGTGGGGATGATGTTGATGGCCGCGGCGCGGGCCCGGCGCAGGTCGCCGTGGGGACCGTCCACCAGGGACTGGTCACCGGTGTAGGCGTGGATCGTGGTCATGAAGCCCTTCTCGACACCGAAGGTGTCGTCGAGGACCTTGACCATGGGCACGAAGCAGTTGGTGGTGCAGGAGGCGTTGGAGACGACCTTGTGCTTGTCCTTGTCGAAGGTGTCGTCGTTGACGCCGACCACGAAGGTCTCGTCCGCACCGCTGGCCGGGGCCGAGACGATGACGAGCGGGGCGCCGCCCTCGAGGTGGGCGCCGGCCTTCTCCTTGGAGTTGAAGATGCCGGTGGACTCGATGACCACGTCGACGCCGAGGTCGCCCCAGGGCAGGTCGGCCGGGTTGCGCTCGGAGAGCACCTTGAGGGTGTCGTCGCCGATGGTGATGCCGCCGTCGCCGACGCTCACCTTCTCCGGGAAGCGGCCCATGACCGAGTCGTACTGGAGCAGGTGGGCCATGGTGTCGAGGGAGCCGAGGTCGTTCACCGCCACGAAGTCGATGTCGGCGCCCTGCGCCTTCGCCGCCCGGAAGAAGTTGCGGCCGATGCGGCCGAAGCCATTGATGCCCACGCGAACGGTCATTGGGGTCCCACCTCGGGAGTCGACGGTCTGGTCTCTTCGGATCTGACCACGCGCGTCGGTGGTGTCACAAACGTCGCGCGCAGTCGGTCACACTCTGGCGTGATGGATGTTCTCATCTGCGAGGACGACCCCGTGGCGCGCTCGGTCATCGGCGACCTGGTCGAGGACCTGGGCGGCCAGGTGCTGGCCGGCGTGGACTCCACCCTCGACGCTCTGGCGTTCCTCAGCCGGTTCACGCCCGACGTTGCGGTCGTCGACCTCCTGCTCCACCGCAGCACCGGCATCGACCTCGTCGACCGGCTCCGCCGGGACCACCCGGATGTGATCGTCGTGGTGTTCACCGCCCACGACTCGCTGCTGCACCTCGACGACGCTGTCGAGGTGGTGGCCAAGCCCGACTTCGAGCGCCTGGCCCGGGTGCTGGCCGCCGCCAGCGAGCGCACCGGCGAGCGCCGCCGACCGGTGCGGCCGGTGACGGCCCAGCCCGCGACGGTCGACAGCCACGCCTTCTACCGCCTGGTCGCCGACGCCCGCCCCGACGACGTCCTGCTCTGCGTCACGCTCGACGACGGCGCCGACCCCGAGGCGGTCGTCACCGAGCTGCGCACCGCCCTGCGCACCCACGACCTCGTGCTGCGGCGGAACCGCTCGGTCGTCGCCCTGCTGGTCGGCGGCGGCGAGGAGACCGTGCGGGCCCTGGAGCAGCGGGTCCGGGCCACGCTCCCCCACCTGGCCGACCGCACGACCAGCACCGTCGTCGGCGACCAGCCGATCGATGCGTTCAGCCGCCTGACCACCGGCTGATCCACACGAGAGGCGCGCTCGAGCGCCGGTCCTCCCGGACCGGTGGTCGTTCGCTCCGCCCGGTCAGGCCGGTGGCGTGATGGGGCCGCCGTCGCCGGGCCGGTGGATGGTCCACTCCCCGCCCGGCCCGCGGACCGGGCGGAACCCCCGTTCCTTGATCCGGTTGTGGGACCCGCAGTAGGCGTCCGAGTTCGCAACGTTCGTCGGGCCACCCCGGATCGCCGGGTTCCGGTGGTCGACCTGGAGGCACCTGCCTCGCCCGTCGCACCCGGGCCAGAGACAGCCGAGCCCGCCCGGACCCCGCACCAGCGCCTGCAGCATGGCGGCGTCCCGGGCCGAGCCGGTGAACAGCCG
>DMTU01000243.1:2488-2722 GCA_003476595.1 Acidimicrobiaceae bacterium | reverse complement strand
AGCTTCGGCTGGGTCGGCTTCGCGTTCGCCGCCGGCGCCGAAGGGGTGAAGATCCTCGAGGTCGACGGCGGCGAAGGCTGCGTGGCGCCGACGCCGGAGACCATCGCCGAGGGCTCCTACCCCATCAGCCGGCCGCTGTTCATCTACGTCAACGCCGATGCGGCCGCCGAGGAGCCGGTGCTCGAGGCGTTCGTCGACTTCTACCTCCACGACGCCATCGACGCGGTGGCCGAC
>DMTU01000243.1:1779-2277 GCA_003476595.1 Acidimicrobiaceae bacterium | reverse complement strand
CGGTGGCCGACGTCGGCTACGTCCCCCTGTCCGACGCGGACCTCGCCGCCACCCGCGAGCGCTGGGCCTCCCGAACGACCGGTGCCGCATGAGCGACCTGACCACCCCGGCCACCTACACCCTCGAGGACTTGCGAGGCTCCCGGAAGCGCATGCGGACCGAGCACCTCGTGCGGGCCGTGCTGTTCCTCGCTGCGCTGCTGTCGATCGTGATCTCCGTGCTGATCGTGGCGTCGCTGGTCGGCGAGGCGTGGACCTTCGTCAGCCAGGTGGAGGCGGCCAGCCTGTGGAGCGACGGGTGGTTCCCCCGGCGGGGGATCTACGACATCAAGACGCTCCTCACCGGCACGCTGATCGTCACGGTGATCGCCATGGCGGTCGCCATGCCCCTCGGGCTCGGTGCCGCCATCTACCTCTCCGAGTACGCCCCGGCCGGCGTCCGCAAGCTGCTCAAGCCGGTGCTCGAGATCCTCGCCGGGATCCCGTCGGTGGTGCTGGG
>DMTU01000243.1:0-1660 GCA_003476595.1 Acidimicrobiaceae bacterium | reverse complement strand
GTGGGCATCCTCACGATCCCGCTCGTGGCGTCGATCTCCGAGGACGCGATGCGCTCGGTGCCTGCCGCGCTGCGGGAGGCGTCCTACGGGCTCGGTGCCCGCAAGATCACGACCACGATCCGGGTCGTGATCCCCGCGGCCGTGTCGGGGTTGGTCGCCGCGTTCATCGTGGCGGTGTCCCGGGCGATCGGCGAGACCATGGTCGTGTTCATCGCCGCGGGCGCCACCGGTGGCTCGCTGTTCAGCACCGATCCGTTCAAGCCGGGTCAGACGATGACCGCCGCCATCGCCTCCCAGGCCGCCGGCACCGACCAGGTGCGCGGCGCCGGGCTCACGTTCCAGAGCCTGTTCTTCGTGGCCCTGCTCCTGTTCGCGATCACCCTCGTCCTCAACGTCCTCGCCGGCCGCTTCGTCCAGCGCGTGCGCCAGGCCTACTAGGAGCGTCCGGACATGGCCCTCACCACGCCCGCCGCCCAGGTCGGCGCCATCGTCCCCGAGCAGGTCCGGCGCCAGCTCACCGGTCGGCGCTCCGACACCGCCGGCCGCATCTTCCAGGCCGTGCTCATCGGCGCCGTCGCCGCATCGGTCGCGGTGCTCGGCGTCCTCGTCTACGACATGGTCCAAACCGGCAGCGGCACGCTCACCGGCCGCCTCGGCGACTTCCTCACCGGCAGCCTCCGCTCGCAGCCGGGGGAGTCCGGCCTCCTCCAGGGCCTGCGCGGCACCTTCTACATCGGCGTGTTCACGGTGGTGTTCGCCTTCCCGATCGGCGTCGGCGCCGCGATCTACCTCGAGGAGTACGCGTCGAAGTCGCGGCTGTCGCGGTTCATCGACCTGAACATCCGCAACCTGGCCGGGGTGCCCTCGGTCGTGTACGGCATCCTCGGCCTGGCCATCTTCGTCAAGGCGCTCGGGAGCTTCACCGGTCCGAGCTCGCAGGGCCGCTCGCTGATCTCCGCCGGGCTGACCCTGGCCATCCTGGTGCTGCCCATCGTGATCATCACCGCGTCCGAAGCGCTGCGGGCGGTGCCCGGCAGCCTGCGGGAGGCGGGCTACGGCGTCGGCGCCACCCGTTGGGAGGTGACCCGGGACCACGTGCTGCCCTACGCCGCACCCGGGATCCTCACCGGCACCGTGCTGGCCCTGGCCCGGGCCATGGGTGAGGCCGCGCCGCTGATCCTGGTCGGTGCCGTCACCGGCTTCCTGTCCGGTGGCACCGAGCTCGACCCGACCACCCTCGGCGACCGCTTCACCGCCATGCCGATCATCATCACCACCTGGGCCGGCCGGCCCGGCCCCGAGTGGGAGCAGGCGACGGCGGCGGCCATCGTCGTGCTCCTCGTCGTGGTCCTCGCCGCCAACGCCGTCGCGATCCTGCTGCGCAACCACTACGAGAAGAAGAGGGGTTGACGTGCCCGAGCACTCGACCGAGGAGCGTCCCACGATGACCGATGCACCCATGGTGGGCTCGATGCCCACCAGCGCCCCGAGCCGAGGCGGCGCGACCGTCTTCGACGTCGACGACGTGTCCGTGTACTACGGGGACTTCCGCGCCGTGCGCGACGTGTCGATGCAGGTCAAGCAGCACCAGATCACGGCCTTCATCGGTCCGTCGGGGTGTGGGAAGTCGACGATGTTGCGGTGCTTCAACCGGATGAAC